>JBNMHN010000012.1:0-20339 GCA_050872805.1 Clostridia bacterium
GTATAATAGTTATCCACGATTAGGACAAACTTCAACCTCAAAGCAAGCAAAAAATAGTTCAAACGCAGACGAGGTTTTGTATTCAGCACCTCACTATGCGAATTATGGTACAAAAACTAAATATAAAATATCTCGAACCACACAAATGCTGATGTGGCTTTTGATGATTTGCATATTTGCAGCATTTTCATTGTGTCCACTTGCAAGGCTAGCAGCACACTATAATCTAACGGCAGGCGGGCCCAATGCGAACACGTTCTACACAAACGCGCCTGTATTTGTTGCTGGAGACACAAATCGCGATGAAAAAACAGGTTCAGCAAGCACAACAACAGGCGAGTTAAACAACTCTGCAAAAAATCACGCATTATTCAAAACAGATGGAGCAGTGGACACAACAGTTTTGGCGGATTTACTTAATATGTTAGATGATAGTAAAGTCAAAGCCAATTCTATGGGAACAGGTGACGTAAAATACTATTCAGCCAAAAACTTTGGTAAATTTGGCGTCCAAGATGCCTGGACATCTAACCAAAAAGGCAACGCACAAATACTTGTGAAGTTGTTTGAGGACACAACGACAACAACAAACAGTGTGAATGCCGCTGCGTCGCAGTACTGGCAAGCAGTATATCGTTCAATCAACGGAAAAAATGACGTACTTACACTTTATATGGTGCGCCCATATGCAACAATTCAAGGATTTAATCCAGGTAGAGACGCTACATATAATAACAAAACATATAGATATGAGGGCAACTACTCTCAAAGCTATTTAAGAGACAAAACCGTTATGCCACTATACGAAACATTGAAGAGTACATATAGCGCTCTCGACCAATATGTAGTAGCGCCATATCAACTATCATCTAGCAACGGCAAAGAGTTTGATTCTTCGGCTAGTGGACTAGATGCATCTGGAAAAAATACAAAATACAAAAACAAAACGAATTTTCTAAACCTCGGCGGTTGGCAAAGTAGTGCTTACCAAACGTCATATAATAGCAGCAGAGTATTGTATAGTGTAAATGAAGGCATTGGTTCAAGTGGATATAAGAATAATGGTACATACTTTGGGCTAGAGAATGGCATGGACGGGCTTAGTGGCAAGCATAACAGTTGGGAAGGTACAATAGATTCGGTATATGGTGACAAATTATGGGTACCAAGTTGTTTTGAAGCAATTCATACTGGTTATGGCAAAAATGATACAGGCATAATGCAAAATACGGGGGAATCGTTTGATGAAGATAATAAAATTGGAGAACTTTCAAATGTTACTGCAACTGGAATAGCAAAATCAAACAATAGAACAGGATTATGGGAACTTAGTCCATATGATCGTACGTCAGATTCTAGTAGTTGGACATATTTGCGCTCGGGTTATTCGGAGAGTGCATCCGAAGTATTTTCGTTTGCATATACTGGAATAAGTGGCACTAATGTTCAAAGCTATTGTGGTCTTCGTGTAGCGCTCCATCTCTCTCTGGGGGCTCTTAAATCCTTGTTAACAACGCAACCCCAAGAAACGAAGTTAAATATATCAGCAACCAATAATGCTGCAAATAGTTTGCTTGTGCTCACAGTTATGGACGGAAACACGCACATTGCTGAATATTCTTGCATAAGCGGAACAATTAACTCAACTCTAACACTTGATTGGAATAAAACCTACAAAATTATAGCGACTCGCCCGTTCGGTAGTGATTTGGAAGTAAAATTGGACGATGTTTTGCAATTGCCAACAATTTTTGCTTGCTATGAAATTCAAACAGCGGAAAACGAGCAAATGAATATTATATTCACATTGTCAGGTGACGGCTCGTGGAAAAACTGTGTTGTTGTATAAAAAATATAATTTCTATTTAACGATTTCAAAGAAAATCTTGTTTAGCAAATTAAACAAGGTTCTCTTTTTATAAAAAAATGAAAAAGTGGGCAAAAATCATTGCATTTTTTTTCAATATGTGGTAATATATTAAAGTTCATATATAAATCACTCAAAGAGTATTCGCAAAGTCGTGCCTAGAACGTAGGTTCTTTGCGGAGTTTCAACCTTTGAGGGTGCAAAACGAGGAGGTAATAAAGTTTATGCCAATAATATCTATGAAACAGTTGCTTGAAGCAGGGGTTCACTTCGGGCACCAAACAAGAAAATGGAACCCTAAAATGAAGAAGTACATCTTCACATCAAGAAATGATATCCACATCATCAATCTTGAAGACACAGTTAAACTTGCTGAAGAAGCGTACAACTATGTCAAAGAAGCCGTCAAAGAAGGCAAAACAATCTTGTTCGTCGGCACAAAGAAGCAAGCAAGTGAAGCAATCGAGCAAGAAGCAAAGCGCTGCGGAATGTTCTACATCAACAACCGTTGGCTTGGCGGAACACTCACAAACTTCAAGACAATTCGTTCTTCAGTTGAAAAAATGAAGAAAATCGAACAAATGGAAAAGACAGGTGAATTTGACCTTCTTCCAAAGAAAGAAGTTGTCAAATTGAAGCAAGAACACGAAAAACTTGCTAAAAACCTCAACGGTATCCGCGATATGACAACAATGCCAGGGGTTATCTTTGTCGTTGACTCAAAGAAAGAAGCAATCGCTATCAAAGAAGCACACTTGATGAATATTCCTTTGATTGGTCTCATCGACACAAACTGCGACCCTGACGACGTTGACATCTGCATCCCAGGAAACGACGACGCTATCCGCGCAATCAAGTTGATTGCTGGTTCACTCGCTGACGCAGTTATCGAAGCACGCGAAGGTATCGAAATCGACAGAAGCGCACTTGAAGAAGACGAAGCATTCGACATCGCAAAAGCGCTTGAAACAACCGATGTTACATCCGCTATCGAAAGCGAACTTGCTGAAGACGCAGCAAACAAAAAAGGTAAGAAAAAGGCTAAAAAGCCAGTAAAGAAAGACGACAAGAAAGTCGAAAACAAAGAAAAGAAAGCTGAAGTGAAACAAGAAAAGGTAGAAAAGAAAGAAAAGACTATCGAAGAAAAAATCGCTGAAGCAGAAGAAAACAAATAATCATTATTATATGTGAACTAGATTTCAAAATTTGCAAAATGCAGGTAAATTGCAAATTTTGATTTCATTAAAATTGAAAATTAGGAGATAAAATTATGGTATCAGCACAAGATGTTGCTAAATTGAGAGCAAAAACAGATGCAGGAATGATGGAATGCAAAAAAGCACTTGTTGAGTGCGACGGAGATTTTGACAAAGCAGTTGACTGGCTCCGTGAAAAAGGGATGGCAAAAGCCGCAAAGAAAAGCGATAGAATCGCATCCAACGGTAGAATTGGAATGTACAACCATATGAGTCAAGGTCAAATTTGCGTTATGGTTGAAGTAAACTGCGAAACAGACTTTGTTGCTAAAACTGACAAGTTTGCGGAACTTTGCAACAACGTTGCAATGCACATCGCAGCAAGCCGTCCACAATACTTGACACGTGAAGATGTCCCTGCCGACGTTTTGGCTAAAGAAAAAGAAATTGCCAAAGCGCAAGCAATGGAAGAGGGCAAGCCTGAAGCCATCGCTGAAAAGATTGTCGCAGGAAGAATTGAAAAATTCTATGGCGAGGTTTGCCTTATGGAACAACAATACGTCAAAAACCCAGACCTCAAAATTGTTGACCTTATCAACGAAGCAACAATGTCAATCGGCGAAAAAATCGCTATCCGTAGATTTGTTGTATTTGAAGTCGGCGAAGGTATGGAAAAGAGAGATTGGAACGCTGACTAATTTTTGCGCCTAATCTAACAAGTAAATATAGTAAAAGCGGAGCAAATGCAGGTTTTGCACCGCTTTTTTTGTTGCTAAAACTTGATAATTTGCGGCAAATATGGTATACTTATGCAGTAATAGTAAAAATGGAGAAAAAATGGAAATTACATTATTGATAGGTTTGATAATCTTTTCATATTTGCTTGGCAACCTTAGTTTTGCGCGCATAATCGCCCGCAAACATAAAGTTGACATAACGCAGCAAGGTAGCGGCAACCCGGGCGCAACAAACACACTTCGTACGCTTGGCGGCAAGGCAGGCATTGCTGTTTTCTTGCTCGACATTATGAAAGGCGCGCTGCCTGCTCTTATCGGCGTTTTGACATTTGGTGGGTATACAGGACTTGAGCACGGCATTATCTTAATGGGTACAAGCGAAAGTTACCTTGCGCTCTACCTTTGTGGCTTTGCCGCAGTGCTCGGGCACGCATTTCCAGTTGTGTACCAGTTCAGGGGCGGCAAAGGTGTCGCATCCGTGTTTGGAATGTGCATTGTCGCGCAGCCAATTTGCACGCTAATCATTTTCTTCATTTGCTTTTTGGTAATGCTGCTTGTAAAGTATATGAGTGTTATGTCTATGATTTTTGTGACTCTAGTCATTGCACTTCAGCTTTGCTTTATGCCGCACGGCGCAAGCCCGATAATGTACGTCGTCCTCGCGATTGTTTGGGCGCTGACAATTTTCTTCCACCGCTCAAACATCGCAAGACTCATCAAAGGGGAAGAAAGAAAAACCGATTTACTGAAGTATTTCAAGAAAAAGACGTCCGATTAGTTGCATTTTTTGGTTTTTTCTAGTATAATTATTAGCAGTGAATTGGGAAATATGTTTTGCGCGCCCCCGCAAGCGATTTGTGTGCGAATGCGCGCAAAGTATTTTCTGATTTTAGAATTTAGGAAGGTGTGAAATGTTATTTTTAAATCAAGATAATGAAATATATATTTTAGATATGAAGGAACAACTTGACAAGGCTGTTTCAGCATATGCTGGTGAACTCGCAGGTTTGAGAGCGGGTAGAGCAAACCCACGTTTGCTTGACAAGCTTATGGTCGAATACTATGGTTCAATGACGCCAGTCAATCAAATGGCAAACATTATGTGCCCAGACCCACGCACAATTGTTATTTCGCCGTGGGATGCTTCAGCAATCAAAGATATTATGAAAGCAATCCAAGCATCCGATTTGGGACTTAATCCAAGTGAGGACGGCAAGGTCGTCCGTCTCTCGCTCCCAATTTTGACGGAAGAAAGAAGAAAAGAACTTGTCAAAACTGTCAAGAAAATGTGTGAGGAACGCAAAGTTGGTATGAGAAACTTGCGTAGAGACTGCATTGACGAATATAGAAAATTGAAAAAAGACAGCAAATTAACTGAGAACGAACTTGAAGTTGCTGAAAAAGAAATTCAAAAAATTCTCGACGCTGCAACCGATAAAATTGATGCGATGACAAAAGACAAAGAAAACGAATTGATGGAAGTATAGTCGCGGGGAGTATAAAAAACGGAAAAAGAGCAATCCTTTAATAAAGGTAACAAGTTGCAAATTTCGGCGTAAAATATAAATAGGGAATTTGTGCCTACACTGACTTGCGCTTTGGCACGAAAAGGATTGAAAATGAAACTGATTGAACAAGGGCGAATGCCCACGCATATAGGCTTTATTATGGACGGCAACGGGCGCTGGGCGACCCGCCGCAAAATGCCGCGCAAGTATGGGCATAAGAAGGGTGCCGAAGCGCTTGAAAATATCGTTGACTATTGCTTTGAAATCGGCATCAAATGCGTTTCGGTTTTTGCTTTTTCGACCGAGAATTGGAAGCGCCCAAAGCAGGAAGTTGACTACATCTTTGACTTGCTTCGCGACTTTATCAAAAAGCGAAACGAAAAGAGTGTGGAGGAGCGCGAAAGCGAAATAAAGCAGCGCAACACGCGCCTGCACATTTCGGGGAACATTTCGCGACTGCCGCAAGATTTGGTAGATGAGATAAAGAAAGCGCAGGACGAAACTAAAGACTGCGACGGATATATCCTAAACATTGCGCTAAATTATGGTGGGCGCGACGACATTGTCCACGCCTGCAACACATTGCTAGCGCAAGGTAAAGAAGTCGTCACGGAGCAAGATTTTGCGGACGCCCTCTATTCTAGCGGATTGCCTGAACTTGACTTTGTCATCCGCACGGCGGGGGATATAAGACTCAGCAATTTTATGCTCTATCAGTGCGCTTATGCCGAACTTTACTTTACAAAAACTCTTTGGCCCGATTTCACGCCAAAGAAATTAAACAAAGCGTTGAAAGATTTTTCTAAGCGCAATCGCAAGTTTGGCTCAATCAAAGATTGATATTTTTACAAAGTTTTTACATAACCTATTTGTGTTGTGTAAAAACGTATGCGGACAAGCATACATTATGCAAAAACAACTATTAGGAACAAACAATATTATGATGAAAGACAGAATTTACTCAGCAATGCTCATTTTGGGCGTGCTGCTGTGTGCATTTTTATTAAGATACTTTGAAGCAATCGTTTTTGACGTATTTTGGCTCGGCGTAACGCTTGTGGCAGTTTACGAAATGATTAGAGTCAGCAAAAGGCGCGGCAACACCGCCTTTGAATGGATAAACTATGCCTATCCAGTCGCATTCTTGGCGCTCGTTTTGGTCGCAAGATTTTCGGATATGCAGTTCTATGAATTAGTAATCGTCGAAATGTCACTTTTGATTGCCGTTTCGCTCATTTTGCTAATCATACCATTTTGCTTCAAGCAAAAAATTGTGTATGACGAAGAAAAGTTTGATTCGCCACGCGACTATTTAATGAATAAATCATTGACAACATTGAATATAATAATCTATCCATCAATTTTGTTGTCACTGATGTTCACGCTCAACCATATCGTTGATTTGGGAATAGTTGTAACAGGGCAAAGCAATGTAGTTATCGGGATGTTTGCAATTTTGCTCACATTTGCAATTTCAATGGCAACGGACACATTTGCAATGCTTGGCGGAATGTTCTTCAAAGGAAGAAAACTTTGCCCGCTAATCAGCCCTAACAAAACAGTTTCTGGGTTCATTACAGGCGTAATTTTTGGCGTGCTTGCAAGTATGCTGATGTACGGCATCTTCACAGCCGTCGACGCAACAAACGCGCTCTTTACAAGTGCTAAAGTTGGCTTGTGGCAGTTTGCGCTAGTCGGGTTCTTCGGTGCACTAGCAACAAGCGCTGGCGACTTGTTCGCTAGTTACCTAAAGCGCCGCGCATTTGTCAAAGATTTTGGGCGCGCGTTCCCAGGGCACGGCGGCTTTATGGATAGACTAAACGGCATATGCTTCTGCTTGGTGTTTGTTCTGTTATTCTTTATAATTTTCTTTTAACAAAAGATAAGCGGAATTTTATTCCGCTTTTAAATTATGTACATATTTTGTTTGATAGATTGTTTAATTGATTTTATATGCTAAATTTTACATAATAAATTAGTTAAACTCCATAATAGTTAAATTTTCGTATAAACACTTAATGTTTTTCGCAAATATGGTTTGGTGTTCAAAGAATTGAAGGAGGCATATGGTAACACAATTAATGACAACCTTTTTGGGTGTGCTGACATATATTGGCTACATAGCGCTTGCATTAGCCGTGTTATTGCTAATGATTACAATTCACGAATTTGGGCATTACACCGCAGGCAAGATTTTCAAATTCAAGATAGACGAATTTTCAATCGGTTTTGGCAAAGCAATTTACACAAAAAAGAAAAAAAACGGCGAAATATTTTCAATCCGTATGCTGCCGCTTGGCGGCTACTGTGCCTTTGCGGGCGAAGATTCCGCGGAGACAAAGGATGGAGATTTCAACTCAAAGCCGTGCTGGCAACGACTGATTGTCCAAGTTTCGGGCGTGCTATTTAACTTTTTGTCCGCAATTTTGTTCACAATAATTTTGCTTGTCTCATTTGGGTACGACATACCCAAAATTTCAACGGTGGACCCAAGTGGCGCAAATGCGCACCTGCAAAAAAGTGACGTAATCACGCACATTGACGGAGAAAAAATAAATTTTTCCAATGGAAACACCTTTAGCGTGCTATTAAACAAACACTTAGATAGCGAAACGGTAGCAATAACAATCAAGCGCAACGGCGAAAAAATTGAATCGTATCTAAATATAGCAACAAAAACAGGCGAGGACGGGAAAACCTATTTTGACCTCGGTATGACTGTTTCACCCGCGCCACAAAGCTTGTGGACAGCAATCGCACGCAGCGTTCCAATGACGTTTGAAATGGCGTGGCAAGTGCTGAAATTCCTGTTTATGCTACTGACAGGGCAAGTTGCACTCAGTGGTGTGACAGGTCCAATATCGACAATCACAACAATCGCGTCGTACACGGAGGAGTCGTTTGCAAACCTGTTTGTGTTCCTGCCATTTATCGCCGTTAACCTTGCCATGTTCAACATTTTGCCAATTCCGTCGCTTGACGGCGCGCGAATGGTTTTCACAGGTATTGAATGGATACGACGCAAGCCAATCAAGCGCGAAATCGAGGCGCAAATTCACTTTTGGGGGCTAATGATTTTGCTAGTGTTTGTTGTTTCAATCGACGTCATTCACTTCTTAAGTTAAAAGGAAAAACGATAGAAATTTTGCAAAGGAATAATTATGGAATACTTAGACTATTTGACAAAAACAAATCCAAAATACGAACAACTAAAACTGAACGTTGTGAAATATAATACAAAAACAGCGGAAGTTGGCATCCAACTTCTTTTTCCCGATAAATTCGGCGTGATGACCGAAATTGAGAAAGTACAAATCAAGCAGGCGACCGAGAAATATTTGGAGCATAAATATAAAGTTATCATCGCATACAAAAAAAGTTATGTCGACGTCGAAGTCATTTGGCATTTTGCCGAACAATTTTTTAAAGAAAACGCAAAGTTCGTCGACACAATGCTTGCAAAAAACAACTTTGACGTCAAGCAAGTGGATTCTGTTGACTCAAAGCAAAATGAAAATTACGACAATTTTGTTGTTACAATAAACCTGACAAAATCACTGTATGACGCGTTTGTTTCACAAAACATCGCAAGTGCGCTTAAAGCGTTTTTAGAAGAGAGCATTTGCGCAAACTTTGAAATTGCACTAAAGGACGACCTTGCCGAGCAAGACCTTGCAAGTGTTTTGAAAATGAATGACAACCACGCAACGGAACTTTCAATTTTGCGTGACGTTTCTATCCCTGACGAGGACAAGTACTTTAGCTTTGAAATCGTCGAAAAATTCATAAACGAAGTTCCCGAAGAAGTCGCACTCCGCCTTGACCAGCTGAAAACTGCGGGCGAAAAAATTGTCATCGCAGGCACAATCCAAGACATTCGCGAGCGCACCTACACGCCGAAAAAGGCAAAGCAGGATGAGGAAGCAAAGGAAAAAACTTTGTACAACTTCACAATTGAAGATTACTGGGGAAAAATGACTTGCGTGTATTTCCCAACACAAAACACGACTGAAACAATCAAACAACTAAAAGTAGGGGATACCGTTGCATTTTGCGGCGACCTAGATAGTTTTAACAACCGTTGGTCGTTCAAAATCAGCGCAATTGCGTATGCAAAACTTGGCGAAAAACCTGAAGAAAACATACAATGGCGCAAACCGTTTGATGAATACCTTGTTGTAAAGCCCGAGCCATATATCGAAATGTCGCAAATGAACTTGCTTGAGGAGAAAAAGGAAGAAGAAATTTCGGAATACCTAATGACTCACGACGTCGTTATGTTTGACTTTGAAACCACTGGGCTCAGCGTCGAGGACTGCTATATTCTAGAACTTGGCGCCGTCAAAATCGAAAAGGGCAAATTGACCGACTCTTTTGAAAGCCTAGTCAAGCCGCCCGTCCCAATTCCTGAAGAAATCACGAATTTGACGCATATCACGCAAGAAATGGTCGAAAATGCACCCCCATATGAGTTGGTTTTAGCGGACTTTTATAAGTTCACGCGCGGGTGTGTGCTTTCCGCCTACAATATTGATTTTGACGCAAAATTCCTTGATAAATATGGTAAATCAATATTGTATAATTTTGACAACGAGCAAATCGACGCGCTTGTCGTTGCGCGCAAAAAATTGAAAGGTTTGCCAAACTATAAACTGAAAACTGTTGTCACTGCTCTTGATGTCGAACTTGTTTCGGCGCACCGCGCACTCGACGACGCCGTTGCCGCAGCAAAAGTTTTGCAAAAACTTGTCTAATACTTGTTAAAATTTCAGTTTTTTGCTGTATATAATTGTAATTATTTTAGGCAAACTATATTATAACTTGATAAAATAAGGCAACCATTATTGACAAAATCACTTATGTGTGGTAAAATTATATCAACCTAGGAGAAATGAAATGAACAAAATTTATTTAGACAACGCAGCTTCAACATTTGTTTCAAGTGAAGTGCTGAATGAAATGATGCCGTATTTCACGCTTGAGTACGGAAACCCACATTCTTTGCACTCATTTGGGCGCGAAGCAAACTCAGCGCTTGATACCGCGCGCGAAAGAATTGCTAAAGCAATCGGCGCAAATCCCGACGAAATCTATTTCACAAGCGGCGCAACCGAGTCAAACAACTGGGCTTTGATAGGAATTGCGGAAAAGTATGCAACCACGGGCAAAAAGCACATAATCACGTCGCAAATTGAGCATCCATCGGTTTTGGAAACTTGCAAATATTTGGAAAATCGTGGCTTTAAGGTAACATATCTTCCAGTCGATTCCGACGGACTTGTCAGCATTGCGGAACTTTTGCACAACCTTGACAGTGATACACTACTTGTTTCAATTATGAGCGCAAATAACGAAATCGGCACAATCCAAAACATCAAAGCAATTGCGCAAACAGTCAAAGAACGCGGCGTTTTGTTCCACACGGACGCAACACAAGCAATCGGCGCCGTCAATATCAACGTCAAAGAAATGGGCATTGATATGTTGACGCTCTCAGGGCACAAAATCAACGGGCCAAAAGGCATCGGCGCATTGTACATCAAAAACGGCGTCGAAATCGCACCGCTAATCCACGGCGGACACCAAGAAAGAAACTTGCGTGGCGGAACAGTCAACGTCGCAGGCGCAGTAGGGCTTGGCAAGGCGTGCGAAATCGCCTGCCGCGACATTATCATCAACAGTCAAAAGTTGAGAAAAATGCGCGACTACTTTGTCGACAAAGTGATGCAAGAAATCCCTTATGTCAAATTGAACGGACACAAGTTTCAACGCCTACCAAACAGCATCAACCTATCATTTGGTATGGTCGAGGGCGAAGCATTGATGATGATGCTCGACCTTGAAGGAATCGCCGTTTCAGTTGGTTCAGCGTGCAGTGTTGGTTCACCAGAGCCATCATATGTTTTGCAAGCAATCAAATTGAGTCCTGAACTTGCAAGCGGAACAATTAGAATTTCAATTTCCAAAAACATATCGAGGGAAGAAATTGACTATGTCGTAGAAAAATTGGTGGCTATTGTCAAGAAATTGCGCTCAATGTCACCGCTTACAAAATCTAGCATAGGAGAGTTTAACAATGTACAATAATGAAATTATGAATAGATTTGCAAACCCTCAATTTGTTGGTACATTGAGAGGTGCAAACGGCGTTGGAATGGCGCAAGACCCAAATACAAACGAAGTTATCAAATTTTATCTGCTTGTCGACGAGAATGGAATTATTGAAGATGCTAAATTTAAAGCGTTCGGCAGCGCGGTAGTTATCGCAGTTGCGGACGCTACTTGCCAAACACTTATCGGGCTTTCAGTGAGCGAAGCGGAAGAATTGCACGAAGCGCAAATCATCGACGGGCTTGGCGAAATCCCGCAAGCAAGATTATACGCACCAATTTTGGCAATGAACGCAATTAATGACGCAATCAACGACTATCATAAAAAAATGCGTCGCCTTGAAAAACAAAGATTGCGCGAGCAGGGAATGAGTGACGAAGAAATCAAGGAACACCTTGCAGCAATGGACGAAAACGGACAGTTTAAAGAACCCGTTGAAAACGCAGACGAATACGACGAATATGAAGTGGAAGAAAACGACGAAACTGTTGAAAATAATGATACCATTGATTTTGAAAGTGAACAGCCAAGCAAAGATGCTCAAGAAAACTTGAGTGGTGCCTCAATTTTGGCAAAATATTTTGGACAAACAACAAATTAATCTTTAATCTTTAATTTCTGTTTAATCTTATATTAAAAAGCAAAACTTATTTACTTTGTAAAGGTTTTGCTTTTTTTGTTTTTACAGACAGTTAAATTATTTAATATAAAATAAAATTTACTAAACACACCTTAAAATGTAGATAGTATGTTTTTTTTGTTTATCATATTGTGCTACGGACAATCGTATATATAGATATGAGGTTTTATCGCGGTGAAATATAAAAAACAAGAAATAAATCTAAATACTTATGAAAATATTTTTGAAAACGAATTTGAAGCGTGCTCTTTGCCAAATGATGAAAAAATGCGTGAAGATAATGTAAGTAAAATTGAACAGTATCGTGACAAAAATGTTTTGATTTGCGGGCTGGGTATTAGTGGTATGGGAGCATATAGTGCACTCAAAATGTTAAATGCAAATGTTTATGTATATGCGACGGACTTTTCAGCAGTAGCAAATGACAAAAATGTTGTATTCATTGAAAAATTGACCGCAAAAATTATTCAAGATATGGACTTGATTATCTTGAGTCCAACAACGCGTTTATCGAAAAAAATAAACAAAATTATTGATGAAAATCAAATTGAATGTATCGGCGAAATTGAATTTGGCTATAGGCTTTGCGCCGCTCCAGTGTTTGCAGTGACGGGAACAAATGGCAAAACAACAACCGTTACACTCCTAAACGAAATGATTGCCACGACATACAATTCGTTTGCACTCGGCAACATCGGCAAATCATTTTCACAAAAGGCACTAGACCTATCTCAAGCGGATAGGGTAGTTTTGGAGTGTTCATCATTTCAGTTAGCGCAAACAAAATCTTTTCACCCCCACATTGCGGCACTGCTAAATCTTGCGCCCGACCACTTAGACTTTCACAAAGATATTGAAGAATACTACACTGCAAAGCTCAAAATATTCGACAATATGAACAAAACCGATTTTGCAGTCATTAATTTTGACGACAATTGTTGTTTTGAGCGTACTAAAAATATCTTGCCACGAATCTATTATTTCAGCACAAAGCAGCCCTGTAAAGGCGTTTTTGTCCAAGATGAAACAATTATGTTTAGTGACGGAATAATAACATACGCAGTAGTAAGACTTGAAAAACTAAATTATGTTGGCGAACATAATCTGTCAAATATGTTGTGTGCCGCGTGTGTCGCAATTTTGGCAGGAGTCAGCATTGAAAACGTCGCCGCCGTTCTTTCCAATTTCCACACACCGCCGCACCGTCTTGAATTTGTTCGCAGGCTGCAAAATGTCGATTATTACAACGACAGCAAGGCCACAAATATTGAAAGTTGTTTGACTGCTTGCAACGCGATAAATAAACCTATCAATTTGCTTTTGGGCGGATGTGATAAAGGCGAGAAATTTAGTATTTTAGCACAGCATTTGCCAAGTAATGTAAAGTATATATATCTTTTTGGTAAAATGCAAAGAAAATTATATCGCGCACTCAAAAAACGTCACGATATACAGATTTTTAGGTGCGAAACTCTTTCAAGAGCCACGAAATTTGCTGCGCTCAAAGCAAAAAGCGGAGAAGTTGTCTTGCTTAGCCCCGCGTGTGCAAGTTTTGACGCTTTCAAAAATTATGAAGAACGTGGCGATTTTTTTAAGCAAATTGTCAATGATTTGCAAAAATAATAGAAAAAATAGGTGAATTATGGAAATAGTGAAAAAGATTGCCTACAAAAACACCAACGAGCGCAAGAATCCCTTGCGCTTTATAAATATGCCCATATTACTTTGCGTGTTGTTTTTGTCACTGTTCGGTGTCGTAATGATATATTCGGCAAGCAGTTATTCAGCATGGCTAACATATGGCGACTCATTTTTCTTCGCACGAAAGCAACTTTATGGCGTGATAATAGGGCTCATTTGTTGTTTTGTGCTTTATAAAATTGATTTCAACATACTAAAAAAATACGGATTAATTTCATTAATTGTCAGCCTTGCTTTGCTTGCACTCGTGTTTATGCCGGGGCTTTCGCGCAGTAATTATGGTGCTACGCGCTGGATTGGTATAGGTTCGTTCACAATACAGCCAAGTGAATTTGCAAAGTTTGGGTTAGTTATATTTTGCGCCGCCTATCTTGCAAAGAATCACGAAAATATGCACAAATTTAAGTCGCTTTTGCCGATTTTGCTCGGCGGCGGAATGATGTGTGTCCTAATTATGCTTGAGCCAAATATGTCAATTACAATGTGTGTCGGCGCAACTTTCATATTTATGTTGTTCATCGGCGGCGCGCGCCTCAAGCACCTACTAATGCTCGCCGTGCCACTTCTATTTTTGATACCGCTGCTTATCATTGCTGAGCCATATCGTCTCAAACGCCTACTTGCATTTCTCGACCCGTGGTCAAGTGCGCAAGATGAGGGCTTTCAACTCGTGCAAAGTTTATACTCGCTAGGCTCAGGCGGTTGCTTTGGTGTTGGCTTGTTTAACAGTCGTCAAAAATATTTGTTTCTACCATTTTCGGAAAGTGACTTTATCTTTTCAATAATAGGGGAGGAACTTGGCTTGTTTGGTTGCCTTGCGATTATAATAGTATTTATGGTGTTTGTGTTTTATGGTTTCAAAATTGCAAAAAATGCGACAAATCGTTTTGGCAGTTTGCTTGCTAGCGGCATAACATTTGTTATCACGATTCAAGTGATTTTGAACATCGCAGTAGTCACGGGCAGCATCCCGCCAACAGGCTTGCCGCTCCCGTTCATCAGCGCAGGCGGAACTTCAATAGTAGTGTTCTTGGCAGCAATCGGCTTACTTCTCAACATCCACAAACAAAGTCAAATTGAACGCGAAAAAGGCATATATGTGCCCAAATTTTAATTGAACGCATAGTATGAAATAGTTAAATTTAATTTGTGAGGGAAAAATGAAACAATTTTTAATAAACGGCGGTAACACGCTTTTGGGCGAGGTCGAAATCGAGTCATCCAAAAACGCACTGCTACCCCTAATCGCAGGCGCAATCTTGAGCGAAAAAACAACAACATTACATAAAGTTCCAAACTTTTTGGACATACAAAATATGATAAAAATTTTGCAACATATCGGCTTGAAAGTTGATTTTAGGGATGAAACACTGTTAGTAGACGGCGCAACTGCATCAAAATCGGAAATCGGGCTAGACCTGACGTCCCCGCTTCGCTCCTCAATCTATGCAATGGGTGCATTGCTTGGGCGCTTCAAAAAGGCAAAAATTTGTTACCCGGGTGGCTGCGACATAGGCTTACGACCGATTGACTTGCATTTGCGCGGTTTGAAAGACCTGAATGTCAAAATAATTGAGCAGCACGGCAATATCTATTGCGACGGCTCGCAAATGCGTGGCGGGAAAATATTTCTTGATTTCCCGTCCGTCGGTGCAACAGTCAATTTGATGCTCGCAAGCGTTCTCACAATCGGCACAACGACAATCTTCAATGCCGCAAAAGAGCCTGAAATTGTCGATTTGCAAAATTTTCTAAACAAAATGGGCGCTAAAATAAAAGGCGCGGGAACATCAACAATCATCATAAACGGCGTGAAAAAATTGCGCAGCGTCGAGTATACGCCAATCGGCGACCGTATTGTCGCGGGAACTTTTATGATTGCCAGCGCAATGTGCAGCGGCAAAATCACGCTTCACAACTGCGTTTACGACCACAACCAGTATTTGCTGAGCCTGCTTTCGCGCGCAGGTAGCAAAGTAGCAATCAACAATGACAGCATAACAATCGAAAATTCAAAACGTCTCAAGTGTATTCCTAAAGTTGAAACGAACCCGTTTCCGCTTTTTCCAACCGATTTGCAACCGCAGTTTATGGCACTTGAGTGCATAAGTTCGGGCGATAGCATAATTGTCGAAAACCTATATGAAACGCGCTACAAGCACGTACCCGAACTAATGAAAATGGGCGCAAACATTATCGTGAAAAACCAAACTGCGTTTGTTAGCGGCGTAGAACACCTATATGGCGCCGAAGTTCGCGCTAGTGACTTGCGTGCGGGCGCTGGGCTTGTACTAGCTGGACTCGCCGCCAAAGGATACACGACCATAAATTCGATTGAACACATCTTGCGCGGCTATGACAAGTTTGACGAAAAACTGCGCTCAATCGGCGCCGATATAAAACTTGTCGAAACAAGCGAACGCCACTAAAATAGTGTAGACTTTATAAATTAAACAAAGTCAAAATCAAAGTTTTGTAAAATCGCAAAAATAGCTTTATCCGCCAAATTGTTTTGCGATTTCACAAACTTAGCGGAAAATATAAAAAATAATATCTAAAATTGACTAATTTTTATTGACATTAACCTCAATAATTTGATAAACTAGAAGTACTTAGAATGCCAATCGTTTCGGTGCTTCTTGTTTTTTGTTTTGTTTGCGGTGAAATGACTGGCAGAATATGTGAAGGAGAGGTAATGAGAAAGAAAAGTTTAGCAATAATGCTCTCATTGTTTGCACTTATCATCCTTGTGGTTGTCTTGTCAAGCACTATTTTTTCTCTTTCAAAGGTGGAACTTTCTTTCGCCGAAATTCCAACCACATATTCGTCAAAAGATAGTGAAAACATATTGAAAAGCGGAAAATTCAAACACGGACAAAGTATTTTTCTTGTCAGCAAAAAGCAGCACATCAAAAATATTGAGGAAAATTATCCGCGTTTGCGTGTTTTGAATATTGAAACACGATTTCCAAACAAGCTTGTCGTGACAGTCATCGAAAGACAAGACTTTTTGGCGCTGTATAATGTCGGCGTAGAAAAATACTATATTGTCGACGGGCAAATGAAGGTGCTGCGCGTCGTCAATGACGCAGAAAGCGTCGGCACAGTTTCAAAGTGCCTAGTCACGCAAAACTTGAGTTCGTACACATTCGGTGATTTTATTAAATACGATAATGAAATAAGAGTTTTGGCAACCCTGCAAGAAGCGTTTTGGCGTTGTGGGTACAGCGAAAAACAAGCAAATCAATGGGTAAAAGGCGTGTATGTCGATACCACAAAAGATGAATTAACAATTAATTCATACTGTAAATTCCGCATAACAATCAAAGCGCCGTCCGAAAAATTGGCGGAAAAATTGTTTGCAGGTAGTGGCACTGTGTTCAATAATAACGGCGTCGGCGAAGATTTTGTTGGCAATATTTTGGTTTATGAAAATAAAAGCGAACAAAAAATTTACGCAAACGCAATTTTGAATGGATGAATTGCGCTAGTAAAAAGACATATTTTTGTGTTAATGGAGGTGAGAAATGTTAGGATTAGACAAAAATATTGCAGAAGTTGTTGACTACGACCCAAATTGGAAAAATGATTTTGAAAGAGAAGCAAAGAGATTACGCGAAAAAATGAAAGATTATGCGATTGAAGTTCGACACGTTGGAAGTACATCAATAGTGGGATTGCCAGCAAAACCTATTATTGACATTTCAATTGCGGTCAAAGACGAAAATGCAATGCTTGCTTGTATGAAAATTCTTGAAGAATGTGGCTATGAAGTCAAAAATAAAATTGAGGAAAAGGGCGAAATTTTTGCCAAATTGCCGCATAACGGAGTTTATACGCACAATGTACATATCGAAATATATGGCAGTGAGAATTGGGACAATCACGTCTTATTCCAAAGGTATCTAAATGAACATCCTGAGTATATCAAGCAATATGCGGAACTCAAAATCTATAACGCAAAACTCTATAGAAACGAGCGAAAAAAATATACGCTTGCGAAAGATGTTTTTGTCAAAAATGTTTTAGAATTAGCAAAAAAAGAATATAAAAACTAAAAAGCAATTAAACAATAATGCGGTTTATTTATTTTCAAAGTAGTTTTCATTTTGTATCATTATGAAATTTGCTTTGATTTTTTTTATGTTTTTCAAGTTGAGTATCGCTTTTAGCCACTAAAGATTTGCATTGTGGATTAACAAGTAAAATATTTTTACGCCTTTTTGCAGTTTTTTGTTGAAAACGATTGACAATGAGTTATAAATGTGGTAAAATAAAAAAGTCGCTAGGAAGTATGCCTTGCGGCAAATTAACCATTATTATTGTGGGACATTAGCTCAGCTGGTAGAGCAACTGACTCGTAATCCGTGGGTCCAGGGTTCGAGTCCCTGATGTCCCACCACAACTAACACCATAAGAACCAACGAAACAATATATGTGTTTGCAAATGATACTTTTGGTATAATAACAAAAAAGTCTATTAAATAAGGTAGATTTTTTTTATTTATTATTGACAAAAATGCTAATTTGTGTATAATAATTTATGAACAACGTGAAACATATTTTATATATGTCTGTCGGCTCAGTTCCGACCCACACCGTTCGGTTAGGGAAAGTTTAACACTTTCTCTTTTTTGGCTCTATGTCAAATATTGGGGTCAAGTAAATAAAAATTTTTAGTTATTATTAGCTTGCATTGGTATCTAGATAACCCAACTAGTTGGGTTATCTAGATATTTTTATTTGTTGGGAATATTTTTTTTCTTAAATTTTTTAGTAGAAATGTGATAAACTAAAGAATCATAAGTTTCTTGGAAATTGTCATAATAATATTCGCAATTTTGAGTGAGTTTATGATATAATCAATGTTAAACATAAAGTTTTCTCCTGTTATTGTTTTCTACAAACTAATTTTAACATAGGTAGAACTTTATGTCTACTTTTTTATGATTTTTTTTTACTCACTCCAACATTTATTATACAACCCTTATTACGTGGAAAATTAGTCAAAACAAAGTTCAAATGGAGAAAATATGTGTATATTTAATTATATAGGTTTAATTATTATAATTCTTATTATGATTCCAAATATAGTTTTTGCTTTAACAAATAAAGATGGTTTTAACAATATTTATGATAATAAAAAAGTTGAAATTTTGGAGCAAGTAGGTAGATATGGATGCTTTATTTTTATGATGGTTAATGTGCCATATACATGTTTTAATTTTTGGTTTAATAATGCAAAACTGGTTTATATAATTGTAAACTTTGCACTAGTATTCTTATATCTTTTATGCTGGATTATTTTTTGGAAAAAATCCACACTTATTAAATCATTAGCCTTATCTATTTTACCCTCGATAATATTTATGTATAGTGGAATAATGCTACTAAACAGTTTGCTAATACTTTTTGCTAGTGTATTTGCTCCAACTCATATTCTTATCAGCTATAAAAATACAAAATTATCACAAATCTATAATTAATAGTAAGTTTTATTTATTATTTTACAACAAAAAAAGGAACCTTGCGTTTAAATTTGCAATGTTCCTTATTTTCTCGCTAGTTTCAAAATGTCTAGCCTTTGCTAGGCTTTTTTGTTTGTTAGGATATAGGTTTTTCAAGTTCAAAGTTTATGACTGAGCAATGCCCAAGCCGAAACCATAGCGGGGCAGTGTTGTTTGATAATACAAATGCTACAGCATACGCTACCGAACTGTGCGCTACTATAATTATGTTTTCATCTTTTTCGTGTTTGTTAAAAATGTAATTAATCGTGGTTTTAATGCGTCCAAAAAATTCTTTTGCCCCCTCAGGAAACTCAAAAGAAAATGTCGGATTCATATAGTTATCCCACCATTCTTGCTCGCTAGCGTTTTGTGGGTATCGGTCGGGCAGATTTTCGCGCTCATTTAGGTCGTCTAAAATTTCAATCGGTAAATTCAGTTTTTCATTAATAATGCTTGCCGTTTCGACGCAACGCGAAGAAGAACTTGCGTATATTTTTGAATAATGGTTATCCTTATCTAGATATTCGCTGCAAAGTGCCGCTTGTTCTTTCCCAAGTTCAGTCAAATGCGAATTAATGTGGTCACCGTGTCTCACGAAATAAATGTTCATAATTACTCCAAAATTTTGATTTTAGTTATCTTAGCATATAATTTTAATAAAGTCAAATAAATCAGTTTTTGATTGAAAAAATTGCGGATTTGTGGTATAATAAAACTATGAGAATAAAAGCAACAATAGAATACGACGGCAGTGCGTTTTGTGGTTGGCAAGCACAAGAAGGGCTGCGCACCATTGAGGGCGAACTTGAAGTGGCACTACAAAAAATAACAGGGCAAAACATCGTGGTTTTTGGCAGTGGCAGAACCGACGCAGGCGTCAGTGCGAAAAATCAAGTGGCGCACTTTGATTTTGACAAAGAATTGCCGCCCGAAAAAATAGCATATGCAATGAATATGTACTTGCCGCCCGAAATACGCGTCAAGAAAACCGAGCAAGTCCGCAATGACTTTCACGCGCGCTACGATGTAAAATCAAAAACATACTGCTACAAAATGTACGCCTCTAGCA
>JBNMHN010000013.1:0-20135 GCA_050872805.1 Clostridia bacterium
ATGGTGATTATTATTATACTCGAGCAACAGTTGATGAAACAACAACAGGAACATACTATGCTTATGATGAATTAACAAATGTTTGGAATGAAAAAACATTGCCTGCCGACTATGATGCAGAAGAGTATTATTACACAAGAAATACAAAAAGTGGGGATGGTGCATTTTTAACAGGGATACCCGCCTTTAAGGATTATATTGTTCAAGTTGAAACTGCAACAGCAGATGCCGGCTTAAAATACAAAAAAATCATCATTTCAAAAGATAGGGTGTTTACACCAAGTGATGGTGAGGTTTTTGGCAATAGTAAAAGATATTCATCAAGGTATAGCCAATATGAAGAAGAGGGGCAACAACTTGATTATTATAAGAGCAATTACAGTGGTGGCAAAATAAGGTCGAGCGGCGGTTGGTGGTTGCGTTCCCCTTGCTTGGGCAGCGACACTTATTTCTGCTGTGTCTCCAACAATGGGTGGGTCAGCTACGCCAGTGCGAGCAGCACGTACTATGTGCGCCTTGTCTTCTGCCTCTAATCTAAAAATCACAATGGCGAAAGCCATTGTATAAAAGGGAATTATTAAAATGGGTGTGTTATTAGCAAAAAGAAAAGAGAGTTTATCTCTTGCAGAGATTAAAGCAATTGAACTAGAAACACAAATTGCTAAACTAGGTATAAAATTACCACAAAAATATAATCGCTATGGAACTGCTAGGGCTTATCAATTGTCAAGTGAAATAATGGATGATATTACAAAAGGAAATCACCTATATTTTGCAAAAGACCATATTGAAAATTACCAAGCAAGGCAAGATTATTTTAACAATGCGATAAGCAAATTACATTGTTTGGCTAGCCATGTTACATTTTTATGTGAATTAGTCGACCCTAATCTTGATATTTCACAAGAAGATGTTAAAAATCAACAACAAAGCAATAATGCTAATGTTGATAACAATAAGCCAAAACCTAAAAAGATAAAAATTAAACCAAAAGATTGGTATAAAATTGCAAATCTAATAAACGAGTGTATGGCTTATGTTAAAAAACTTAAAGATAGCGATGTAACAAGAATGGAAAGTTTTATATCAAAAAATTAGGTGCATAATTGTATATCACGCACAGGTCGAGCAACAATTGGTGGTTGCGTTCCCCTTACTCGGGCAACGACACTAATTTCTGCTATGTCAACAACAATGGGTATGTCAACAACAACAATGCGAGCAACACGAACTATGTGCGCCTTGATTCCATTAGTAAACAAAAATTATACCCGGGCGAAGTAACAGGTGGTGAAAGCGGGTTTTTGTATAATAGAAGGAATTATGCTTCCTTGCAAAAAGTAGTCACCAAGTTGTGGCTATTTTTATTGCTAAAATTTGCACTTTGATATGTTTGGCAAGTTTTTGCCAGCAACATTTAGGGGTAACCCACAAAGGAGATTTAACAACAATGATTGGTCAAACATTTGATGAGGTTTTTAGTTTTAGAAACCTTTATCTTTCATGTAAAAAGTGTTATAAGGGTGTAAATTGGAAAACCAGCACCCAAAAGTATAGACTAAACGCTTTATGCAATGTTGCAAAAACTTACAATGAGTTGAAAGCCGGGAAATATAAAAGCAAAGGTTTTTATGTTTTTCGCATAAGAGAAAGAGGAAAAGTTAGAACAATAAAATCAATACACATAAGTGAAAGGGTGGTTCAAAAATGTTTATGTGATAATTGTCTTGTGCCGGTTCTTTCAAAATCTCTAATCTATGATAATGGGGCTTGCTTAAAGGGTAAAGGGCTTAATTTTACAACCGAAAGGTTAAAAGCCCATTTACAGCAATATTATAGAAAAAACAATTATAGCAATAAAGGTTTTGTATTAACTTTTGATTTTTCAAAATTCTTTGAAAGCATACCACATGAAATGCTAAAACAAAAAGTGGCAAAGAAAATACAAGACCCCAAAATAATAAGTTTATACAATTACTTTGTTGACCAATTTGAAAATAATGTTGGATTGGGATTGGGTAGCCAAATTTCACAAATAAGTGCCTTGTTTTATATTAGTGATTTTGACCATTATGTTAAGGAAAAATTACATATCAAATATTATGGGCGTTATATGGATGATGGCTATCTTATACACCATGACAAAGAATACTTAAAAACTTGTTTAAGGGAAATTTTAAGGCTAGCCACAGAAATGGGGCTTAAAATAAACCTTAAAAAGACAAGAATAACAAAACTAGAAAATGGCTTTATGTTCTTAAACAGGCATTGGCATTTGACCGAAAAAGGGTATATTAAAACCAAACCAAGCCATAAAACAATGGTTAGATTAAGGCGTAAATATAGAAAATTAAAAACCTTTGCAAGTGATGAACAAATTAAAACTTTTTTAGGCTCTGTTAGTGGTTTTCTAAAATTTTATAAAAATGAGAGGTTGTTTAATTATGTCAAAACATAAACTAAAAGATGATTTCCAAATTACAGCAAGCAATATCGTTATTGTTCCAAATAAAGTGTATGTTGAAAACAATGTGCTTTATTTAATTAACAATGATGAAACTGTTAAGTTTGAGGGTGGTGAATGGTTTATTAAAACACCTTTAACAGAAAATGTATATATTCCTCTTGGGCTTGGGGCTCTTCCTACATACTACATTGAAGATGCAGCAAATGTTCAAGATATTGATGCTTTTAATTTGCTGTTTGAAACTTGCGATGAAAAAATCATCTAATTGTATTACTTTACTTGTTGAGTATGTCAAGGATGGGGTTTACCATAGGGAATATAAAACTTTTACAAAAAAAGAATATAAAAAAATGCTTAAAAAAGCAAAAAAGGAGTAATTATGTTACAAAGCGTTAATTTGAAAGAAGAATACAGAGTTATTGAAGATAAGGTTTATGCAGTATTGCCAGAAACCGGAAAGAAAAGGCTTGTCGATGCTTGTCGTGTTAGAATTGAATTAGCACAAGAAAATGCAGAATTAGCACAAAAAAAGGAATTATTAGAAAATGAGTTGCGAGATGTTACAAGACAATTGGCTAATAATACCAAACTTGATAATCAAATTGCTGCACTTGGTTACTGTAAAATTGATAAACCAATTTATAAAAGAATAGATGGTATTGTTATTTACGACAATAAGTCGCAACCAATAGTGGAATCTTATACACATCAAAATGGTTGCCCATCAAAGCGAGGTTAATATGGTAGAGATATTTCAAACTATATTGCAATACCCATTGCAATTTTTAGCAGGTTTAGGAATTAGTGGAGGTGCTATTTATGGTGCCTTTTCTTTTTCAAAATGGCTTATTTCACTATTTACCAAGAAAAGTCAAAAAGCAAAAGAAATTTTGAATAGACAGGCAATAGCAGACACTATCATCAATGCAGTTGGTGGTATTGATAATTTTATTGATAAAATTGCAGAGAAAGTTATTGAAAAATTCACCACAAATAAAACAATTGATGAATTTAAGCAAGTGTTACAAAAGATTTCAAGTAAGAATGATTGCCCAATTGAATTAAAAGCATATATTGAAACAGTGCTTAGTCAAAGTGGTAGTGAACAATTAAGTTTGCTTTATGAACAAACAAAAGCAACTTTAATAGAAATGGCAAAAGAGAAAACTTTGTCAGTAATTGATGATGGCGAGAAAGCCCTTGAGGATGGAAATGTTACACCAGAAACAAAAACAATAGAACAAGCCCAGACTATTGTTGAACAAGATATTAAAGAAGAAACTAAACCTAAACCAGAAAAGGATGAAGATATAGACTATGTTTAAGAAAACTTGGCAAAAATTTTTGAACTTATGCAAAACTAGGTGGGCATATTTAATAAGTATAGTTTTTATTTGGTTAATACCAATTATTATGCTTAATGAATATGTAGCACTAACAGAAACAAACATTGCTTTCAAAATAACCTTTATGGGTTGTTTAGTTTTGTTAGTAGTGTTTTTTGCTTTTCGTAAAAAGATTTTTGCCTTAATTCACAAACAACCCCATGGTATTATCCGTGGGGGTTTGTTATGTGTTCACAAAGCCATTACTTATGGCTTGTTTTTGGGCGTATTGTGGGCTGTTAGCACTTTTAGTGGTAAATTATACTATTGGTGGTTATTGTGTGGCATATCAATGATATTTGGCTTGATTTTTATAATGATAGATGAACACTTGGCATCTAAAAAGGCAAAGGAGGACAAAACTAATGAAACCGATAAAAATTAAGTATGGCAAAGGCAAGCAATTGCTAATAACTAGGGATGTTCTCAAAGTTGGTATTGGCTTAATTATAATTATTGGTGATGCTTTATTGGCAGGTATAATCCAATTATTTGAATTTGGCTTTGATATGAGTTATTTATTCTCATCGGAGTTTTGGACTGCATACTCAATTAAACTTGTTATATCTTATGTTGCATTGTTTGGTGCTTATGTTATAAGAAAAGTTAAAAATAGGCATAATCCCAAATTTGTTGTTCAAAGAGAAAGAATAAAGGACTGCAAAAAAGAAATTGTTAAGGCTAAAAAAATAGGTGTATGCAAAAATTGGTTAAAATTTGTATTTAATTACAAAAAGAAAGTTGAAATATACCAAGAAATTATAACCAAAAAATATGAAAAACTTATTTTTACCGAGCCAGAAAAACCAAACAAAGATGATTATGATATGGAAACTTGGCTTGGAAAACACAAATACAAAAGGGAAATGCTAATTTATAACAAAAAGTATAAAAAGTATGCAAAATCCGAAAGTTTGCGTAAATATTATGAGGAACAATTGACTGTTTGTGAGATACATTTGCAGATAATCCAAGCATATAAAGAACATAATATTGAGAAAGCAAAGTCTTTACAAAAACAAATTGAAAACATTGATTGTATGAAAAATTATAGATTGCATTATAAAAGTGTTACATACAACAGGCTATTTAATGTGGATTTGGGAAATGTTAAACATGATGATAGTATTGAATACAATGAGGCAAGCATTTTAATCAAGAAAATACTCCCAGCAATATTTGGGGGTTTGATTAGTGTTGCCTTGCTAACATCTGTAATTGTTCATACAAAATCATTTACAGCAGAAACAGTGCTTTTAATAGCATTAAACTTAATTGTAATGATTTGGTTTGTTTTTACAGGCATAAGACTAGCAGATAGTTTTGTCCTTGGTGTTGTTTATACAGCAGATTCTAATAGGATTATGATTTGTGAGGAATTTTTAGAAGATAGTGCATTAAATGGTGATTCTTGGGTTGAAAACATTGACACAGACACCGACACAGATGTTGAAGAGGAGCAAAATGAAACAGCCGGGTCTACACAAATAGAAAATGTGGAAGAAATAGAAGATATAAAAATCCCACATGTTAGGGCTCCAAAGTAGGTTGTATGAAAAAAAGTATATTGAAAACCATACTAATGGTTGTTGTTTTAGTAAGCATTTTTATAGGTGCTTATTTTTTATTAAAAGCATTTGGGTTAGATGATATTGAAACATTAAGACAAATAGCCAACAAGGGCTTTTGGGGTGCCTTTATTTATGTTCTTTTGCAAGTATTTCAAGTTGTTTTTATTCCAATCAATACAACAATATTCACAATACCAGCAATTATTTTGTTTGGTCCTGTTAAGGCTTTTATAATAAGTTGGATTGGTTGCACACTTGGTTCTATTTGTATGTTTACAATTGCAAGACTTTGTGGCATAAAAGTGCTAAAATGGATTGTTGGGGAAGAAAAGGCTATCAAGTATGCAGACTTATTAAAAAAAGGCAAATATTTGTTGCCGATATTCTTACTTATTCCCATATTTCCAGATGATGTTATGTGTGCAAGCGCCGGTTTAGGAAAAATAAACTTTATATATTTTTGTATAGTAATTGTAATAACTAGGGCTATTGATACTGCTTGCACTTGTTTTATTGGTGCATCTCTTATAAAAAGCCCAATAGGTATTACTTTACTTGTAATCTTTGTATTAGGCATGTGTGTATTAGGCTACTTTGTAACCAAAAATCAAAACAAAATTGACGCTTGGTTTGTGAATAAATTTACTCGAAAGAATAATAAAAATGATGGTGGGGAAGATTAAAATCCTCACCATCTTTTTTTATGCCCTATTGTAAAACAATGTAAATTACTGTATAATTTCCACTAGCGAGGTGGATTATGCAAGGAGTAAGAGTAACAGCATATACAAAAAGAAAAGCATTAAAAATGTGGCGTGAAGAAAACATCCCATATCAAAAAGTGTGTTCACAATTCAAGGTGAATTTGCAAACACTTTATAGATGGCTTGCAAGATATGATGGAACATTAGAAAGTTTGGAAAATAGGTCAAGTAGACCACACACCCCACACCCAAATGCTCATACAGAAAAAGAAAAGCAAGAAATAATAACATTGTTCAAAAAACAACCCCACATCTCATACAACGAGGCTTGGGGTATTTTGAGGCAAAAATGTGCTTACAGTAGGTCGTTTGGTGGTTTTTATAATTTTGTTATGCGTAATAAAATAAGACCACATGAGGAAATTCAAAGATACACCCCACAGCCTTATGATACTCCAGAAATGTTAGGTTATAAATGGCAAATGGATGTCAAGTATGTTCCAATTAGTTGTTATAAGGGAAAAATTATCTATGAAGATGATTGTAAGTATTATCAATATACAATGATAGATGAGGCAACTCGTGAAAGATTTTTGTTTCCATACAAAGAACACAACATTAGTTCCACATTGGATTTTGTAAAGCGTGCAATTGTTTATTTTGGTTATGTTCCACACATTATCCAAACAGATAATGGTTTAGAGTTTACCAACCATAAAGAAAAAAAATATAAGGATGGTAAAACTATAACAACAAAAAAAGAGCATGCTCTAGATATTTTACTTAATAAACTTGGAATAAAACACCAACTAATAAGGGCATACACACCAAGGTTAAATGGAAAGGTCGAAAGGTCACACAGAAGCGACCAAGAGGCTTTTTATAACTTTTTGAAATACAAAACATTGGATGAGTTGAAAACAAAAATGTTAAAGTGGAATATTAGGTATAATAATAGACCTCATAGTAGGATTAAAGATAGAAATGGCAAAAAGGCATTTTGGACCCCTTTGGAAAAAAGAGCCGACTTATTGTGCCTGCTAAAAGAAAAGAAAGATGAGTTTGAAAATGTAAGGTTTATCAAGGCACAAAAAACAATTAAGCAAATTTATGCGGCATAGGTAATAAATTAAAGGGTGTTGGGCAAACCCCCTACCGGTAGGGGGTTGTTTTTTGCTGCCTTTTTTACATTTAATGCTAATTATTTGACTTTTAACATTAAATAAATTAAGATGTTTTTGTATGAAATATAGAACAAACAACCTTTTTACTCCATTAAAACAACCACTTTTTGTTAAAATCATAAAAAATTTATAAAAAAATCAAAAAAACATTATTATTTGTTTGACAAACCACATCTTTTTTCCATTTGGGTATTGACAATTTTGCAAAGTTGTGGTATCATTGCGTGCAAAAAAGGTAAAGAGGAGAAATCGCTATGAAAAAAACAGTTAACGATATTTTGGAACAGGAAAAGAAAAAAATTATTGCCAATGAAAGTTTGGTAAACAAAATCGGTATGGAAGTATGGGATAAAGTTATCCGTGGCAAACACATCACTATCCGTGCTAAAGGCACTGACCACATCATCGAATGCGTCAAAAAGTTGCCACTTTTGACATATTATAACGATTATAAAGATAATGTTGTAAAACAATTAAACGAAAGTGAAAAGGCTGTCAATCAAGTTGCAAACTTTATGGTTAACGCAACGGCGGAAGAACTTGTTTTCTTCATTTCACAAATGAATGAGGGCGGAGACACTGCGTGGTTTGTCAATGGCTACTTGTTTGCAATTCCAAAACTTCACGATGCAATCAATACTATGATTGAAAATGGAGAAATGGAAAAGGTGAGAGCATTGTTTGCGTTTGCGTATGACGACATTCGTGATTTCCGTTTAATTGAAAGGACGCATCCAAATGGCTTTGCAGCATACGCTGAGCGTAGAACAAGCCCAGAAATGGCAACATTCTTTGATGATTACATCAAGTGCAATGCAACCATTTTCAACGACTATCTTGACATTGTTCAAGCAGAATGCCTTGATTATACCTCAACAAAGCAATTTTTTGAGAAAATCATACTCTATAATAGTGTAAAAAAATTCGACTATGAAGACCAAATAAAAACACCAGATGTTTTGTTTAAAGCATACTTGCTTTTTAAAAAGCTTAACGAAAGTAAAGTTTGGAAAACGGACGAAATGTTCTCAGTCAACAAGTTTGTTGAACGCGATAATCTTCGCCGTAAGTATGACGACTTTACCACTGCACAAGAAAGTCAAGTACAAAAGCTTTATAAAGAAATTATAACTCCAGAAAAAAATGGTGACCTTGAAAAGTAATCATTTGGAATAAAGTATCAGCCCACGGCTAATTTGTCGCAGGGCTTTTTTATACGGGTCAATTTTTTAAGTAAATTGCACCTCAAATTTCACTATTGAATTTACTTTGAGAATCAACGAAAGCGGGGCTTCCATTTTTTTTTGAGAAAAAAGGCTTGCAAAAGTTTGTGAAATATGCTATAATACCCACCAGAAACAGCAAAGGTGAAAAATCTTACTGTTTTCCTTGCCTAGTTTTTGCTAGGCCACAGACCACAAGGAGGTAAGAAATGAACAAGTATGAGTTGATGTACATCATTGACGCTAGCGCTAGCGACGAGCAACGCGAAGCATTCATTGAAAAAGTGCAAAATATGGTAGTCAAAGCAGGCGGAACTATCGACACTCTTGACAAAATTGGGCTAAAGAAATTTGCTTATCCTATCAACTACAAGAACGAAGGATTCTATGTTTTGATGAACTTCCAATCAGAACCTAGCCTTCCAAACGAGATGGAAAGCCAAATGAAGATTATGGATTTCTTTGTTAGAAGCCTATTCATCAAGAAATAAGGAGATAAAAATGAATAAAGTATTTTTGATCGGGAACTTGACCAGAGACCCAGAAACAAACACCGTTTCAACAGGTGTTTCAGTTTGCAGATTTGCAATCGCAGTTACACGCCGCTATGCAGGTGCGGACGGTAATAGAGAAACAGACTTTATCAACATTGTTGCTTGGCGCGGACTCGCAGACAACTGCGCAAAGTACCTAAAGAAAGGCAACAAAGTTGCAGTTTGTGGCACATTGCAAACACGTTCTTACGAAAATAAAGAAGGTGTCAAGGTTAATGTTTTTGAAATCGTTGCAGATGAAGTGGAATTTTTGACAACTAAAGCACAAAGTGGCGTCGAAGCAGGTACAAAGGACGACCAAGTTGCTGAGTTGCAACCAATTCAAGACGACGATTTACCATTCTAATTTATAAAGGAGAGAGTAAATGGAAAACGAAAATGTTGCAGCAGTTGAAACTCAAGAGCAACCAGTAGTTGCGCAAGAAAGAGAATATAAGAAAGTTCGTCGCGCGCCAAGACGAAAAGTATGTGCATTCTGCACAGAAAAAGCGGCAATCGACTACAAAGATGTTGCTAGAATCAAGAGATTCATCACTGAAAAAGGTAAAATTTTGCCTCGTCGCCAAACTGGCACTTGCGCAAAGCACCAAAGAGAACTTGCAATCGCAATCAAGCGTGCAAGATATATGGCACTTATTCCTTACACAGGCGAATAATGCCAAAACGCCCCACGGACAACGCGCCGCGGGGTGTTTTCATATCAAAAACCACCAAATTTAATGGTGGTTTTCTTTTATAAGTAGTAAAATTTTAGTAATAATGAAGCATTTCGACAAAATGGCAATTTATAACTTATAAAATTGCAAAACATTTTGTCTTTTTTTAATTACGTAGTGAATAAAAAAATAATAAAAGCCATTTAAAATTTTTAATCAATCGACAAAATATCTTAAAATTTCCTAAAAACAATTTTTCACTTTATCAAGTAGTGACAAACTGAGTTTGTTATAGTTTTAGTGCCAGTGGGGAAGGAGGTCTTTATGCGAAGTATCAAAACAGCAAACGACATCCTTGATGTTTTGTCTGACAGCCAAAGGCATACCATTGCCGATATAGCGGACAAAGTTGAAGTTAGTTACAGCACAGTGCAGAGGTATTTGACCGAACTTGCTGATAGCTACCCAATAACAATAACCACTGGAGGCAGAGATTCTGCGGGAGTTCAATTGCAATCAATAAGCTGTTCACTTTATACAATTCTCACACGCGACGAAATAATGTTGTTGAGAAAAACCTTAGATTATTTACCTGAAAGCAAAGAAAAGGACGCTTTGAAAATTAAAATTGAAACCTACGCAAAATCTTTAAAAAAGCAAATTTAGGGAAAGGAGGTGTTATGGAAGAATATTTATTGTACTTGATAAATAATTTTTCGCTTGAAATTTTCTTGATGAGTCTTGCAATATTCGGGGCAACAATGCTGATAAAAATTCCGACAAAAAGAGCCACAAGCAAACTAGACGAGGCAAAACGACAAGGCATAAACACATTGATAATGCTAATCCCGTTGACATTAGCATTTCTAGCGTGTCTTGTGTACTTTTACATAAAAGATAAACCAATTTTATCATTTGATTATGTTTCCTGCAGTCTTAGCACTTGCATAATGTCGATAAGCATTTATCTAATATATGCACGTGTAGTGATAATTATTAAAGGCATTGTTTCAGGAAAAACAAAAATCAGCATTGATGACGTGCAAAAAATATCGACCGATATTTCAAATGTGCTTCAAAATAAAAAAGAATTTTCAAGTGAAAAACAAAACACAAAAGCGAATTTGAACGACATAAAAAACAAAATAAATACCCTAATTGCTTTCAGGCAACAACTAGAAAAGAATAACGAAATCCAAACGATAACCATTTTAAGCGAAACAAATGAGGAAATCAAACGTTTAGAGGAGCAAGCAAAGCAGCTTGCAAAATAATAAGGAGAACATATGGCGAAAATAAAAGAACTGAATTTTACTATAGATAACAGCAGCAATCCATTGACAATTACCGTATACACAAACAATATTCCCAAAAACATTGTACTAAAAAAGGCGATAATACCTTTGCAAGTTCTGTCATTTACCGCAGGAAAACAGTATAATGTAGAATTTTGGTTGAACGGCGCAAAACAATGGGTTACCGATAGAATATCATCCCTAACTAATGGACAAAACCTCGACATAAACATCACGGACGAACTACAAAATGCCCTCGACCAAAAACAAACGCAGTTGCAATTTAAAATTGTCGACGACAATGGCGATTCCAGCGGAATTGTCCTAAATAGCCAGCCGCTAGCAGATAATAAAACATTGTATTGCATAGAGTACATTTCTAAAGCCGAATACCAAGAAAATGGTTCAAACCACAATGTCGACATCGGCTCTGCAGGGCAGGCAAGTGTGAGCCTCAACACAGGCGCGCTCACATTAGTGCATACAGACACGCAAAACGATAGCAATGTTTTGCCAGTATCCATTTCACACGTCTACAATTCAAGCGGAACGCAATTGCCGGACGCTGATTGCGTCAAAAACTATTGCGGAAGTGGTTGGAAACTAAACATAGAGCAGTATCTAATTGAAAAAACTGAAATCGTACAAGACAACGGCACCACCAAAGAAATACCTACAGGACAATACGAGTACATCGACGAAAATGGCAAACGCCAACTTATAGTCGAAAAGTATTTCTACTACGACGCGTTTAAAACAAAGCGCTACGTAGATAGAAACGACCCAAATGTACTAATCAACCTCAACGGCAAATTGCAGTACAATAACGGCGACGACTCAAATCCAAACCTTGTCGACTTAAACACTGAATGGGATGCTCCAAGCGGACTAAAACTTGTAACATCCAAAAAGGACGTCAAAGGGGCAAATTTGGTTGACGATGAACCTGACGAACTCATCCAGTTGCAAGAGCAAATAAAGAATCTTGAGTTGAATAAGTCAAGCATAGAAAACAACATAAAAACAAACAAAAAACAATTGATAAGTTTAGTTTTGTCAAAAAAAGCTTTAGAGTACGAACTAACCCTCCAAGATTTGTCTATAAAGTCAACTATTGATGAAATTAATTTCCTGACAAACACGCAAGGGTATCAAACTACAATAAAAAATAAGATGCCCTCAAGCACTGATTACGAAACGGCAAATAAAATGATAAATGCCGAAAAATACACTAAAACATACACCGAAGTACAAACTGAGTCCTATAGCGGCACAAAGAGACTGCAAACACAAATGCTTGAGAAAAACAAGCAACTCTATTGGGACAACTTAACTTATGGCAATTTCAAGCAATTAATTCAAGCGGAAATTTCTGCCGATAGCATCAAAAAAGTTTTCGGAACAGATAACATCGACACAAAATTGCAACCATATTTCAAAGAATTGTTTGAAATCGACGCAAATGGAAACGTCAATTTTGAAATAAGCCAAATCAAATTGAGCGACAAAGACTATTACACAATTGATTTTCAAATCGAAAGTGTAGTCGCGAGTATCGAACTAAACAATGTCCAACTCAAAGACATTATCGCCCAACTGAAAAAATGCTATAATCAAGAAGCCAACTACCAAAGGCAAATACCTAGATTTTACCTCTACAACGAAAGTGCAATCTATGGCTTTTCGCCAATAATTCTTGAAAAGGAAGTCAATAACACCGAAACAAAAGAAATCGAATATACATTAGTTCCGCATATCTATAGGCTAAATTGCATCTTAGATAGTTATGAAAATAGTGTCGTCATAAATTATGATAACAACACTAACAAAATCGAGAATATCATTGACTCACAAAATGGCGTAATCTCGTTTGAGTATAAGTTTGAAAAACTTTCCAGTATTATGGACGCACAGGAGCGCAAAATTTCGTTCACGTACAAGGATGATACCCTCACATCAATGATGTATAACGACGGCACGCAATCTAAGTTTGTCTACGACAATTCAAACAACATTGTCGGCGCCGTAGGGAACAACGGCTTAGGCGCAAAATTTACTTACGAAAATAACCGAGTTGTTAAAATTAACCAAATCAGTATTTTGAGCGCGGATGACGGCGATTATTCCTTGGTTGATTACCTGTTTACCTACAGCAACCTTTCGGCCGCCCCAACAGCGCCGCAATATGTGACATTTGATTATAAAAACTATTTGTCAACAACAATATCAAGTACGAAATTGGTAAACAATGTGGCAACAACAGAAAAAAGTCTAACTTACGTTTTTGACAACATAGGTCGCGTGCGAACCGTGTACGAAAATACTTTTGACGAAAGCAATCCAAATATTTCTAGCCCCGTCGTCAAATCGTACGACTACGAGTCCGACACAAAGCAAATAACAGCAGAACCATTGTTAAACGCCAAAAACTATATGGACGATGTCTGCTTTGAAGGGCAAGCAGTCGTTGCCGAACCCGTCAACTATCTCAGCAATGGCATAACCGAAGGCGAAACAATATATTGCGGCGACGATGTCTATTGCGAGCAACACTTAGTGCATAAAGAGTATCACTCATTCGACCCCGACGACACAAGCGCCAACAAACTTTGCAAAAGCCTGAAAGTTTCAGTTGAGAAAATTAGAGAAATAAAAGCGCTGCAACCAAGCGACCTCGGCAGCACGTGGCTAATGCTCGGCGCTTGGGCAAAAGCCGACTCAGCATTCGTGTTCAATCCCGGCAATGACGGCGCAATCAGCGCATACCCGCAATACATTCAGCAACGCAAGTTTGAATTGCGTGTCAAAGTCACTTATTCAAACTTTGCCGCGCAAGAGTTCTCAAAATGCTTTGACTGGATGAACACCGATTGGCAGTATTGTGCCTTGCCCGTACCAATCAAAAACAATGCGGATTTGGAAAGCATCGAATGCTACTTTGATTACTCAAACAACATCAATGCGTTCACGCAAAGCAACGGTACGACCTTGGCAGCAGTGTTCTTCACGGATTTTACGTTGAAAGAAGCGTCATTTGAAGAAAAAACATTCTCAAACAAACTCTTGCAGGACGTCACATCCAGCCATAGTAAATGGAAGCAACTCTATACCTATGACGAAAACGACAAACTCGTCACCCTCGAATACGGTGACCTCACGCGCATTAGAAGCGAGAAATTTATCAACCACTTCTACTACAACAAAAACGGAAAACTATTCAAAGCAATAGACTACCGCGGGCTTGTCACCGAAAAAGTCTACGACGACTATGGCGCGGAAATCAAAACATTGACCTACCATAAGGACAACCCTAGCGAAATACTCTATAGTGAGCAAAAACGCGGCGAGAAAGGCGAAATCCTAGCCGATTACAACGAACTTGGCGAGGAAACAAGTACCTACTCATACCTAAAAGGCACAGGCATAGTCTCATCTATTACCGATAAACAAGGTAGCAAAACCTCATATGGCTATGACCCACTCAACGGCACTCTCCTTCAAATGACAAGTGACGTGAATGGCACCAGCAATACAAACACATATGGCTATGACTTAGGCTTCTTAACAAAAGTATCACACAATGATTTTGACATCTCCTACGAATACGACAGTTTCGGCAGAGTGTCCAAAATAAAGGTAGCGGGACGCGATTATTTGACATTCGACTACGACGAGTCGCAAAACAGCACAGTGTCAACTTATAGCAATTCTCAAAGTTTCAAAACAGTGTCCGACAAAGACGGAAATGTTACCGCAGTGTACTACAAAAAGGATGCCACAACCGCCGAGCCAACGCCAGAGTATACGCTCTTGCTTGAAAACATCTACGACACGCACGGTAACTTGATTGCAACCAACGACAAAATCACAAACACCACGCGCACATACACGCTAGATAAATTTGGCAACACAACATTGGTAGCAGACACTCAACACGGCAGCGTTGTCAACATAGAAAACACTTTTGATTCAAACAATAACAACACTTACTCAAAAATAACCATAGGCGACAACACAATCGACTACTTGTACACATATGATAATAATGGGCCGCAACCTGAATTACTCAGCGTTATGCTGCCCACAAACGCTGTTCAAAGCGTCACAAAAGATAAATTAGACCGTACAAAAGAAATAACATTGTCATCAGGAGAAAAGAAAGCGTCGCGCCATTACTACTACCTAAAGCGTGGCGACCACGCAAGCAACCTAGTATCTAGCCTTTGGTTTGGGGACAACAACACCCTCACGCAAAATCTACGATACAAGTACGACGAAAATGGCAATATAACCGAAGTTTACGAGAATAACAACTTTGTAGTCAGGTATCAGTATGACAGCCTGAATAGAGTCATCCGTGAGGATAACTTCCGCTTCCGAAAAACAACAACTTGGATGTACGACGCGGGCGGGAACATTGTAAACCGCAAAGAATATCCTTATACGCTAAATGACGACCTAACTCATTTTGTGGATGAGCAAATGCTCAGCACCACAGAACTGCAAAACAAAGCATTTAGCACCTATAAATCTATCTCCTACACGTACGCAAATAATGGCAACCGTGATACGCTAATGGAGTATAACGGCGAACAATTTGCCTACGACAGTATCGGCAATCCTACAACCTATCGTGGCAAGCAACTAACGTGGGAGAAAGGTAGACAACTGAAAGCGTTTGGCAATGTTGCCACCTACACATACAACGCAAACGGCGTGCGTATAGGCAAATCATTCGATTCAGTGACAACGCAGTTCTACCTAGACGGCACACGAATACTCGCACAAAAGGACACAATAAACAAAGGCGCAAGTTCCGTCGAAACATTGATGAACTTTGTGTATGGCATAGACGGAATAACAGGTTTTGCACTGACAACGTCAAGCGGTACAACTAACTACCACTACAAAAAGAATGCGCAAGGCGATGTAATCGGCATCTACGACGCGGATTTGCAAGAAATAGTACGCTATTACTACGACGCGTGGGGCAACATAAAGATTTTTTACAAAAATGGCGATAAATTTGTTGACTTTAACCCCGAAAATGATTATACTATAACAAACGACCATAATCTATATGTCGCTTTAAAGAATCCATTCCGTTACCGTAGCTATTACTTTGACATAGAAACAGGCTTGTACTATCTCAATAGCCGTTACTATGACCCAGAAATTGGCAGATTCATTAATGCAGATGACATTACCGTCCTAGACATTACAAACATTGCGTTGAATGGACTAAACCTCTATGCGTATTGCCTAAACAACCCAGTCAACGAAGTAGACGAAAGCGGGTACTTCATACTAGGCTTATTAATAACTGCGATTTTGGTAGGGGCTGTAATAGGTGGTACAGTTAACGGCATTAAGGCTCATAATGAAGGCGCAAGAGGTTGGGGCTTAGTTGGTTCTATTGTTGGTGGCGCTATCAGAGGCGGAGCCATGGGTGCTATATTTACTCTTGGTGGGATTACAGCACTTGGTTTAGCTGGTAGTATAGCGTCAGGGTTGTTGATTTCTGCAGGTATTGGAATTAGTGCAGGTTGGGTGTCTTACACTATAGAAGCTTTAGCACGTAATGATGTGAAATGGAATATCTCAGATTTTGGCTTTGCAGGTTTTTCAGGATTATTGCAAGCAGTAGCCACCTTTGGTTTAGGGTTTTGGGGCGGAAAGGTTGGAGCGTTTGATAAAGTTTTGATTAATAATAGCTTAAAAAATGTTCATACTTTAGATTATGGAATCACTTATTCGCTTGCGAAAATTTTAATGGGTAGGGAAGTATTTTTAACTCCTTTTACAGAGTTTCTTCTAAAATCCGTAATCTTTGGAGGTGTGGCTTCCTTAGTTAGAACCTTAGTAGACAAAACGATAAGAAAATTTTAAAGAATAGAGGTAGAAATGATAGAATTTAATGGAGTTATCTCTGAAGAGATTATTAGAGAGTATTCTAAAAATGAAAACAAAAAAATCGGTTTTATGTTTATGCCTTTTGTTGTCCTTGTTTTAGCAACGACAGTGGTTTCATTCTTCATTAATACAACTATTTTTCCTGAACTATGCTTTCTTACCGTTTTGATGATTATTATAAATGTTGGACTTTTTATTGTCCCTCCAAAATCGGCAATTTATAGACTTCCTCGAAGAATTTTGATACAAGATAATAAAATAACGGAATCTCTTGAAATTGAAAATAAAACTATTTGGAGTCATTGCAACAATATCAGTGATGTAAAATTTGTTATAGATTGGGGGATGTGGTATGAAATCAAGTTTAAAAAATTATTCAGTAAAACAATAATTTGTGATAAAAACTTGATATCGCAGCCAACAATTGAAGAATTTGAAAATCATTTTAAAGATAAAATTATAGTTAAAAACGCACAAACAAATTAGACCGTACAAAAGAAATAACATTGTCGTCAGGCGAAAAGAAAGCGTCACGCCACTACTACTACCTAAAACGTGGCGACCACGCAAGCAACCTAGTATCTAGCCTTTGGTTTGGGGATAACAATACTCTCATGCAAAATCTACGATACAAGTACGACGCAAATGGCAATATTACCGAAGTTTATGAAAACAACAATTTTGTAGTCAGGTATCAATATGATAGCCTGAATAGAATCATCCGTGAGGATAACTTCCGTTTCCGAAAGACAACAACTTGGACGTACGACGCGGGCGGGAACATTGCAAACCGCAAAGAATATCCTTACACGCTAAATGACGACCTAACGCATTTTGTGGACGAGCAAATGCTCAGCACCACAGAACTGCAAAACAAAGCCTATAGCACCTATAAATCTATCTCCTACACGTACGCAAACAATGGCAATCGAGATAGACTAATGGACTATAACGGCGAACAGTTTGCCTACGACGCTATCGGCAATCCTACAACCTATCGCGGCAAACAACTGACGTGGGAGAATGGTAGACAACTAAAAGCGTTTGGCAACATTGCCACTTACTCTTACAACGCAAACGGCGTGCGTATAGGCAAAGCATTTGATTCAGTGACAACGCAGTTCTACCTAGACGGCACGCGAATACTCGCGCAAAAGGACACAATAAACAAAGGCGCAAGTTCGGTCGAAACATTAATGAACTTTGTGTATGGCATAGACGGAATAACAGGCTTTGCACTGACAACGTCAAGCGGTACAACCAACTATTACTACAAAAAGAACGCGCAAGGCGATATAATCGGCATCTACGATGCGGATTTGCAAGAAATAGTACGCTATTATTACGACGCGTGGGGCAATGTACAAATATTTTACAAAAATAGTGATAAATTTGTTGACTTTAACCCCGAAAATGATTATACTATAACAAACGACCATAATCTATATGTCGCTTTGAAAAATCCATTCCGTTACCGTAGCTATTATTTTGATATAGAAACAGGCTTGTACTATCTCAACAGCCGTTACTATGACCCCGAAATTGGCAGATTCATTAATGCCGATGACATTACCGTCCTAGACATCACAAACATTGCGTTGAATGGACTAAACCTCTACGCATATTGCCTAAACAACCCAGTCAATGAAGTAGACGAAAGCGGGTATATCTTAGGTACTATACTAGCGCTAATAATATCGGCAGTAGTGTTGGCAGTAGTCAATACAGCAGGGCAATTTGTAAGTGATTTGATAACAGGTTTGTTCACTCATCAATGGAACTTCCGTTGGGAAGATTACGTTGGAGCATTTGTCGGTGGGATTGCAGGTGGTATCGCGTTTGTTATGTTTGGTTTGAATTTGCAAGCAGCGTTTGGCGTGATGGGGATGGTTGATACTTTGGCTACTAAAACACTTACCAACATTACGGGCAAAACCGACTATAGTGCAAGTGAGATTGCTGCGAGTTCAATTGTATCTCTCATTATTGGATTAGCATTTGGAAAAGGATTAAGAATAGCAGGTGTTACAGCAGGGAGAAATAATTTCTTTGCGGTATATGAGTCTGGACTTAGAAAATTGATGAACGGCACAGCGTCCCGAATGTCTGCTAAGGTAATGATGAAAGGTATTGTTTCTTTGTCAACATTTAAAGCAATTGGATTTGCTGCGAAAGCAATAATAGGCATGTTAGATTTTAGTAGATTAATAACAAAGAGAAGGTAGAAAACAAATTGGTTAATGAGAAACTACTAATTAGGGCACATGGCATAGGTTTTTATGTGTGTTTGTTTATGTGTTTAGCACCTATAGCATTAGCTATTTTCGTTATGATAGTTGCACTTTTAGTAAAAGAAGACAAGATCTATGGCAATTGGCAGGCGATTGTGTTTAGTTTTATTGCCATTGTTTGGATGACGTACGAAACAGTAATGCTGTTTAAAAAGGGTAAAGTAGAATTTGACGGGGATAAATTTATAAATCCGGGCAAATATATGAGTTTTTACCCACCATTCAAAGTAAAATGCTCTGACATTATTTCATGTAGAATAATAATTATGGGTTTTGAATTCACCTTTGCGAATAGGTATAAAAAGAAAGAATATTTTCACACATTACAATTTTCTAAAAAGCAACTGCAACAAATTCTAAACGAAATAAAAGCGCGCGGCGGACTACAAGACCAAGAAATTGACATTGACATACTTGATAAGCAGTGGAGAGAAGAGTTCAAAGCCAAAAGGCTCGCAAGAAAGCAACAAAGACAAGCAAACAAAGCCAAGAAATCCAAGAAAAAGCACTCTAAAAAGTGACTAAAAAAACTTTAAAAGAGGTAATACGAAACAACATGATTATTAAAGACATTGATGATTTGTATTCTAAATTAATAGAATTTTGGGGTGGCAAAAGCTTGACAAAGGTGTCTAACATCAAAATAGTTATAAGTCCATATAGTGAACTTAAAATGGAAATTTCACAAAAAAATTACTTTGATATTTATATCAACGGAGTGTTTTATTATTCAATAGAACCTGAGGAAGTTTTTGAATTTATCAAAGATTTCTTTAATGGGAAATATATTTTTGTTGAAAAAACTGATAGGGACGGAGACAAATCAGTAAGTTGCGTAGACGCTTCTAAAGCATCAACATTTTACAATATAGAAAATATAAAAATTTATTCA
>JBNMHN010000014.1:0-19752 GCA_050872805.1 Clostridia bacterium
CCACCAGGAGTCGCAGTTTTAACAGATGCTACAATGATGTCGCCAATGTTTCCACTCTTTCTGTGTGAACCGCCAAGAACACGAATGCACATAACTGTTTTTGCACCAGTGTTGTCAGCAACCTTTAATATTGATTGTGGTTGAATCATAATTTCCTCCTGATAGATTACTTCTTCTTTTCAATAATTCTGACAAGTCTGAAGAATTTGTCCTTGCTCAAATGTCTTGTTTCAGCGATTTCGACTCTATCGCCAACTTCGCACTCATTGTTTTCGTCGTGAACTTTGTACTTTTTAGTGCTGTTCATAACTTTACCAACTTTTGAGTGTTTTCTGCTTCTAACTTCAACAACAATGGTTTTATCCATTTTATCGCTTACCACGATACCCTCACGGATTTTGCGGTCGTTTCTTTGTGTGTTTTCCATCTTAGACCCTCCCATTAGTTATTGCTAGAATTTTGACTTTGTCTTTGTTTCAAGATTGTCAAAACTCTTGCAATATCCTTTTTGGTGTTATTTATTTGCATTGGATTAGCAAGTTGCCCCGTTGCGTGAGAGAATCTCAAATTAAAGAGTTCGCTTTTAAGCGCTTTGTACTTATTTTCAAGTTCGTCAGTTGTTAATTCTTTCAAATCTTTTGCTTTCATTACGCTCTCCCACCTTCTTCATTATTTTGTTCTTCTCTCTTGACAAACTTTGTCAATACTGGAAGTTTGTGGCTTGCTAGTCTTAATGCTTCCTTAGCGACTTCTTCAGAAACTCCGCCAAGTTCCATAATAATATTACCAGGCTTAACCACCGCTACCCATTGTTCAGGTTGTCCTTTACCACCACCCATACGAACGCCGAGAGGCTTACTTGTAATAGGCTTGTGAGGGAATATTTTTACCCACAATTGCCCTTGTCTTTTCATATAACGGTTTGCAGCGACTCTTATCGCTTCAATTTGGTTGGTTGTAATCCAACCAGACTCAAGTGCAACAAGTGCATAGTCGCCGTAAGCGATTTTGTTGTTTCTTGTTGCCTTTCCAGTCATTCTACCACGAAATTGCTTTCTGTGTTTCACTCTTTTGGGCATTAACATTATTCGTTTCCTCCCATTTCAGTTGTTTTTTGTGTTCTGTTTTTCTTTCCAAGGATGTTTCCTTTATAAACCCAAACCTTAACACCAACAACACCATATGTTGTGTGTGCACTTGCTGTGCCGTAATCAATGTCAGCACGCAATGTTTGCAAAGGAAGTGAACCTAGGTGGAAGCTTTCGCTGCGAGCAATTTCTGCTCCGTTCAAACGTCCGCCAACTGTGATTTTAACACCCTCAGCACCTGCTTTCATAACGCGTGGCATAACATCTTTAATTGCGCGCTTGAATGCAACACGTTTTTCAAGTTGCATTGCAATGCCTTCAGCAATAAGTTGTGCATCAAGGTCAACTCTTTTGACTTCTTTGATGTTCAAAATAATGTTTTTGCAATTTGTTACTTTAGCAAGGTCTTTCTTTATTGCTTCAATTCCAGCACCTTTTTGACCAATCAACATACCTGGACGACCAGTATTGATGTTGACAATCAACTTTGAATCGGTTCTTTCAATTTCGATGCTTGAAATGTTTGCATTGTAATACTTTGATTTCAATGCTTCTCTAATTTTATTATCCTCAAGGAGATTTTTAGCAAAGTCTGCTTTGTCAGCATACCATACTGAACTCCAACCCTTGTTGATACCAACTCTGAGTCCATGTGGACTTACTTTTTGACCCATAGTTACTTTGCCCCTCCTTCTTGTGCTAATTTAACTGTGATGTGGCTTGTTCTCTTCAAAATCACATCCATACTTCCACGACCACGTGGGAGTATTCTTTTCAATGTTGGGCCAGCATTTGCATACGCTTCGCTAACCACAAGTTCGTCTCTACTCATTCCCAAGTTGTTTTCCGCATTTGCTGCAGCACTCTTTACGACTTTGTAAACTTCTTCGCTAGCGCCATTAGGAAGATACTTGAGAATAGCGAGGGCTTCATCAACTTTTTTACCTCTGATTGTGCTTAGTACAAGATTAACTTTTGAAGGACTGATGCGCACGTATTTAGCAGTAGCGCAAGGTCTTTTGTCTTTGTTTTCTGCACGTTTGAGGGCTTTTTCTCTAATTCTTTTTGCCATCTATATTTCTCCTTACTTACCCTTTTTTGCTGTTTTGTCGCCAGCATGACCGCGGTATGTTCTTGTAGGTGCAAATTCACCCAACTTGTGTCCAACTAATTCAACAGAACAATATACAGGAATAAACTTTTTCCCGTTGTGAACAGCGATTGTGTGTCCAATAAATTCTGGATAAATCGTTGATGACCTTGACCAAGTCTTGATGACTTTCTTTTGGCCACTCGTGTTCATTTCTTGAACGCGTTTCATCAATCTTTCTTCAACGAAAGGTTTTTTCTTTAAACTTCTACTCATTTTCCTTCACCTTATTTAGCCCTTTTAACTATCAATCTGTTGGATTTTGTTTTCTTGCGGGTTTTCAAGCCAAGAGCAGGTTTGCCCCATGGAGTCATAGGGTTCTTTCTACCTATAGGTGCTTTACCTTCACCACCACCATGAGGGTGATCAACTGGGTTCATAGCAGAACCACGAACTGTTGGACGAACGCCTCTGTGACGATTTGCCCCTGCTTTTCCGACTTTTGTGTTAGAATAGTCGACGTTGCCGACTTGACCGATTGTTGCACGGCAAGTTGCAAGAACCATTCTCATTTCGCCTGAAGGCATTTTGAGTGTTGCGTAGTTGCCTTCCTTTGCCATCAAACGTGCGCTTATCCCTGCTGAACGCGCAAATTGACCGCCTCTACCCGGGTGCAATTCAATGTTGTGAACAATTGAACCGACTGGGATTTTAGCAAGTGGAAGTGCATTACCAACTCTGATTTCAGCATTTTCACCGCTCATAACTTCAGCACCAACCGTCAAACCAACTGGAGCAAGAATGTATCTCTTTTCGCCGTCTACATATTGAAGCAACGCAATGTATGCAGAGCGGTTAGGATCGTACTCAATAGCAATAACTTTTGCCTTTACGTCGTCCTTATTTCTCTTGAAGTCGATGATTCTGTAGTGCTTTTTAGCGCCGCCACCTTGGTGACGAACTGTAATTTTGCCTTGATTATTTCTACCTGCTTTTCTTTTCTTTGTAGCAAGCAATGACTTTTCCGGCGTTGTCTTTGTGATTTCCTCAAAGGAAGAAGTAACAATGAAACGCATTGACGGAGTTGTCGGATTATGTCTTTTTACTGCCATTATTTTTTCCTCCCTAACTTAGACTCTCAAAGAACTCAATAGCCTTGCTCTCTTTAGTAAGAGTAACGCAAGCCTTTTTGTATTCCGAAGTTGTAATATCAATAGACTTTTTCTTCCCTGCTTTGTGTGTCTTTGGTTTTCCTGGCATAACTGCCGTTGTAACCTTTGCAACTTTTACTTTGAAAATTTCTTCAACCGCGTTCTTTACGTCGACTTTTGTTGCATCTTTGTCAACGATGAACCAATATTTTTTGCCCTGAATGTCAGCGTATGACTTTTCAGACAAAAGCGGCTTTTTAATAATATCGTAAGCGTTCATTATGCCTTATAAGCCTCCTCGATAGATTTGATGGCTTCTTGCGTAAGAATAAGTTTATTTGTTGCAACAATTTGATAAACATTTAACAATTCGCTGTCGCAAACATTAACTTTTGGAATGTTTCCGCTTGCACGGCTAACACTCTCATCGCTTCCCTTTAAAACAACAAGCGCACTCTTATTGACTTTGAAGTTGTCCAAAACCTTTTTCATTTCTTTAGTTTTTGGAGCGTTCAATTTCAATTCGTTTACAACAATAATGTCATTTTGAGCGAGTTTTGTGCTGATAGCACTAATAAACGCTGCTCTTTTCATTTGTTTGTTGATTTTTTGTGAGAAATCGCGTGGCTTTGGCGCAAATACAACACCACCACCTCTCCATTGTGGTCCCTTTGTAGAACCGTGACGAGCACGACCTGTTCCCTTTTGTCTCCAAGGCTTCTTTGCGTGTCCGCGAACTTCGCTACGTGTGAGCGCGCTCTTTGTGCCTTGACGTTGGTTTGCAAGGTATGCTTTGACAACTTGGTGAATCAATGCTTCATTGTATTCAGCGCCAAAAACTTCGTCGCTAAGTGTCAATGTTCCTGCTTTAGCACCTGTCATATCGAATACATCTATTTTTGCCATAGTTTTCTCCTTATGCCTTTACAGCGTCTTTTAATGTCACCAATGCACCACGTGCACCTGGGACAGCGCCCTTAACCAAAATGAGGTTGCGTGCTGTGTCGACTTTTACAACTGTTAGATTCAAAACAGTCTTTCTAACATTTCCGTATTGCCCTGGCATATGACGTCCCGGACGGACTCTTGCCACTGCAGTACTTGGACCAAGTGAACCAACTGCTCTGTGAACCTTGTTACCACCGTGTGTATTTCTTTGGTGATGAGCGTTCCATCTCTTAATCATACCACTGAATCCGTGACCTTTTGAAAGTGCGCTTGCATCAACAAGTTCATCAGCATTAAAAATGTCGCATTTAATTTCTTGACCAACCGTATATTCGCTAGCGTTTTCAAGTCTAAATTCACGAAGGTACTTCTTTGGTGTGATTTCCGCTTTTTTGAAGAGCCCCATTTCTGGTTTATTCACAAGTTTTTCTCTTTTGTCTTCAAAACCAACAACGATTGCGTTGTAGCCATCAGTTTCAACAGTTTTAACTTGCGCAACATAACACGGGCCCGCTTGAATGACTGTTACAGGAATTACAGTTCCGTTGTCTGCGAAAACCTGTGTCATACCCAATTTTTTTCCTAAAATTGCTTTTTCCATAATTCTCTCCTTACTAAATTAGAGCTTTATCTTGATATCGACACCGGCTGGCAAGTCAAGTTTTGTCAAACTATCGACAACCTTTGATGATGGACTGTAGATATCAATCAAGCGTTTGTGTGTTCTGATTTCAAATTGCTCACGTGAGTCTTTGTACTTGAACGGAGCTCTTATGATTGTTACGACTTCCTTTTGTGTTGGAAGTGGAATCGGGCCAGAAATTTGAGCACCCGATTTTTGCGCTGCATCGACTATTTTATTAGCAGCCGCATCAATCAAGTTGTGGTCATAAGATTTCAACTTGATTCTAATTTTTGTTGTTGCCATAAATTGTTTCCTCCTATCCTAATCTATCTTCGGCAAGAAAATTTTTCATTTTTAATACACTTGCCCGTGTGTATCTTATCTGTGAATTAAAAAAAATAAAAAATTATGTAATAGATTAGTCGCCTAAATTTTTCTAGACATTTGTCCATTGAAATTCTCCACTAAGACTAGCATCTTAATAGTAACTTCCAACTTCATCCCATTCACAGTGCTTAGATTATACTCTATTTGCAAAGAAAAGTCAACCCTTTTGGCAAAGTTTTTCAAAAAATACAATATTTTTTTCATTGCGTGTTTTGAAACTAAAAAAGGCGCATAGCCAAACTGACCATATGCCTTATATTTTATGTCATATATGCTACTTTTCGCTTTATTTTTGTGCATATTGCACAAAAATAATTTGATCACACTACACAAATTAAAGTGTAAAGAACTTAACTTTGTTTTGCATTTTACTCTCTAGCGCACTCGCTTTGTCATGATTTGTGTATTGTGCCACAAGCCAGCTACCTACGATTGGCCCAAATACTGTGCAAGCAACTGTAAGTTTTGCCCCATACCATACTAAATTAGCAAATGCACGCTTTCTTGACATAGTTTTTTTATCTTTATCATCCTTTTTGTATCCGTTCATATCGCACATTTCAGCAATAAAGTCTCTAATTGGAGTTTTTGACTTTTTTTCTTTTTTATGCGTGTTTAAGTTAATTATGTTATCCTTATCAAAATTACTTTCTTCATTAATCTCATTGTTTTCTTGTGCTTGCATATTTTCTGGAGCATATGGCGCAATAGAATTTTCGCCCGTCACATCCGCGCTTGGCTCAGCCTTTTCCTCAACTTTTTTAGCATCTTCTACTTTCTTTTCAGCTTCGCCTTTCTCAACTTCTTTTCTATCCGCTTCTTTATCAATTCTTTTTTCGTCTTTCTTTTCTTCAGAATTTCCAACACCCTCGATTTTCGCCTCGTCCTTTTTTTCGTCCACTGGTGGCATAGTTTGCTTTGGCGATTCAGGTGGAACCATTTCTCTTCCTTCCCCTAAATTTTCTGGTTGCTTTTCTCTTTCTTTCACTTTTGCCATTTTTCAATCCTCCTATTTTTTATTGATAAAATCATTTAATTTCTTTAACAATTCATTTAAATCAATTCCGTGGACGGCCGCAGCTTCTTCCAAAGTTTCCATCGAACCCATTGGACAGGCGAAACAGTGCATTCCAAAACCCATAAATATTTCAGCGGTTTCCGGCGAAATTTCCAAAACATCTGCGATGCGCATATCTTTGTTTATTTCCATTATTATTCCCTTCCTAATCCATTATTTCTTATTTTTTCAAGATTTTGCTTATACTTATTAATCATTTCGTTATAGAAACGGCTATAGTGGTCATCATCTACTGAATAGCCGATCGGGTCTCGCGCGCCATCATCAAAGTTGTAACTATGAATAGGCTTGTAATTCATAACTTCGTTAAGGCTATCCATATTCTTTTTCAAGATGTCAAAGTGCTTATAAAATGTATCTTTTGCAAATGACGTCAAATCTTTTGAAGCATTATAATACAAATCTCTAACACGCTCAAAGTACAACAAGTAATCATTGACAGCAAATAAGTTCAAGATCTCAGGCTGCATCAATTTATTGTCATAATATGAAATATTTGTTAGCCCTTTAATTCTTGCCTCAAGACCGTGGTCGATATCCCAAACATATATATATCTCAACATTTCGTTTAAGTCTTGCATACTGTATGGAATGTACGCTTTTTGCTCTTCATTTGTAAGAGTTTGTCCTAAGTACATTTTGAACCTTATGCAAATTTGTTTGTTTAGTTTTACCATTTCTTCGTGCGTGATAGTTGCAAGTAACAATGTTTGATTTAATAGTATGTAGTACTCTTCCGCTGCTAAAACTTTACTTAGCACATCATCTATTGAGCCACGCCTTTCATACTCTTCAAGAGCTTCAACCGTACTTGTTATTTTGACTTTATACATCCTTTTTAGTGAGTCCAAAATTTCAAAAGAATCCTTAACAGAATCGGCTTCTAAGCGCAATTTTTCTTTTTCAGTCATAAGGACTCTCAAAATTTGTCCTTTTTCTGATGTAAAATTAAATGACATTTCATCCCTCTTTTGCTATATTATACCAACTTTTTGGAATTTGTCAAGACGCATTTGCAATTTTGTCATATTTTTTTATTGCTAGCTCAAAAAGCCGTTTATAATAAAGTCTTCCGCTTCTTTTTCACTAAGACCGAGCGTGAGCAGTTTCTCTAGTTGCGCGCCCGCGATTTTGCCTATTGTTGCTTCGTGAATAAGTCGTGCATCGCTTGAGAGTGCGGAGATTTGCGGAATTGCAACAATTTGTGCTTTGTTCATCAAAATGGCGTCGCATTCGACGTGTCCAAAGCATTCACACGTACCTGTAACGTTTGAATGGAATTCTTGATTTGATTCGTCTTTAGCAACGGCGCGTGATGTGATTTTTGTGGACGCGCCTGCGCCGATTAGTTTGACATCAAACACGGATGACGCGAACTGCGTTTTTTGCGTCAAAATCTTTTCATTGACGATAAATGTTGCTTTGTTTTTTAGTTCGCCTTTTGTGGTGCGGATTGCGTAGTCTACGCCCTCAAGTTGCAAGGTGTCCATAATCATTGTTGCGCCCTCATCTAGGAACACTTGCGTGAGCGGGCTGAGGTTCTTCTTCCCGACGCTTTGCCCGTGTCCGTAGTGCTTTTCGACGTACTTGACACGCGCGCCCTTTTCAAGATAGAATGTGTGGATGCCGTTGTGTGACGAATCGTGCTGCGTGTGGTTGTGGATGCCGCATCCTGCGACTATGACGACGTCGGCATTTTCGCCGATATGAAAGTCGTTGTATACTTCGTCGTTGAGTCCGCCCTCAGTCAAAATGACGGGTATGTACGCGGACTCATTTTTTGTGTTTGGCTTAACATATATGTCAATTCCTGTGCCGTTTTCCTTTGGCACAATTTCGATGTTTTCGGAATTGACGCGTTCAACGCCCTTGCCGTTTAGGCGCAAGTTGTGTGCGCCTTGCGGAAACTCTTTGATGTCCGCAATCTTTTGCAATATTTCTGTTTTTATTATTTCAATATCTTCAACCATATTATTCCTTATTATATATATACTATACGCTTTTAATTTTAAATTTTAGTCGGCATTTAGCGTCTCTAACATTTCGTCGCGCACGCCAAATTTTTCGATTTTGCCGTCTTTCATCAAAATAATTTCGTCGGCAAGTTTCATCACTCTTTCTTGGTGACTGATGACAATCATTGTTCTTTCGCTGTTGCGAAACTCGGAAAACACGCTGCTGAGGTTGTTGAAACTCCAAATATCAATACCCGCCTCGGGTTCGTCAAAGATACCGACTGATATATCGCGGAGCAAGACACTAGCAAGTTCAATGCGCTTGAGTTCGCCTCCCGAAAGTGTTGTGTTGAGTTCGCGATACAAGTATTCGCTTGGTTCAAGCCCGACCTTTTTCAAAACACTTTCAAAGTCAGGCAATTTTTTGCCCGAAATCTTTAGGATATCTATGACGCGAACCCCTTTGAATGTGACAGGTTGTTGGAAAGCAAAGCCCATTCCCATATGAGCGCGCTCGTCAATTGATTTGCCCGTTATGTCCTGCCCGTCTAGCGTAATTTTCCCGTCCGCTTTGTATAGTCCCATAAGGCACTTGGCAAGCGTAGATTTTCCTGCGCCGTTGTGCCCTGTAATTACGTAAAACTTCCCTTTTTCAAACTCAAAATCAATACCTTTCAGTATTTCTTGATTTCCTACTTTGTATGATAGATTTTCAATTTTTAACATTTTTCCTTCCATTTAACTGCTGGATAATACGGCGCGCGTATATTTTATGCGAGTCGCGCATACTATCCGCCGTCACTTTGTTTTTATTATACCAAATTTTTCTCACAAAATGCAATTGTTTTATATAAAATTGTTGCAATGCACAAATTTTGTTGCACTTGGTCTAAACAAAGCAAAACCCACTGACAAACAAAAAAGAATAGAAACTGCTTTCGCAATTTCTATTCTTTTTTATTCTTACCATTATACACTATTTATGTTGCCATACTGGTTTTAATGTTGTATTTGAATCAATTTTAATACTGCTAGAGCCATATGAGCTGTCATAAATGTTTTTAACTTCATTTGCCCAACCTGCAGTTTTAAAATTATAAGTTGCCCCAAATTTGTGAGTACATTCAGCAACATATTGCTCAAATATTAAATCCGTTCCCCTAACAATGCGCGTTTTGTTTGTTCCATTAGTGTTAGAAACATTTCCAACACTTATTGTCTTATCTGGCACCAATTTGGAAGGCGCCCACCAACTTGGCTTTACCCACGCATTTACATCAAACGTGACTGTACACCATTGTGTTTCAGTCCAGATTGCGACGTATTCGCAATTGCCGTTTGGTGTTAGAACCGTATTTGTTGTGATTGTTGTTTCTCCTAGTTTATAACCGCCGAATGCGTATTCGCTTGTATATGAACCAAAGTCTTTTGAAAGCATTGCGTATTGTGGGAGTACTATGCTTGAACCTTCATAAAGTTCATATGTTTGCGAATATGGAGCCGTCAAACTTGATGTGTATTGCGACGTAACTTTGACACTGAATTTATTTCTCAAATACCACGTGCTATCGGTAGAGACGATAAAGTTATCCACTTTTGTACTTTCGTCGAAGTTCGCACTTGTATAAACTAATGTCGAATCGTTGTATGCGTCAAATGTTGTCATATCAAGCACTGTTCCGCTGACGACGACTTCGTCATAGATAGCAGAGCCTGCATTGATGACTTTGATTGAATAGATTGCGTCAATCTTTTCATCCCATTTTGCATATAGATATGTTCCATTTTCAGGCATTTGCGAAGCACTGAATATTGTGCCGTCGACAAAGTTTGGAGTCGTGAACCAGCCCACAAATGTGCGCGTTGTTCTTGTGTGACTTGCTAGGTCGTCAATAACTTGCGTATCGTAGTTTGGAAGCGCTATACTTTCCCCTACGGTTGCCATTATTGTATCGACTTTTGTTTCGCCGTCAAACAATGTTAACGTTTGCTTTGAAACAATCAAATTCCACTTTGCGTACAAATCGAAACTTTCGTTAGGCATCAAATTGCTTTCAAACAAGGTTTCAATTTCATATGTGTTTGACTTAAACCACCCGTCGAACTCATAAAGTGAGTATGATGTGGTTGTCGAAACTTCCTTATTTTCAAGGCTCGAAAGCACTATTTCGTCGCCATAGAAACCAGAGATTGTGCGAACAACTTGGTCGAAGTCTTTAAAGTTGATTGTTTGCTTTTGGTAGTTGCTGACAACATCCCACTTAGCGTATAGGGTCAAGTTTTGGCTTGGCATTGAAGTAGCGTCAAACTTTGTGCCCTCGTCAAATGTTTCGCTTGTATACCAACCAACAAAGTGATATGTTGTTTTTTCGGTATCAGTGATTGAAACTCTATCTTCATATGTTGGAAGTTCTATTGAATAATTTTCATATTCATTGATACTTGCAACATCTGCGCCGCCGTTTGTGACGAATGTGAGCGTGTACTTGTTGACGCGGTCAACCGCCGTCCATTTTGCGTACAATTTTGTGTCGTGACGTGGCATTTTGTCACTCGAAAACTCGGTGCCGTTGTCAAATGTTGGCGTTGTATACCAGCCGTCGAAACAATAGGTTGTTTTTGTGTTGCCGTCGATTACTTCACGATTGGAATAGGTTGGCAAATTAAGTTTAGCACTCGGCGCGCTTGTGATATTGGATACCGCTGCGCCGCCGTTTGTTTCAAAACTCATTGTGTACGAAACTGATTTTTGACATTTCCAGTCGCTTTCGCTTGCCGTCCATTCGGAGCCTTCGTCGTATGTATACGAATTAGCGTAAGCATAGACGCTGCTTAGGTCAAGAGACTTGCCGATGTCAATGAGTTTCATATCATTGCTTTCTAGGTTCATATTGACGCCCCCCGCTAATGGCATTACCATTTGCATTGTGAGGTCGGTCACATATTCCTTTTGCGCTGACTCAACGAATGACGGCTTGATACTGATTGCGATTGAATCAAGTTTGTCATCATTTGAAATTTCTTTCAAATTGAGTTTTACATTATAACTACCGTTATTGTTGTTATAGTCAAGCAAAACATTTCCCATATTGATAGGGTTTTCCCTGTTCTTTGCCTTTTCCATTGACTCATTGATAGCGCTCATAATTGAGTCCGTGAACCCAGTCATATATTGTAGATAATACATTATATTGTCAAGGAACGTTGTGTAATGAACCATTGTTTTCTTTTCATAGAGGCGTGAACCAATTACTTTTGCGACGTGTTCCGTCCTATGAATATAAACATTTTCATCGACATAATAGATATTGATGTATCTATCTTCCGATTTGTAAATACCTTTCACAAAGTCACCGACTATGAAATCGACGTCGTTGTTTACACCTTCAACTGACGGCATTGGTCCGATGACGGCTTTAATCACTGGGCGCTTGTCGACAAGTTTGATTTGGATGTCGATTGGGATGTGCCAGTCAATATTAATGCCGATAATTGTCATTTTGATGTCAAGCGTTGCGGTTATGTGATAGTCATTGAGTTCCGACGTATTGATGACTCCTTTCAGCAAATTGCTGATACTACTAATGTCAAAGTAGTTACCCTCGATTGCAGGAACTTCCTCAAAATCGACAAAGTCAATGTTGAGATTAAAGTATTCGCTAGATGTGACACCTGTATACATATTATTTAGGTCAAAATGGCTGAGTTTGCCGTTTGCAGTGCTGATATTCAGCGCCATTGTTTGCGCATTTTCATTGCCGCTAATCTTTTTGCCGTCGAGGCAAATTGTGAGGGCGCCGTTTGAATAATTGATGCTTCCAACAATTTTTAGCATTGCAAACGGGTCGCCAAAGTCAAGCGTTGGCATTGCGCCTTTGAAGTTGTCAAAGTTCAAATCACCAAGGTCGATTTTATCAAAGATTCCAAGACTGTTGATGTCGTAGCCGAATACTGCCAAGACAATGCCCAAAATTTCTTGAATATTTGTTTTGTGAATCTTTACTTTGAGTCCACTGTAATTTACATAAATATATGTGCCGTCAAAGTCGAGTGTAACTGCGATGTCTTTTTCGCCGTGGAGCGTTGCATTTCCGTGGAACAATTTTTGCGCGCCGCTAATGTCGAGGCTTGCATTGATTGAGCCGTCGAAACGCTTTGTTTGCCCGTTGTACACTTGCGTGCTTGCGCTGACTGTGTACTTTTGCGTGTTCAAAGTGTCGATGACGCATTGAATTGTGTTCAACAATTCTTCAACAGTTGCGTAGTCTTGCCCGTTGATTGTAGCGAGTTTGACCGCGTCACTTGTCGCGATTATTGAAACATTTGCTTTGATTGATTCAAAGTCAGCGACAACATCCAAGATTTTTGAAATGTCGAGGCTGATTGAACCTGACGCGATGTTCATATCAAACACATTTTCGTTTAGTGCGAATGTACCGAATTTTGAAAGGTCAAGTTTCTTGACTGTATCAATGATTTTGTCAAGGCTCAAATCATTTGTGCTTGTTTTGATGTTTCCAAAATATGGAAGTTCAAAGCCCAAGTTGAAGTTTTTGTTAATGAAGTCGACAACCATATTGCCTTCGACATTGCTTTCCGTTGGTGCAACCAAGTTTGCGCCAAAATTGCGGTTCGCAAAGTCTACGATTTGCAACAAGTCTTTTTCTACAAACTGAACTTTCAAGTTTGCAAAGTCGACATAGATTGTGCTGCCGCGCACGTGGATTGTGACGGAGAGCCCTTTAAATTCCGCTACCACATCGACTTTGATTTTGTCGCTATAGTCAATGCTCAAACTTGCGTCGATTTGTTGGTCGTAGCCAAGCAATTTTGCGCTGACTTGCGCGTCAAGCGCGATTGCTTTTGTGCGGTATACTTGCAAAATTCTGCTACATACTGGCAAAATACCGGTAACTTTACTGTAGTTTTCAGCAGTTATGTCGCAAATTTCAAAATTATTTACAATTTCAATTTTTGCGCTAATTTTATCATATACAACGCTAATTGATTGAATGTCATTGTCGATAAATGAAAGTGCTATATTTACTAAACTTGTATCAATATTGATTTCATTTAAGCCATTTTGCGTGATTGATTTAATGAATGTATTAATGTCAAAATCAATATTGGAATTTGTGTCAATTGTGACGCCAAATTCTTTTTCAGCCCACTCGAGTATTGTATCAATTTCGCTGAGTGCGACTTGAAGTTTCATTCCGTCGATGTTTGCATAAATGACGCCGTTTTGTAGGTCAATGACAATTGTTTTTTCAAACGCGACAATTGTTGCGCTGACTCTTAGGTCGGCAATATTTTGCGTTTGCATAAATGCTTTGAAGTCGACGCTTGCGCTGCCCGCAAAGTTCATTGTGTCGTAGGTAAAATCAAATGTGAATGCGATTTTGCCGTTACTTACGATTGAGTAGATCGAACTTGCCTTTTCAATGACGCTTGAAAGTGGCAAATATTCGTCCGTGTTTTCAACCGCGATTGCTTTGTTGCCGATGTTTTGCGTGAGCGAAACGGCAATGCCGTCATATTCGGCACTGGCAACAAATCCGTTTTCAAGGCTCAGTTGCAAAATCAAATCTTTATAAGTGATTTGCAAGTTTTTGCCGTTCAAAAGTTCAAAATTGATGTCACCAAAATGAATATTGTCAAGGCTAATTTTCTCTTGTGAATTGTTTTCTATTGAAATATCAAATTCACGGCAAACTAGGTCGATAATGTCACTGATTTCATTAATTCCAAACTTGTATTTTAGTCCACTAATTTCAAGATATACAATATTGTCTACCAGTGTTGCGGAAACTTTTTGATTGAATATCGTTGTATTTAATTGAACGCCATTATTATTGATGACGTAGTCAATTGTGAGTTCGCCCACAAACTTTTCAATTTGTGGTGCGGAAACTGTGATTGTACCAAACATTCCTGACAAGTATCCGTCGATAAATGGCTCAATAAATGGCAAGTATGCGATTATATCGAAGTATCCGTTTGTATTTTGGTCGATGTCGCAAGGCGTTCTATCAAATTTCACGGCAATATTTGCGTAATCGTTAATTGAAACGCTTGCGCCGTTTAGTGTATTGTTTTGGCAGTCGGCGACGACGTTGATTTCGCCACTTACAAGGCGACTTAGGTCAATGCCGAATTTTGTGAGGTCGAGGCTAGCAAAATCAAACCCAAAGTCTTTCAAATCAAAGTTTGTAACTTTTGCAGTTATTCTTTCGCCGTCATACCCTAAGCGCACTTTCTTCAAGTACTTTTCAACAAGCGCTTTATCAAGTGTCACATTAATTTGTGGCGCATTTGTTTGACTGTCGCCCATTGTCCTATTTATAAGGGCAACAACTTTGTCAATGTCATTTAGACTAAACTTGATTTTTAATCCGTCAAAGTTTGCATAGACTGTGTTTTCAAGTAATTTTACGTCAAGGTTTTTGCCTAGAATTTGCGTCGAAATTTGCGCTTGCAAGCCTAGTTCACTGTAGTTTACAAGTCCACTGATTGCGTATTCGCCAACGCTCAAATCAATTTCAGCAAAAATTTGTTTTTGCGATGCAATGTCGATAATATTTTTGACAAGTTCGACAAGGTTTTCAGCACTTACGTAGTTTTCGCTCAAAACAATGTCGTTGTAATTTTCGACTGCATTGAATGTGACATTTACTCTTGCATAGTCGCAAACAAGTGAAACATTTGAAAGTCCACCATTTGCGGTTGTTATGCCAAGGACTGCGCTGTCAAGTTTGCCGAGATTGCTAGCAAACACTGTCAAGGTGTTGTTGTTATATCCTAGTGAAACACTAGAAATTGCGAGTTTTACGTAGTCAATTATCTGTTGTTGCGAAACTTCCGCACTCATCTGGATGTTCCCAAAACTTTCGATTGCTGCGCAAACGTTGATGTCTTGATATGAAACATAGATTACCTTATCAACAAGCACAACCGTGAGTGTATTGCCCAAAAGTTCAGTGCTTGCGTCAAGCTTGATGTTTCCGCCATTGTAACTATAGTTGTAATTTACGACAAAGTGCAATTCTTCAGGGCTAATTCCATCGATTGGAACGACGCCATCCATAATTTGCAAGTCGATTTGCCCGCTAATTGCGTTACTTTTTGCTGTCGCAATCGCGCTATCGACAACACTCAAAATGTCGTTGATATCGACAAAGTCGCACGCTGGTTTTGTGACGACTATTGCGTCAGTGCGAACTGAAAGTTCAAGGGTCAAACTGTCGATACTGATTTTTTCGACGCTCAAATCGTTGATTTCAATTTCGGCACCCATAATTGTTTTAGCAAAATTGAGTGTCAAACCAATTTTGCCGATTTGAATGTTTGCACTGTTGTTTGCAACTTGAATTGTGTTGACAAAACTCAAGTCACTGACGTTTAGCACGCTTGCAACCGTTTTCAAAATGTCAACGATATTTTCAGCGCTAACATTTGGCATTTGCGCGTCAATTTTTCCAAAGTTGTTTTCAATAAAGGCAACAACTTTGTCAAAGTCATTAATGTTTGCACTGATTGATAGTCCCCCTACTGCAACGTAGATTATATTGTCAATGTATGTCACATTAACTGTAATTCCGTACATCGTAAGTCTTATGTTTGCTTTAATGTTTCCGTCCGTGATTGAAATTTTGTAGTCAATATTTGCTTCAATTTCTTGGTTATTGACACTTGCTTTTAATACGGCCGAACCGCTAAAGTTGTTCGCCTTGATTGTGTTCAAAACAGGTTCGACAAGTGGGAACAATTGCGTAATGTCAAGGTATTCATCCGAATTTGCGACACTGATGTCGTTTTCGTTTGCGACAAAGTCGATTGCAAACAATTCCGCGCCACTCTGTGTGAGTTTTGCGCCACTAAAGTTGTCATTTGCAATGTTTAGTGAAACCTCAAAATCGTCATATGTTGCGCTAATTTTGTCACCTGTGTATGCTAGGTACAACTTATTAATGACGCCCAAAATTTTGTTTGCGTCAATTGACACATTTGGCATTTGCGGCATTGTGACATTTAGAGTGTTCAAGAGTTCTTGAACCTTGTCAATATCGCTGAGTGCGAACTTGACGTTTGCGCCAAGTGCTGAAGCATAGACAACATCGTCGACAAACACAAGGTTTACTTTATATTCACCATATGTTGCGACTGCTGCAACCGCTATATCTTTGCCAATTACATTGATTTGCCCGCTTACGCTGACGCCCTCATAGTTGGCTTTGAATGTGGCAAAAATTCCGTCCTTTGCATAATTTGCAAAATTCTTTGCGACGCGAATAAGTTGCATTGCGTCGATATAGTCGTCGGCTGCAACTGTTTTTTGCACAAACTCTTTATATTCAAATGATGTTTCGATTGAATAATCGTTATAGTTTGCGGAAAGTTTTGCAAATTTTCCGTCACTGAGTTCAATGTTTGCGCCGAACTCGCCGTTGATTACCGCCAAAATGTTGTTGTTCATTTCAACTGAAGTGTTTGAAATGATGTCTAGCGCAGTTTTTAGAATGGCATATATTGTTTGTTTTTGTTCTTCGGTCAAATTAATGTTGAGCATTTGTTTGATGCTATCTAAGTTGATTTCGTCGACATTAATTTCGCTAATCTTGTCTTTGATACTGTCAATGCTGTCAAGTTTGAGTTCAATTCCAAATTCGTTCATCAAATCTTTGAGTGTTTGCTCGCTGACTTTGATTTTGATGCCTTGATAAGATAGATATGCAACGCCATTACTGTATGTAAAGTCAAAATCGTTTTCGCCAACATTTGTACTCAAATTCAAGTAAATGTTTCCGCCATTATAGGCGTAGTTTACATTTGCGTTTACTGTGTAATCTTTAACTTTAATAGTTGCGTCTGCATTTACATCATTTGCCTTGAATGTGGCAACCGCTGCATTTGTGAGGTCGATAACATTTGATAGTGTCAAATACTTGCCTGTTGGCTCGCTAACTGCAATAACATTTGAGTAGTTGAATGCGCACTCAACTGCATAACCCTTGTACGCAACCCTTGCGTTTACAATCTTTGAATTTTCGGTTTGAACATTCAATTTGATGTCGCCGTATTCAAACGACAAACCGCCGTTTTCATCGACTACAATTTGGTTCAAGAATTGAAGCGTAAGTTTTGAAAAGTCAATTGTTTTCAATTTTTGAATGAGTGCGCCGATGATTTCTTGCTTTTCAATTTGTTCAAAGTCAAACTTTCCGCTAATGAAATCTTTGAGCGCCGCAATATCCGCGCTGTCGCACTTAATTCCAAGCGCGCCAATGTTTGCATAAACAGTGTTTCCATAGTATGCAAGTCTAAAATCGTTTTCAGCAATTGTTGTTTCAAGTTGCAAATTAACTTTGTCAAATGTAAGTCTACTTTCTAGCCCCAAAACATCGACTGTTGCGGTGAATGGTGTTTGCACGGTGTTCAAAAGTGCTGCCAAAACGGCAAATTGCTTGGACGCTTCAGCATATGTAGTGTCGTCACTAGGTTTTGTGAGACCAATCATAGTATCTTTTGTTTCAAGCGCCACTTTTGGCTCTACTGTGAAATTGCCAAACGCGATTTTAGGAATATCCACGCTCTTTATGTTGTATTCCGTGTCCGTTTTGATGACAATGTCACCGACTGGGGTGTTCATTTTCAACAAAATTTCCGTTTCGCCCTTTTCTTCGGTGATATTTTGCATCAACCCCATTAGCGCATTGATGTCAAGCATACTTGCAATGTCGATTTCAGGTAAAACGCCCGAAAGTGCTGCGCCGACGACTTTGACAAGTCCGCCGATGTCGTCCGTTGTCGCTTGATATCTTGCGCCTAATAGGTCGACATAAATTTTTCCGTCGACGTACGCAAAGGTAATTGCGAGGCTGCCGCCGTCTCTTTCAATGTTCACATTGCCCGAAAGGTTGAAAGCGGAAAACCCGCTCACCAAATCCATTTGGACATTTAGCGTAACATTCGCAAGCAGTTCGTCGTTCTCTTTCAAGACAAACTCGCCGCCCGCCGTCAGCGCTTTGGCTTCCATTAGGTTGCCCACGACTTTGTCAAATGCCGACTGTTCGGCTGGCTGCACCGCGCGCGATGGCGCTGTTTTGTCGGTAAACAGAAAGACTCCGCCCACGCCCGACATCAACATAACAATGTATGTCAAAAAATAAACTAAAAATTTTCTCATTATCTTCCCCTGTTCTCAATCACTTTGTGACTGGGATGACATCCTTTCCACCATAGGTGAAATCTTCTCTAAGTGTACCCGTACAACCCGCGTTGACGCCCATATAGTTGACGGTGTATTTTTCGTATGTATCAATTGAAATAAATCTAAACTCTTCGTCAATCACGCAAGTGAGTGTGATTGAATCAAATGTTGGATAACTTGGCAGTTGCGAAATATTTTTCATTTGTTTGACGTAATTTAATACACTCAAAATCGCATCAAGTTCGACAACTATTTCATACCCCTTGCTACCGTCCTCAAGCGTAATCGCCTTTGGCACTGCTGTTTTATTCAAAACTGTTTTGCTTGAGACTATGTAGGGTATGAATGACGTTATTGGCACACCATTGACTTCGTGGAAGTCAGCAAGTTCGCGGTCGCCCTTGTCTTTCCAATTCGCGGTTAGTTGGTCGGTTATGCCCGACGCTGAATAGTAATGCAGCGTACTATCATTTTGAGTATAATAATCACGCTCGCCGACGCTCTTGATACCCTTACTTATACTCTCTTTGTAGTACTTGCCGTCCTCATACGCCTTTACACTCAAAACCTTTTGGTTTGCGATTGTTTTTACTTCACCTGTTCCATATACATAGACGCTGCCGTGTGTGAACATCCGCTCTTCCGCAATTTCAAAGACCTCATACGCCTTAAATGCGGACGGCGCTTTGCCTTGTGCGCGCTGCGATAGCGCTTTTGCGTCGTCACGTAACTCCGCCTCGTTATACTGCGAATAATCGACTTGCGGCGCGCCAATGAAGAATCCGCCGACAAATATGCCGCTCAAGATACCTGCTATTGACACAAATATCAGTGCGATTATGCTTTTCTTTGTGAACTGAAAAGGTTTTCTTTCCTTTGTTTTGTTTCTACTCATATGTTGGGTTTCCCCTTATAATTTATTTTTGCCGCAACTCTCATTTTGCGGACTGATTTATTTTTTATATTGTTCCGCTGACTTGTAATCAGCAGGTGATGACTGCTATAAAAAAGCATATATAATATTAATATTATATATACTATCGAATAATTATATAATTTTCTACAAATAAAGTCAATAACTTTTGTAATATTTATACGATTTTGTGCATATAGCCATACTTACTTTTGCGGTTTCCTGCGTTTTTTAGCACCTTTGTGCACTATCTTGTAAATCATACCCGACTTTATTTTGATGACGCCAAAGGGGCAAAGTTCTTGAC
>JBNMHN010000015.1:0-19227 GCA_050872805.1 Clostridia bacterium
GTACAGACGCGTCATTAATAGAAACAACCGTTTGAAAAAACTTATGGAACTCGGTGCGCCTGAAGTTATTATTAGAAACGAAAAGCGTATGCTCCAAGAAGCGGTTGATAGTTTGATTGATAATGGTAAGCGCGGAAAACCAGTTACGGGCGGCGCTAAGCAAAGAGAACTCAAATCTTTGGCTAGTATGCTCAAAGGTAAGTACGGGCGCTTCCGTCAAAACTTGCTCGGTAAACGTGTCGACTACTCAGGTCGTTCGGTTATCGTCGTAGGCCCAGAACTCAAACTTTATCAAATGGGTTTGCCACGTGAAATGGCACTTGAACTTTTCAAGCCATTCATTATGAAAAAACTTGTCGAACTCAATGAGGCACAAAACCTCAAGAGTGCTAGACGCTTGATTGAAAGAGAAAAACCAGTCGTTTGGGATGTCCTTGAGGATGTAATCAAAGACCACCCAGTTCTTATGAACCGTGCGCCAACGCTTCACAGGCTCGGTATCCAAGCGTTTGAGCCAGTCCTTGTCGACGGCAGAGCAATGAAGTTGCACCCGCTCGTTTGTATCGGTTTTAACGCGGACTTCGACGGTGACCAAATGGCTATCCACGTTCCGCTTTCAATAGAGGCAAGAACGGAAGCAAGACTTTTGATGCTTTCAGCAAACAACGTCTTGAAACCTTCCGACGGCTCGCCAGTTATGTCGCCTGAGCAAGATATTGTCCTTGGTGTATACTACATTACGGTCGAAAAGAAAAACGCGATGGGCGAAGGTATGATGTTTGGTAGTGAGGAAGAAGCGCTTATGGCGTATGCCCTCAACATTATCGAACTTCAAGCGTCAATATACGTTATGCGCACCGCCGAATTTGAAGGCGAAACCGTGCGCGGCAGAGTCAAGACAACCGTCGGTAGAATTATCTTCAATAGATGTATTCCTCAATGTCTTGGACTTGTCGACAGAACAAAGCGCGAAAACGTGCTTAACTATGAAGTCAACGAAACAGTTGAAAAGAAATTGCTCGGTAGCATCATTGCCGCTGCATTCCAAAAAGTCGGACAAACCGAAACAATTAAAACGCTTGACAAAATTAAGGCGTGCGGGTTCAAATACAGCACAGTCGCTTCAATTTCAATCAGTGTATTTGATATGGTTATTCCTAAAGAAAAGAAAGAACTTTTGGAAGAAACTCAAAAAGCAGTTTTGGAAAACGAAAAACTTTATCGTCGCGGCTTTGTTACTCACGCTGAAAAGGCTCAAAAGAACATTGAACTTTGGAACGCTACAACCGAAAGATTGAAGAAAATAGTGCTTAACAACCTTGACGAATTTAACAGTTTGAAGATTTTGGCAGATTCTAAAGCGCGTGCAAAGGCTGAACAAATCAACCAAATGTGCGGTATGCGTGGTATTATGTCAAACACTTCGGGTGAAAAAGTTGATATTCCAATCAAGTCGAACTTCCGTGAAGGTATGTCGACAATTGAATACTTTATGTCTGCACGTGGTGCTCGTAAAGGTGTCGTCGATACAGCGCTCAAAACGGCTGACTCAGGTTATTTGACTCGTCGTTTGGTTGTCGTTGCGCAAGACGTTGTCGTTTCCGAAATGGACTGCTTTGCGTCAAACGGCGAAAAACCACGTGGTGTTGTTGTTAAAGAACTTTGGGGTGACGACGCAGTTGTCGAAACTCTTGAAAGCCGCATTGTTGGTAGATACACTGTCAAAGACATTGTTGACCCTAAGACTAAAGAAGTCATTGTCAAGGCTGACACTATGGTTACGCCAGAACAAGCAAAACGCGTCGAAGATTCAGGCGTCAAAGAAGTTGAAATTAGAACTTGCTTGACTTGCTGCAGCAAACACGGCGTTTGCGCTAAGTGCTATGGTAGAAATATGGCGGGTACTGATGTTGTCAACATCGGTGAGGCTGTCGGTGTTATCGCGGCTCAATCTATCGGTGAACCGGGTACGCAGTTGACTATGAAAAACTTCCACAGTGGTGGTGTCGCAGTCGCTGCCGATATTACTAGTGGTTTGCCACGTGTCGAAGAAATCTTTGAAGCGCGCAGACCAAAAGGTGTCGCTACAATTTCGGATATTGCAGGTAAAGTATCCATTAAAGACGTCGATAAACGTCAAGAAATCACTATCACAAGCAAGGACGGAGAGCAGGAATCCTACTTGTTGCCATATGGTAAACGCTTGAAGGTTGCTGACGGCGATAGTGTCGAAGCAGGTGCTCCATTGACTGAAGGTTCGTTGTATCCAAATGACGTGTTGAGAATACGCGGCGTTAAGGGTGTTCAAGAATACCTCATCAAAGAAGTATTGCAAATTTATAGACAACAAGGTGTTGCTATCAACGCAAAACACGTTGAAATCATTGTTCGTCAAATGCTCAGAAAAGTTATGATTGAAAACCAAGGGGATACAAACTTCCTCCCAGGTCAAACAGTCGACATTACTGCGCTTGAAGAAGAGAACAAACGCGTTCTTGAAAAAGATGGCGAACCAGCCAGTGCAAGAAGAATCTTGCTTGGTATTAGAAAAGCATCCTTGGAAAATAGTTCATTCCTCGCAGCAGCAGCATTTGAAAGCACTTCAAACGCATTGACTGCAGCCGCAGTGTGCGGAAAGATTGACCCACTTGTCGGACTTGAAGAAAATGTCATCGTCGGGAAACTTATCCCTGCAGGGACGGGACTCAAGCAGTATCGTAGAATTGCCGTTCAAAAGAACGATAGCATAAAAGCGCAAATGTACGACAATTTGACTGCTGACGAAAGCAACAAGTACAATCTCAACGAAACAACTGCAACTGAAGAAAACTAATAGAAATAGACATAATAAAAAACGCTGATTTAGTTCAGCGTTTTTTGTCATTTTGTGATATCTACTATATTTTCATATTAGTTTTTTCCGCTAACTTAATAAATTATGTTGCTACTATGTTCAAATTAATAAGGTAAATAAAAAGCGCAGGGAACACATAGTTCCTTGCGCTTTTGTTATAAATCAATAACTGCTTTTCTTTTGGAATTTGCCGTCTTTTTTGTGAACGGAAAGTTTTGCGTCGTGCGCTTTTGCAAGTTCTTTTGCGACTTTCATTGCTTCTTCTTTCGTTTCGCAACGTCTTGTCGCGCGCGCGGCGCCTGCTTTTTTGACAACCCAGTTTTGCGCTGCTTTGTCAAATGAAACACTGTATGTGTCATCAGTTTTCTTTTCTTCAGCCACTTTGGTTGTTTCTTCTTTTTCTGCTGTTTCTTCTGCTGCTGTTGTCTTTTTAGTAGCTTTCTTTGCAGTAGTTTTAGCAGGTTTTTCTTCCGTTTCTTTTTCGCTAGGGGCAGCTTTAGTAGTGGTCTTTTTGGTAGTCTTTTTTGGTTTTTCAGTAGTCTCAGTGTCTTTGTCAGCTTCAGCCTTAGTAGTCTTTTTTGTAGTTTTCTTTGCCTTTGGCTTTTCTTCTACAGCAGGTTGCTCCTCCGCTTCAACTGCTTCAGGTTGCTTTGTTTCTTCAGTAGGTTGTTCCTCTTGATTTTCCTCAACTTGAGGTTCTTCTTCAACCTTTTTGTTTTGTTTAGATTTTTTTGTCGATTTTTTGTTTTGTTTTGGTTGCTCAGTGGTTGCGTCCTCAGGTTCTTCTTCCGCGGCTTCTTCTACAACATCTTGCTTGACATCATCTTCAGTTTCTTTCAACTTTTCTTTGTCTTTTTTCGTTTGTACAAGCAAGACAACTAGAATAACGGCGAGAACAATTATAACTGCAATACCAGCAATTAGCCACCAATATTCGCCTATGTTCATTTTTGCCTCCTTTTATGCAGAACATCTACATTTACAAGGGTATTATAGCGTATTTTAAAATTAATTACAAGGAATTAAACGATTTTAAATAATATTTTTAATTTTTTTTGTGTATATTTTATACTGCAACTGCTTAAATTGATGTTTTAATTACATAAAAAAAACAACATACTTGCAATTTTTTGCAGTTATGTTGATATTTTTATTATTCGTATCTGTACTTTTTTTCGCCATTTTTGCCATAACCGTAATTTTCGCGGGCGTAGTCCTCAATGTTTTCGCTGATGTATTCGTTTTGATTTTCGTAATATTCGACTTGTTTGCTAAGGTTATCAAGTTCGGCTTGCAGTTTGTTTTGATTTGCTTGCAGTATGCCACGATTAACAAACTGAAATATTAGTCCGATAATTAGTGCGACAAGAACAAGTGTTGCAACAACAGTGCCGACATTGATAATCATACGGAGTTTTTGTTCATTCATACCTTTTCTCCTTTTATTTAGAGTTTACAAAATTAGTTTGCTTTTTGTTGGGTTGGTTTTTAACTTTTTTGTGTGCTGCTTGCGGTTCAAACGTTTCTTTTTGATAGGTTTTGACCGTTTGGCATTTGTGGATAAATTTTTTATATAATTATTTTTGACTTTAGTAGTAATGTTTATAAAATAATTATATAACAATTTTCTAAAACTTTCAAGCGTTTTAGAGAAAAATATTTTTTCAATCAAAATACCAACAACGAGACCGATGCACAAAAACAGGCGAAATTGTCCTAAATTGTAAAAGTGCATAAAGTAAATAAACAATATTCCGCAAAGTATGCAAAAAACAAAATCAAAGCAAACCTTTTGAAAATGTTTGCTAAAATGGAAAAGGTCATATGTGAGTGCAACGCCAACGCCTAACCAAATGAATGCCAAAAACACATTGAATTGCCCGTATGTTTCAAAAAGCATAAATTTCTCCTCTATTTGACAAGTTTTTTGAGAAAGCCGCCTTTCTTTTTCGTGTCGCTGTATTTTATGCTTTTGATTGTTCCCAAAATTTCAACATCACCAGTCGCGACATCAATTTTTTGAACTTTCAAGCCCTCGCCCTCAAGCGTTAAAATCAACTTTTCGATGTATAAAACCGCACCCGTTTCGGTAGCACTCTCAACATTTGTGATGCCCGAAATGATAGTGCGATTTCTAGCACAAATTTCAATTTTATGTGTGCCAAGATTTACGTTTTGTTCGTTTAAATTTTCCATAATAATTCCTCTTTCTAATGTATATTAATTGAGTTTTTATAATATGATAAAAGTGCAAAATATGCCACGTTTTGCGAGACAAAAATACAATAAAATGCTTGTAAAATTTGAGCAAATGTGCTATAATATGATTAATTATTTAAAGCATATTTTGCGAATATTTTTGGCATAAAATTCGCTATAAAAATAGGGGCGCAAAGGCAAAAGGAGTGCTATTATGAACGAAGAAATTAAGCAGGAAAATGTTGACGAACTTGAACGCGAACTCAAGCATTCGACAAAGTATGATGAAAGTGATATTCAAGTGCTTGAAGGGCTTGACCCAGTGCGCAAACGCCCTGGTATGTACATCGGCTCAACGGATGAGCGCGGTTTGCACCACTTGATTATCGAAATTGTCGACAACTCTATTGACGAAGCGCTTGCAGGCTATTGCGACAAAGTCCAAGTCACAATTCACGCCGACGGATCGGTGAGCGTCCGCGATAACGGTCGCGGTATCCCAACAGGTATGCACAAGACCGAGCACAAATCAGCAGTCGAAGTCGTTTTGACGAAATTGCACGCAGGTGGTAAATTCGGTGGAAATGGTTACAAAATTTCGGGCGGTTTGCACGGCGTCGGGCTTTCAGTCGTAAACGCGCTTTCAGTTTGGCTAAAGGCGGATATTTTCCAAAATGGAAAACATTATTTCCAAGAATATCGCAAAGGCACGCCGCTTGCGCCGCTTGCAGTTGCTGGAGACACCGACGATCGCGGCACGCAAATTAGTTTTTTTCCAGATGCTGAAATATTTGAAACAATCGACTTTAACTACGACACTTTGAAAAATCGTTTTAGAGAAATCGCATTTTTGAACAAGGGCTTGACAATCGAACTTATCGACGAACGCTCAAACCAAAACGTAACCTACTGCTTTGCAGGCGGTATCAAAGAATTTGTCGCACAACTTGTCAAGGGCAAGGAAACGCTATTTCAAGATGTCTTGTACTTGCAAAAAGTTGCAAGCAATTATGAAGTCGAAATTTGTATGCAGTACACTGACACATATGCTGAGGCAATCCATTCATATGCAAACAACATCAACACCGTTGAGGGTGGAACGCACTTGCAAGGCTTCAAAAATAGTTTGACAAAGATAATCAACGACTATGCCGTCGCAAACAAAATTATAAAAGATAGTGAAAAACTTTCAGGTGACGACGTCCGCGAAGGATTGACGGCAGTCATTAGCGTAAAACTCACAAACCCGCAATTTGAGGGACAAACAAAAACAAAACTTTGCAACTCCGAAGTGCGTGGGTACGTCGAAAAAGTTATGGCGGAAGGGTTTGGCACATACCTAGAAGAAAATCCAGCAATCGCGCGCGAACTTGTTATGCGCTGCATAACTGCGCAAAAAGCGCGTGACGCCGCGCGCAATGCCCGCGACTTGACACGTCGCAAAAGCATTTTGGAACATACTACACTACCGGGTAAACTATCCGACTGCACCGACCGCGACCCAAAGAACTGCGAAATATATCTTGTCGAGGGTGACAGTGCAGGCGGCACAGCAAAACAAGGTAGAGACAGACGCTTCCAAGCAATTTTGCCACTACGTGGTAAAATCTTGAACGTCGAAAAGGCGCGAACAAATAGAATTTTTGAGAACAACGAAATTAAGAGTATGATTACCGCTTTTGGCTGCGGCATTCACGAGCAATACGACGAAAGTAAATTGCGTTATCACAAAATCATTTGTATGACCGATGCGGATGTCGACGGTAGCCACATTAGAATTTTGATGCTGACATTTTTCTTTAGGTTTATGCGCCCACTCATTTCGCAAGGGCACGTGTACATCGCGCAACCGCCACTTTATAAGGTTGCAAAAGGTAAGGACGAAAAATATTTCTATTCGGACGAAGAATTGAATGCATACCTTGAAACAATCGACCAAAAGGGAATAGAAATTCAGCGTTATAAAGGTCTTGGTGAAATGAACGCCGAACAACTTTGGTCAACAACGATGGACCCAGAAAACCGCATTTTGAAAAAAGTTACTATGGATGATGCGGAAGCGGCGGAAAAAATATTTGACCTATTAATGGGCGAAAATCCTGAACTTAGACGCGAGTTTATTCAAGAAAACGCAAAATTTGTCAAAGACCTTGATATTTAATATAAATTGTTTCTATTTTATAAAGTATAAAAAATGCTCTAAGCAAGGCAAATGCTGACTTTTAATAGCAAAATGCTGCATAAAAAATAATATGTGATGTAAGTTTTCAAAAATTTACATTGCGTGGAGAAAAATCATGGATAATGAAGAAATAATCAATAAAAACCTCAATCAAAGAGTGGTTGAAGTAGACGTCGAATCGGAAATGAAAAAAGCGTTTATGGATTACGCAATGGCAGTCAACGTATCGCGTGCAATTCCTGATGTTCGCGACGGGTTGAAGCCTGTTCATAGACGTATACTTTTCAGTATGGGCGAACTCAACTTGTTCAACGACAAGCCGTATAGAAAGTGCGCGAGAATCGTCGGTGATGTTCTCGGTAAATATCACCCACACGGCGATTCAGCCGTATATGACGCATTGGTGCGTTTGGCACAAGACTTCTCAATTCGCTGCCCACTTGTTGACGGGCACGGAAACTTTGGTTCTGTCGACGGCGACGGCGCAGCGGCAATGAGGTATACGGAAGCGCGCTTGTCTAAAATAGCCGCTGAAATGCTTCGCGATTTGGAGAAAAACTGCGTTGACTTCTATCCAAACTTTGACGGTACAATTATGCAGCCAACCGTTTTGCCAAGCAGATTTCCAAACTTGCTTGTCAATGGTTCGGACGGTATTGCAGTCGGTATGGCAACAAACATTCCGCCACACAACCTTGGTGAAGCAATCGACTGCGTTGTCGCAATGATTGACAATCCCGAAATCTCAATTGATGAACTTATCCAAATTATGCCTGCGCCAGACTTTCCAACAGGCGGCATAATTATGGGGCGCAACGCCATTCGCCAAGCGTACAAAACGGGGCGCGGCGGTATTGTTGTTAGAGCGAAAGCGGACATCGAGGAGGACGGCAACAAAAGCCGTATCGTCGTCACTGAAATTCCGTATCAAGTCAACAAAGCGCGACTTGTCGCACAAATCGCGGACTTGGTCAAAAACAAAAAGATTGAAGGAATTTCCGATATTCGTGAAGAATCCGACCGCGACGGTATGCGCGTTGTAATCGAAGTCAAAAAGGATGCTAATGCGCAAGTCGTTTTGAACTTGCTTTATAAGCACAGCAACTTGCAAGTTAGTGACGGCATTATTATGCTTGCACTTGCGGACGGCGAACCGAAAGTTATGAACCTGCGCGAAATATTGTATTACTATCTCAAACACCAAAGAGAAGTTATTTTGCGCAGAACGCAATACGAACTTGAAAAAGCGCAAGAAAAAGAACATATCATTGAGGGCTTGGTAATCGCACTCGCAAACATCGACGAAGTAATTAGAATTATCAAGCAGTCATCCGATAAAGTGGAAGCAGGGCAAAAATTGCGCGACAGCTTCTTGCTCACTGAAAAGCAAAGCACCGCGATTTTGGAAATGCGCTTGCAAAGATTGACAAGCCTTGAAGTCGAAAAATTGCGCAAAGAATTGGCGGACTTGAAAGCATTGATTGCCGAACTTAAGAGCATTATCGAAAGTCCACAAAAAATTGACGCCATTATACGCAAAGAAATTCTTGAAATCAAAGATAAATATAGCACGCCGCGTCGCACTGAAATTAGCGTCGACTATGGCGACATTGATATTGAAGATTTAATTCCTAAAGAAGAAGTTGTCATTTCTTTGACACGTGAAGGTTACATCAAACGCCTTGCGCTCAGCGAATATAAATCGCAAAATAGAGGCGGAATTGGCGTTATCGGGCACAAGCCAAAGGAAGAGGACTTTGTCGACAATATGTTGATTACAAATTCACATAGCGACTTGTTCTGCTTCTCAAACAAAGGACGCGTCTATAGTATGCGCGCATTTGAAATACCTGAAGCACAAAAAACGGCAAAAGGTAGAGCAATGGTAAACCTTTTGAGCCTCGCGCAAGGTGAAAAAATTACGGCAATTATTCCTGTAACTGACCGCTCAAGCGGATACTTGGTTATGGCAACGCGTAAAGGGCTCATCAAAAAGACTCCGTTGCGCGCGTTTGAGAGAATTAACAAAAATGGTAAGTACGCAATCACGCTTATCGACGACGACGAATTAATTGGCGTCGCACTTAGTGACGGCACAAAGCAAATATTGCTTGCAAGTGATAGTGGGCGTTGCATACGCTTCAATGAAAGCGGCGTCCGCGCAATGGGGCGCACCGCGAAAGGTGTCCGCGCGATGAGATTGCAGGAAGACGCCAAAGTTGTCGATATGGCAATTGTAGAAGAAAATGACTATGTTTTGGTTGTTTCGGAACTAGGTATCGGTAAACGCCTCAAAGTCAATGAAATACGTCGAACAGCACGCGCAGGGCAAGGCGTCAAAGCAGGTAGATTCAATACCAAAACAGGCAAACTTGTTTGTATGAAGAAAGTGACCGACGAAAACGACGTTATGCTCGTTACAGTCAATGGTACAGTTATGCGCACGCACGCCGACCAAATCAGTATTGTCGGGCGTATGACTTACGGCGTACGTATTATGAACATCAAGAACGATAACAAAGTCGTCAGCGTCGGCGTCACAGTCAAAGAATGTGACGAGGAGCATACGGAAAATGAGTTTGAAGCAGTTGAAGAAAACGACGGATTAAATGAACCAGATGACAATGTCGAAAACGAAATCATTGAAAATGAAGAAAACACAATGAGCGCGGATGAAAATGACGACACCATTGAAGAACTTGGCGAAGAAAACGACTTTTTGAACAAGAAATTGAGCGTCGATGACCTCGACATTGACTTGGACGATAGCGAAGATAATGAAACTTCTTCAAATTCTGAAAATGATGAAGAATACGACGAATAATTTGCATAAATGAAAAGCAAAAGGCATTCAACCTTTTGCTTTTTTTATGATTTTCGTAACATTTTTCAAAAAAAACCAAAAATGTATTGACAATCGCATTCATTTTGCAATACAATAGTGTATAATATAATAAATTTTAGACATAATAAAATGTTAGGAGGTAAAAGTTATGGCAAAAACTGAGAATATTTTTGTGAGAGTAGAACCTGAGATAAAAGAGCAAGCAGAATGTATTTTAAATTCATTGGGAGTGCCTATGTCAAACGCAGTAGGAATGTTTTTGAAGCAAGTAGTTTTGCAAAATGGTTTACCATTTGAAGTAAAGTTGCCGACCAATAAGCCGATTTCTTATAATTCGCTCAGTAAAGGTGAATTTGACTCAATTATTGCACAAGGTGTCACCGATTATGACAACGGATGCGTTTCAAATTCTGCTGAAGTAAAAGCACAAATGAAAAAGGATTTTGGGTTATGAGTTGGAATATTTTTTACACTGATAGAGCCAAAAATGATTTACAAGCAATATATAAGTATGTAGCATTTTCCTTGGAAGCACCTGAGGTTGCATATAAATTAGTTAATCGAATTATGGATTAATCGAATTATGGATGAAATAGATAGCCTAGAAACAATGCCAGAACGATATTCGTTATATGAGGAAGAACCGTGGCGTAGTAAAGGGCTTAGAAACCTAATAGTTGACAATTATTTAATCTTTTATTTTACTGACAAGAGTAAAAGGGATGTTGTAATTGTGTCAATTATGTACGGCGGTAGAGATGTTTCACAACTATTATAGATAAGAGGAATTGTTTTCCCTATTGACAGATTGTTGATTGTGTGGTATACTCAAGGAGTAAAAGGAGATTGGTATGGATATTAGAGAATTGAAGCAGTTGAATGAATATGCTTTGCACGACAAGGAAAATTTGATTATTGACACAATCAAATGTCGTCGCGGATTTCAAAGCGAAGATGAAGTTGAAGTTTCAAAAAACATATTAAATTGTAGTGTTGGAGCACTTGAGGCAGACAAAGATTGCTTTAATGTGCCTTTCAAGGTTGTTAGAGATAATATTTTTAATTCGTATAAGTCACGTGGGGTTTCAGTTGTTGGGTTTGTAAAACTTGTGGGGAAAGACGAACTCAACGGATATTATGCAGTTGGTTTGTATGATTTGCAAAAAGCAAAAGCAAAGGGGCTTTCAGCGCTTGACGCTTGCAAGCAAGGGCTTGGTTCTTTGATTGCAGTTATGCCTATGCGCACAGCGGATATTATGCACGATAGTTTGTTTGAAAGTGCATTTTATGATAGCACAATCAATGTTTTGCACGCAAACGAAGTAAATGGATACAAAGGGCTTGAAATTGAATCATACCACAACACATTGGTTGGGAATTTTGAATTTGACGACGAGTTATGGCGTGCCGTTGAATCCACACAAAATACAAAAGAAATGGACGACGAATTTACAAAATAAAAAAGTGGGTAGCCCACTTTTTTATTTTGTATCATTTGATTTTTTCTCTTTTTTCTCCTCAGGTACACTTAGCATATCATTTGCGTCCAAGTCAAGAATAATGCACAAGTTTGCAAATGTGTCGAGAGAAGGTAAAATTTTTCCCGACATATACTGCGCAATAGTTGGTTGCGTAACATTTAGTTCTTTAGCAAGTTCAGTTTGACTTTTTCCACTAAGTTTAATTGCTTCTATCAATTTCTTTCTTATAATTTCTATTGTTATCATTATTTTGCCTCACATAATTTTATAAGAAATGCCTATAAAATACTTGACATATAAGTAATACTTATGATACACTAACAAGTGTATGCGAGGATATTATGGTCGATATTGAAAAAATCATTTATGATTCATTTTATTATGTTAAGGTGGCTGAAGAATTAAAAAGTCGCGAGCGCGAATTTGGTAAAGCGCTGGACAAATTGTATCAAACATTTAGTAAAGAACAAGAATTAATGTTTGATGATGTTATAGAACTAAAGTTAGAGGAAGAAGAAATACTTGAAATGAAACTTATTAAATTTGTCTTAGATATTGTACGCGCAATTTTTGGTGCGCCAGCGCAAAATGTAAGTAGTGAGATAAAGGAAAAGGAAATTTAATAAATATTTAATTGCCGTGAGTAATCAAAACTTAGAATTTGTTGTCGAAAATAGTTTGAAAATGTATTTTTTTTTGGTATAATCTTTGCAAGGAGATTTTGATATGCAAAAGTATAATGCCTTTAGCAATGTGTTTTTTGTTCGTGACAAAAAAGACTGGGCAAAATGTTATGAGAGGACGGATTTTTGGGTTACAATTTTAGCAGGCGTATGTTTGTTGCTTTCGTTTGTGCTTGCTAGATATGTTGATAGCAACGGTGTTGGAACAACATTCTCGCAAATGTGGAAAATGACTAGCGGCAACTGGGCGCTTGTTATGTGCGGAATTTTGACGGGTGTTTGCGGAATTTATATCATCACAATGAATTTGGTATTCAAAAACAGTGCAATGCTATCGGGCATTAACATTGGACTTGGTATTTTCATTGCAATTATGTTCGTTATGGAATATATGGTGCTCAAAAAAGTCGGCTTTAAGAGCGGCGAATCAATAGTCGTTATGTCGAACAAAGCGGGAATAGGCTTCTACCTTGGCATTGTAGGTGCGCTAATGCTAGCGGGGCTTGAGTTTTATAAACTTGGCGCGCAAGGTTACTATACTGCTGAAGAACACGAAAAAGAGAAGGCTGAAAGTGGCGTTCAAATTGTCGATGGTGTGGTAGTTGTTGACGGCGAAGCAATCGACACAAACACAATGAACGAAAATGAAACAGTCGTTGAACAACCTCAAAAAACGAACAAAACTAAACAAAAAACCGAAGTCGTTGAACAAGCGGCTGAAGAGCCACAAAACAAACAAGAACAAAATTAATTAAAAATTGTTTCCATTGATTAAATTATGGCAAAAACAAAAATTTTGGCAACATTTTTATCGTAATGTATAATTTTAAAGAGCATTAATTGCTCTTTTTTTATTGTATGTGGCTTAAATTATGCTATAATAGTGTTGGTATCATCATCAAACGTGGTGATATAAAAGGTTTGGGAGAAAATTATGCAAATTAGAAGTAGAGCGCCTTTGCGCATAGGACTTGCTGGTGGCGGCACGGATTTGCCGAGTTACAGCGACGTTTATGGTGGAGCAGTTTTTAACGCAACGCTTGGAATGTATGCTTATTGCAGCATAATTCCAACTAATAATGGCCGAATTAAAATTGAAGCGTATGACAACAATAACTCAGTTGATATTGAATGCGTTTCAAAATTTGATATAACGGATGAAAATTTGATTTTACATAAAGGAATATACAACCGAATTGTTAAAGATTTCAACAACGGGCAGCCGCTTTCGTTTGAAATGAGTACAAGCAATGATGCGCCGATTGGTTCAGGACTTGGCACGTCATCGACAATGGTGGTTGCGATACTTGAAGCGTACAATAGGTGGTTAGGGCTAGGGCTTGATGACTATACAAAAGCATACCTTGCGTATGATATTGAGCGCAACGACCTCAAATTGTCAGGAGGCAAGCAAGACCAGTACTCAGCAGTGTTTGGCGGATTTAATCTAATGGAGTTTAAAACCGACAAAACAACTGTGGTCAATCCGTTGCGCGTGAGCAAAGATGTAATCAATGAACTTGAGTGTTCGCTTTTGCTATATTATAGTGGAAAGAGTAGGAGTTCTGCAAAAATTATAAACGAGCAAATAAAAAATACAAAATCTAACAATGAAAAGACAATGGATGCAATGCACAATTTGAAAAAATACGCATACGAAATGAAAGATAGCGTCATCACGGGCGACATTGGCGGTTTTGCGGAACTTTTGCGTGAGGGGTGGGAGAACAAAAAACGCACATCATCAATCATTTCAAATGTGGAACTAGAACAAACAATTAATTTTGCAATGCAAAATGGCGCTGAAGCAGTTAAAGTTTCGGGTGCAGGTGGGGGCGGCTTTTTGATGCTATACTGCAACTCAATGAATCGTCAAAAACTCATTGATGCAATGCACTCATTGAATGGAAAAATTTATCCTGTCAAATTTTCCAAAATTGGCGCGGAAAGCTGGATTGTTAAATAATAAATACTGATTATCAAATAAAAAGATGCAAAAAACACCTATACAACACATTTTTAGTGTATGCATTAGTTTTTTGCATTTTTTTTAAAAATACTATACTTTAAATTTTGGGCTGGTCGGCGGGCTGGTCGCGTTTCGTCAGTTTTGGGTGACTTGCCTTAAGTGGTTTTGCAGGCGGTATGTCGTAGATTTTTTCTTGTTCAGTCGTCCTTTCTGAAACAAGCACGCTTGTTTCATTCGGTGGCGTTTCGCTTGTAGCGGTTTCATTTGTTGCGTCCGTACTAGCGTTTTGCTGCTCTGCCTGTGAGTTATTTTCGCTGCTTGTTTGTGTGGTAGCTAAGGCAGTGTTGCGCGTTCGTTTTTGCTTTGGCTTTTTCACATAATAAACAACGTTACCTTTTTTGAATAGCGTGACAAACAACGACCATAAGCCTGCTAGCCCTATTACAGTATAGACAAATCGGCTAAAAAATACCGATTGAGAGCCGAATATGCCCGCTACAAGGTCAAACTGGAAAACGCCAATAGCAAACCAGTTGAGCGAGCCGAAAATTACAATCAATAACACAATAAAATTAAACATAGTTTCACCATAATATTATTATGGACAAAAATTAGAAAAATAAACGACAATTTTATGTTTTTTAGACGCGATTGATTGAAAATAATAGATAATTCGAGGAAGTGGTAGGGAAGTACTTTATAAGTATATATTTTTTTCAATGCGTTTGTGTCAAATATAGTACAACCGCATTGCGTTTTTTTTAGGAAGTCGAAGCACGTTTGTGAACATAAACAAAAAAGGGTTGTGCCAAATTGGCGCAACCCGCTAAATCCTAAAATTCTCTTTTAGGGCTATTGTTATTATTGTTTTGTTTTCTTTTGCGACGGCATTCTACGCATCTCTTAGGTTTGTTTTGCAAACCTTTTTCTTTATAGAACGCTTGTTCATTTGCAGTAAACACAAATTCTTTGCCACAGTCTACACAAACTATAGTTTCGTCTTGAAATTCGCCTTCCATGAGAAACCCTCCTTGAAGTATTTGAAAATATGACATTGCACTCCAAAGGGGCTATGACTAATTTTCTTTGCATATTATATACTTTTTTATAAAATAAGTCAAACGTTTTTGAAAGGGTTATTTGTTATTTTTTGTTTAATTTTTTATGCCAAATTTGTTATTTTTTTTAAGTTTTAAACATTTTTATCAGGCTCATTTAAAAACAAATTTGGGTTTTTGTCTATCAGTGACATTGCGAGTGCGTCTTCCGCGGAGTTGTAGCATTCAGTTTGCAAAAGCAGTTTTTTGCGCGCGGTGATGTCGGCGGATTTTGGCTGACCTGTTCCGCCCAAACAACCGCCCGCACAAGTCATAACTTCTATGAACGCATATTCCTTGACGTCATTATTGGATATAAAGTCCTCCATATTTTTTAGCCCGTCAATCTTTGCGACTTTAATTTTGTGGTTGCCGATTTTGAGGTTTGCCACATAGGCATAGTTATTTAATTGTTTCAATTCAAAAAAGTTTTTTGGTGGACGTTTATTGTGAGTCAAATAGTAGGCGCACTCACACACCGATTTTACCACGCCGCCCGAATGTCCAAACTGAATTGCATTCCCGCTAATTTTGTCGCAATCAAGCGGCTGTATATCATTGTATGCAAGCCCACTCAACTTGATTAGGTTCGCTAGTTCGTTGGTAGTAATAACTACGTCGGTCAAGTAAATTGGGGTATCCTCATTTTGCAAAACAGGTTTGCACGGCGCGCAACGCGCATCGCAAATGTGGTTATCTTTGATTTTATGTAATAGTTCTACCGCATTTGAGGATAATTTTTTTGAGAAAGTGGAGTATTCCGCATTCGCGTCAAAATTTTTCAAAACAAATTTTGCGTCTTTGATTTCTATTTTTTTTGCAACGCAAGGCGTCAAAGCAATGTGAAAAATTTGTCGTGGGGAAACATTGAGTTCTCTAGCAAAAATTGCCTTTATATAAGTTCCCATATTTGCAATAGGCGTGAAAGTCGTGCTAATATTGTTTTTCAAACTCGGGTAAAAGTTTTGAATGAACTTTACAAACGCAGGGCAGCAACTGTTCAAGAGCGGCAAATGGTCGTCCTCGTCCAAACGACATAACAACTCGCGCGCCTCGCAAATGGTCGTCAAGTCCGCACCAAATGTAGTGTCAAAAACATAGTCAACACCGATTGACTTTAAAAAGCCAACAATTTTTCTCTGAGCATTGCCACTCTCGCCAAACACTTCGCCCAGCGCCACACGCGGCGCAGGCGCAGTCGAAACAATTACAACCGTATTCGGGTCTAAAATTTTGCGAACTATCACATCTAACTGTTGAACGGGGCAGCCGCCAACGCATTGCATTTTGTTTTCCATACTGAAATTATAGCACAAAGATAGACTTTTCAAAAACAAATTTATGAAAATTGTTGATTTTTAGAAATAAATATAGTATACTTATAACAATGGAGATGTATCGAAGTGGTTATAACGGGGCGCACTCGAAATGCGTTAGTCGAGAAATCGGCACGTGAGTTCGAATCTCACCATCTCCGCCAATTTTAAAAACCACAATATATGGCATAATTAAATGTTTTGATTATACCATATATTGTGGTTACTTTTTATTTAGGCACATTTTAGGCACAATGTTGGTGTTGGAGTGTCATTTTTTATGCAATCAGTTTTCTTGAAAGGTTTTTCAGCCTTATTTTTAAATTTTTTTATATGTCTATAACATAACAAAGTTGAAGAAAATGCAAGTATTTTTATTTTTTAGTGTAAAGGAGTTGTATTTTTATTTTTTCTTGCATTATGCGCATTCTATTTTTGATTTAGACAAGTAATAAACATAGTTTATGTTTCAATGTCATATTTTGCGGGCTTCGGGAATATGCTATATAAACGCGGAGGAAAATATGACAAACAAACCAAATGTAAATGTGTGCAGTGCGCTAAATGGTGTTAGTATTATTAATAAGCAAAAACAACTTGAGTGTTCAATTCTTGCGCCTAATTCAAAAACAATATTAGCGGTAAGTTCGACGCCTGTGCTTGAAAAATGCGATGGCGAGGGAAAATTTATTAAGGTAGAGGGTTTAGTCTACACAAAAGTTTTGTATGAAGATGTTGACGGCACAAATTGCGTCGTTGACAACAAATGTACTTTTGCCGATGTTATTGACGTTGGCGACGCCGCGACCGACTTTTCGTGCCTTGGCAATGTAGTTCTTTCGGACTTAGATTTCAAAACAAGCAGTGCTGACGAAATCAAGGCAAACTTTGTTTTGAATTTTGAGATTTGCGTTTTTGGCGAAAATGAGGCGCAGTACGTTGAGTGCAACAGCGAAGGTTTGTGCACATTGCCAACTGAAGTGCAAATTTCGACTTTGCTTGACGCAAACACTGAAAGTTTTGCCGAAAGTTTTGAGGTAGAACTCGGGAAAAACGTTGCGCGTGTTCTTGATTGTAGCGCCAGTGCAACTGTCAAGGACATCTCAGTGAGCGGCAGCCAAATAGTAATTGACGGAATTATTGTCAACAACATTATTTTTGAAACTTTGGATGATAATCACACGCTCGCAAGCAAAAGCGCCACATATGATTTCAAGCAAACATTTGAAATTGCAAATGCTGAGGACGGCGCAAACGCCTTTGCTAATGTTTCCATTATGAGTGATAGATTGCAGGTTGTGTGCGAAGATGTCGAAGGTAGTATGCTTGCGCACATCGACTACCCGATGTCAGCGCAATATGCAGTTGTTGGCACAAAAGCAATAACCAGTCTAACCGACGCATATAGCACGACAAACGAAATTAGTGTCACAAACACCACGCAAGGCGTGCTTAGCGTTGTAGGTAGCGTCAATAAAAGCGAAAAAATTGACACAAATGTCACAATAGAAAAGGATAGCCAAACAATAGAAAAGGTCTACTCCTATAATATCAACAATATTGATTTGACGAAAACGCTCATAGACGGCGACGCCGTACTTGTCGAAGGCATTGCGTATTGCAACATAATTTTCCAAAGTTACGACCGCGAAACTGAGTTGAGTGGAAACACATCAATCGTGGCGGAAATTCCGTTTTCAACAAAACTTGGGCTCAGTGGCTTGAACGCTGACGACCTAATAATTGGCAAAGCAAGCCCAGTCAATGTGGATGTCCGCATCAAGCGTTCTCAAGAACTAGATATTATCGCGGAAATTGAACTCAACATCAATGCCGTCCGCAATTTGACCACAACGCTTGTGAGCGACATTGAAATCGGGGAAGAAAAGCCCGCAAGCACTAGCGCACTCAGTTTATATCTTGTGCAAAAGGGCAAAACCTATTGGGACATCGCAAAACAACTTTCCGTCAACGTTGACGAACTAGAATTCCAAAATGAGGACGTCATTTTGCCTAGCGAAAAAACCGAAAAAGTTGTTTACTATAGACAACTGCAAAAGCAATGTTAATAGATGTTAACATTTAAAATATTAAACTGCAAAAAGAGTGTATTATGGAATACGTACCCTCCCATAATTATGCTCCTTTTTTGTTTATGTGTTTTTATCGGGAAAATTATCTGCGGCACAAAAAACGCTTGATATTTTTTTGTCATTGTGTTAAACTAAAATAAAAAAATTGCAAGTGAGGAAGTAAAAAATGATTAAGCACTTAACTAAACGGGGGGGGGGGGGCGTCTAAGAGTTCTCCACAGGAAAGTGGAAAACTCCCACAAAATGACAACAAAAATGTAGATACAAAATCAAAGAAAAGGATACCCGCTGCAGCACAAATTGTGATGTGGCTTTTGGTGTTTATAATGGGATTTGCAACTGCGCTAACATTCAGCAACGCCCTGTTACATAGTTCAAAAAGTGCAACAGGGGCGATTTCCTTTGACCTCAAATCGACGTCCATTTCATTGAATAACGGCTTAAAATTAAACTACAACGCAAACGTTGGCGCTTTTGGCGCCTTGACTTATGGAGATAGTGCATATGA
>JBNMHN010000016.1:0-18038 GCA_050872805.1 Clostridia bacterium
AGTTCGGGCAATGCTTGCTTCAAACTCTCATACACAAATGGCGGCAGACATTCACACAAGTTTGCGCGCTTGACATTTGGCTTATAGGTAGCGGTAACTTCTTGATTTTCGCGCGCGACTTTTTCGCTATTGCGCGCGACGTTCTCGCACGCAATATTTTTGCTATCACGTACAACATTTTCGCACGTGGCGTTTTCGCAATTACAAACGGCATTCTTGCAAGCAGTATTTTCGCTGCTGTTCACGACAATTACGCTTGCGGGCGCGGTGTCCTCGTTTTGGCTTGACTCCAAAAATTCGCCGACTGTTTGGCTTGGCGCGCAATAGTTTCCGCCACCCAAAACATATGCTTTGTTTTCCCAAAAGCGTTGGAAATACAATCCGTCTAGCGGGCTATCTTTATAAAAATCGGCGGGTGTAACATTGACAAGCAGTGCTGAATTTGCGTTTTCTTCGCATCTTGCAAAATTGCTCATTCCGTTTGTGACGACGGTTTCTTTTTCGGCGCTGGACGCGACGACGACGCCACCGGGGCACATACAAAATGTGAACACACTGCGGCCGCTATCTAGGTGCGCGACCAACTTATAGTCTGCGGCGGGCAACTTATCAAAAAACGCGCCGTACTGCGCAAAATTGATGTCCTTTTGCTTATGCTCAATTCGCACGCCCATTGCAAAGGGCTTTGGCTGCATATTGACGCCTTTATTGAAGAGTAGTTCAAATGTTTTGAGTGCGCTATGCCCGATGCCTAGCGCTAAAATGTCGGTTTCAAATTCGACAAGTTTGTCATTTTTCAAATCTTTTGCGACCGCTTTGCAAACTTTGTTATTTTTTGTTCCATAATCGACAAACTGGTGCTGAAACAGCACTTGTCCGCCCAAACATTCGATACGATTGCGAATATTTTTGACGACTTTGACCAAATTGTCACTGCCGATATGCGGTTTCGATTTATAAAAAATCTCCTTTGGCGCGCCAGCCAAAATAAATTCATTAATAACCTTTTTGCAAATGTCGTTAGTAATATTTGAGTTTAGTTTGCCGTCGCTGAAAGTTCCCGCGCCACCCTCGCCAAACTGCACGTTTGAGTTTTCGTCAAGGACGCCCGTTTGCCAAAATTTTTCGACGTCCGCTTTTCGCTCATCCACATTTTTGCCCTGTTCCAAAACAATCGGTTTCAGCCCCATTATGGCAAGCGCGAGTGCACAAAACATTCCGCTTGGCCCAAACCCCACGACGATTGGGCGCGTGGCGCACGCGATTTTCTCATACGACAGCCCTGTGTGGTCGACGGTAACACTTTCAAAATGCTTAAAATTTTTATACGCGTTTTTGACTTCGGCTGCTACATTCAAGACATACACGACATTGCTTTTGTCGCGCGCGTCGATTGATTCTTTCAATTTTTCAACTGCGACGATTTCGCCGTCGCGGGCGCGCATTTTCTTTGCGCATTCTTTCCACAAATCCTGTTCTGTGTAGCCAACTTTGAGTTTTAGCCCATTTACTTGTAGCATTTTTTCTCCCCTTTTATCGCGCTTGCGACGACCATTGCGCTTGTGCTTGCCCACTGCAAGTTGTATCCGCCGCACAGCCCATCAACGTCCAAACATTCGCCCGTGAAAAACAAGTTTTCCGTTTCTTTGCTCATCAAATTTTCGTCCACGCTGTCCATATCCACGCCGCCGCTATAAACTTGATTGTTATCCATTGGCGCAAATGTTTTTATGCGGTAATCTTTGATTGTTCTTGCTAGGTTCATTGCGTCCTCTTTTGTTTTGCAGCCACCACTGCAGCCCGCTTTCTCTATGAGATTCTTGCTAAGCGCGTTGTGAAAAACGCCCGTTAGAATATTTTCAAACTTTAACTGTCTTTCAACAAGCATTTGCGTCAAATCTTCCACTTTTACCTTTGGCATAAAGTCGACCGATATGCACGCGTCGTAATTATTTTTGCGCGCCAAATATGCCGACAAATTGAAAACTAAGATTCCGCTTATCGCGTTGTCCTTGAACAATATTTCGCCACTTTCGCAAACATTTGTTCCCACGATTTTTGCCGTGACATTGTCAACACGCACGCCGTTCAACCCTTTATTATTTTGCGTTTTCAAACTGACTAGACTGCGTTTGCACGGCACAAAACTTTTGTGTGCATTTTTTACTAACTCGCGCGCAGTATTCCCGCCCGTTGCAACAACGCAATATGTAGCAGCAAACGTTTGTTCACTTGTTTTAATTATAAAGTCGTTTCCATTTTTTGTGACGCTTTTGACATCTTGCCCCAGCATTATAGTTGCACGCTTTTCAGGCTGCACGCGCAATACGTCCAAAACACTTGCAGCGGTGTTACTAAACGGATACACTCTCCCGCAATCGTCGGCATAAGTCAAAAGTCCGCAATCTTCAAAAAACTGCAAATTTTCGCTTATTGAAAACCTTTCAAAAAACGTGCTCAAATCGCGATTATAAAACGAACTATCTACATTCAAGTTTGTCAAATTGCAGCGCCCATTGCCTGTGGCAAGAATTTTCTTTCCTACCCTATCCGCCTTTTCAACAACTGCCACATTGCACGTTTTGCAAAGCAAATTTGCGCAAACCAAACCGCTTGCGCCGCCCCCAACAATTACCACATCAAATTTTTTCATACCTAATTTTACCACACCCCCGCCACAATTGTCAATTAACTATAAAAAAAATAGCATAGAATGCCTATGCTATTTCAAATAATGTGAAACACTTTATTTAACTGGTTTGGTTGCCATAAACAAGATGCCGAGCGTGCCAGCGCCACAGTGGCTTGCGATTGTTGCGCCTGCATTTGTTTCGTAGATTTCGTCAAAGACGCCGTCAAGTTGTTGTTTTGCAATGTCGACGATATTGCTTTCAATCGGCGTGTGCGTAATGAAAACGCGTTTGCGGTCAAAATCAGGATACATTGTAAGTATGTCATTGATATAGTTTTCAATAACCTTTTCCATTTTGCCCATATACTTTTTGCCGACGACCATTTCGCCGTCTTTCACCAAAATTGCAGGCTTGATGCGCAAGAACTTTGCGCTCAGCGACATAGCGCCGCTACATCTGCCGCCTTTGTGCATAAAGTCAAGGTTGCCGAGAATGAATGACGCTTGGACATACTTTGTCATTTCCCTACATTCCTTGGCGACAATAATTGGTTCGACACCTCTTTCAATCATATCACAAGCGCGCAAAACAAGCAAGGCGATACCTGTGCTGAGTGAGCGTGAATCGACGACAAAAACTTTGTGTCCGTATTCTTCACTTGCTTTCAAGGCACTACTATAGCAACTTGACATTTTGCTTGATACAACAAAATGGATGACGCAGTCGGCGTCTTTCAAAAGTTCGTCAAAAAACTCTTGGTATACGGTAATGCTTGGTGACGCGGTTTTAGGGAGTTCTTTTGTCTCCTTGACGTAACTAAAAAGTTCGTCCGTTGTCACGTCAACGCCGTCGCGTTTTGTCACGTCGCCCATTGTGACAAGTAGCGGCATAATTGCGATGTTATGTTTCTCAATGAGTTCTGGGCTAAGGTCGACAGTGCTGTCGGCTGAAATTCTAATTTTCATAATAACTCCTATTTCACAAAATTAAGTCAATGTATTATATATTTTTTTGCCTTTTAAGTCAAGTATATCAAATAAATACTTGTTTTTTTCGCGCAATTCTTATATAATAAATACATAATTCTTTTTGAGGATTTTTTACTATTTTTTTATAAAAGGAAGGATAGAAAGATAGACTTGCCAAAAAATGAGTGTGTACACGACGGACATAGAGAACGAATGCGCTCAAAAATTCTAGACAATCACGTTGACATTTTGCTTGACCACGAATTACTTGAGGTTTTGCTATATTATGCACTACCACGAAGAAACACCAACGACATTGCTCACAATTTGATAAAATCATTTGGCACACTTGCCAATGTCTTTAATGCAAACCCCGAACAATTGATGCTCATTCCAAACGTTTCGGAAAAAACGGCTGCTTTGATTAAGATTTTTGCCGAAATGTTTAAAAGATACAATCAAGTTTTGCGCACGCCAAAGATGCGCGTATCTTCTACTGGCTCACTAAGGTTTTACTTTGAACAGTTTATGACTGACGCGCCGGATGAAGAACTTTACATTGCTTACATTGATGATTCAATGGACGTTTTTGCTTGCGACCGCATTACAATCGGGTCGTCGGCAAAAGTCGAGACAAAGATGCGCGAAATTTATGAAAACATCTTGCGCAAAAACCCGTACAAGATTGCACTTTCGCACAATCACCCATACACAACTTGCGCGCCATCGCGCGATGACATTTCATCTACTGTCAAAATCAAAATATTCTTAAAACTCTTGAATGTTGAACTTATGGACCACGTAATTTTTGGAAACGACGGCTACTGCAGCATTGGCACGACTGTCGACGAAATCTACAATGTGTGGTCTAACACCTACAACGATATTGTGCGACATACAAATTTCAAGTTCGACATCCAACGTCATAGGAAAATTGAAGATGTTAAAAATATATAAATATGCTGACTTAAAGCCTTTTTCATATTTTTCAATCACGTGCTATGTCGCATTTTTGACAAGCATTTGTTGTTTGTTTGTGCCAATGTTTTACAACAAGGCAGCAAAAATAACATATACGATGATTGACATTTTTGCGCTGAACCTCACTTCCATCAATGTGTTGTGCGGCGTTTTGTTGTTTTGCTGCTGCTTGATATTCGTGCTTGACTACTTGTTTGAGCCGTCGTGGATTTCCTTTTTCATTGATGTGGCAATCATTATATTTATGTTCATATTCCCGCTGATTTTAAAGGGCGAACTTGTTACCTCTCTGCACATCTATTCTTCACAAATGACAACTAACATCGGCAGTATGCTCATTATGATTAGCGCGATTGTTTACATCGCAATCGAAATATATAAAGTCAGCATTATGGACAAATTTGTCAATAGGTACCTCATCAAAAAACGCGACCACTTGGTTGGCGAATTTAAAAAGACGCGCAAATTCTATCCGCAACACTCAAGCGTTGCAGTCAGCGCCTTTAAAAAGCACTACCGCATCAAAAAGCCGCGCGTGAAAAGCAACATCAAATACAAAAAGTCACACATTCTAAAAACGTGCGACTACACCCATTATTTAAATCACCTTTATAGACTTTAATTGCAGCACTTATAATGATAGTAATGAAAAAACACTTATTTAGTTATGCTGAAAATTACTTCACAACTAGAAAAGGATGCACACATTGAAGTGAACCCTCTGATGGGGGTTCACTTCATTATTTCTAATTTAAATTTTTTTGATTTAACTATACCAAAATTATTTACAAGCCTAAATTCCAATTCTTTACCAATGAGTCCACTCACAGAAAATTTTAGTACTATATTGCCTTCACCATTAAAAACATTTTTGATCACATTCCCATCTAAAACCCATTCGATCTTATTTACGAAATATGCTTTTATTTCTATCATCCCTTGATAATTATCAACAACCAATTCAATAACTGCTGGCAACCCATATCCTTCTCCATTTGTAAAAATATCAAACAAATTTTTTATGCCATAAAGATTTATATTCTTCCAATCAACTTTATCATAGGGATTCTTTATAAATGGAATCGTATCCGTTTTAATATTTACATTCTCACCCAAAAGCGCTTCTGAATCTGCGACTATTTTCCACCTATAAACTTTATTTAATTCATTATAATTTATTACTGCTTCATATAAATTAGCAACAAAATCCAATTCAGAGCAATTGTTAACTCTAATAAAATGTTCTTTTGCTTTTTCTCCATATCCTAGTCGCACCGTATTTTTAAAATGAATAACGCCATGACACTTTGTACATACCGCAATTATTTTAACCAAAGTTTGTGTTCTACTATGACAGTCAAACCGCCAGACTTCGTGCGCATCTAGTTCGTTTGTTTCTCTACCACAGATTTGACACCTACCATGCGCTTTTTCATAGCTTTTTTTTCTTATTTTATCCCAATCACTTTTTTTTAAAGTCCTACTAAAATCATTATTCCAAGCCCCGCGTGGCAACAAATTTATGTTCAATTTCATCTTTTCCATATTCTACCTATATTGAAGGATATAACTCTCCAGAAATATATTTTTCTAAAAAGTTTTCCATTCCCATCTTTTTTATAAGCGTTTCTTTGTCATATGGATCAAATGCAATGATATTGCCCCTCATTTCATCAAACGGATCTCCATAACAAATAATTGCAGAAGGATTAATTTTTTCCAACAGTACATTGTACCCTTCTAAAAAAACATTTTTGTATTGTTCTTTTAGATACGTCGACACAGCGACAATACTTCCATTTTCAATTCCATCAAAACAAAAATCATATGTTGATTTTTTCCCCCAATTAATAGTAGGAATGACTTTCATCCCATTTTTTTGCCAAAACGCACCACACCACCTGTTTCTAAATACGCTATCAATTTGTCTCGCTAAAGGCATATCATCATAAATGCTAAACTCGGGCGTTAATAATGCATAATATTGGTTCAATTTTTCCATTACATTTTCTGGTTTATCATATACTTTTTCAAATTTCCAATCATAAGTAAAAAAATGAATAGTTTTGTCCTTATTCTGTTCATCTTTGTTCTTTGTTTTTGTATAATTTAATAGCTTAATTTTAGCTAAGTCTATTTCTTGTTTTTTTAATAGAGGGACCCCGTACTTTCCACTTTTAATAAACTCATTTCTAACAATTCTCTGTTTGTTTCTCATTTTTTCACTGTAGTAATCTTCTATATCTCCATCTGTCAATAAAAATTCTTGCAACTCATTCTCAATTTCTAACATATTTATACTCCTTTTTTAAACATAAGAAACATCTTCGACATCATCCCAAATGTCTTTAATTAAATCACATTCTATTTTTGCATGCTCACAAAAATCTTTTCTATCTTTGCATAATATTGTTTCACTTAAGCCATTAGAATTGCTGTAGTTAAATTCAATACTACCACTATCGTCTAATTTTACTAGTAGACAATTAAATGATTTATACTTAAATTGAGTTTCACCATAAAACATTGTTGCGTCCAAAAAATCTTCCAATGATGGCTTAAATGCTTTGCCTTCCAAATACATCTTTTGGGCTTTGCTTAAAGAAATTAAATTTGGAAAGATAACTTCCCTTGGTTTTTCACCACTAAAGAGATTGTTGTACCATCCACAATATGGACATTCTCCATTACCAAAATCGTCCACAATTATTTGTCTTTCACAAACATCGCATTTACGTTCATTATTATTTTTTTGTTTCATTTTTTCCTCCTTAATTGTAATCATTATTAATCACATTTGATGCTACCTGACGCGGCGTTTTTTTTGTCCAATCCCAAATATGGTCGTGTGGAAATTTATGTGTGTTATTTGGATCGTTATGCTTCCAATCCCTATCCAATATTGCTTTCCCACTGGAATCATACCACCTTTGCTGTAACAATTCTCCTGTATCTTCATCATAATAATCGATTCTTGAATTTGGAGTGCTAACCACCTCTTTAATAGATCTTCCATACTTACCTTTTAAAACTTTTACGCCACCACTAGGCTTACACATTCCCATAATATTCCCCTTGCAACACTAATAATACGAAATATCTCATATCATTCGTTCGCTCCATATTTTAATTTTTCCAATTTGAGCCTTACATTCATTTTGGGGTTTTTCAATATTGTTGCAAAAATTATTTGTTATCCATATGTGGGCAAATAATTTATAAATTTATTATATCATAAAATTTGCTTACTTTACAAAAAAAGTAACGCTATTTTATATCATATTTTATCTTTTTATTAATTTAAGGTCTTTGTGATTAGAAACAAAACATGTTAACTACAAAAATGATAGAATTTATTTAAAGTATTGATATTATAATTTAACAAATCCAATATAGCAAAACTTCTTATGAAAAAATACTCAATAAAAAATGAAGCAAACCACATTTGAGGGTTTACTTCATTTTAGTGCGTGTCCTTTTGTGATATTTTTGCTTTTTCTATTTTTAACTTTTCATAAATGAGTCAAGATAGTGTCACGCAAAACTATTCGTCGGCGTCGTCGCTGTCGCTATACATATTGTCAAGCAGTGTTGGTTGTTCCACTTCGATAAGTGGTGTGCCGTCCACGACTGCGACGGAATCAAGTTTCTTTTGGATGCGTTTTGACTTTTTCGTAGCGTCCTCGATTGTTGTGGATGCTTCGTCAAGTTTCTTTTGCGTTTTTGCAAGCAATTCGACAAACTTGACAAATTCCGTTTTGAATGTTGACAGCAATGCCCACACTTCGCTAGAACGCTTTTCAATCGCGACACTTTTAAAGCCCATTTGCAGTGAGTTTATCAGCGCTGACAATGTTGTTGGGCCGCACACGATTATGCGGTAGTTGTCTTGCAGGTACTCAAGCAAGCCTGCGTTTTTGACGACTTCGGCATACAATCCTTCAAGCGCCAAGTACATAACGGCAAAGTCGGTGGTTTTTGGCGGGTCGATGTACTTTTCGTTGATTTTCTTTGCTTCGTCCTTAATGCGCTTTTCAAGTGCTTTTTGCGCCTTTTCAACTTCTTCTTTATTGCCGAGTTCGCTTGCCTCGACAAGTCGTTGATAGTCCTCAAGCGGGAACTTTGCGTCGATTGGCAACCACACGGTTTCGTTGTCATTTTTGCCGGGCATATTGATAACAAAGTCGACCGCTTCTTTGCTGTTTGGCTTGATTTGGACTTGACTATCGTACTGGATGTGGCTGAGCATTTGCTCTAGGATATTACCGAGTTGGACTTCGCCCCATACGCCACGTATTTTAATATTGCTCAATGTGTGCTTCAAATCGTCGACACCTGTTGCGAGGCTTCGCATTTCGCCGAGTCCTTTGTGCACTTTTTCAAGACGTTCCGAAATAATTGCGAAACTATCGTTGAGGCGCTTTTCAAGTGAGTTGTTGAGTTTTTCGTCGACTGTTTCGCGCATTTTGTCTAGTTTTTCGTTATTGTCCATATTGATTTTATAGAGCGTTTCGCGGATAACTTTATCAATATTAGACAGGCGCGTTTCGGTTTCGGTCAAAAGGTTTTTGACGCGGACTTCGACGTTTTGCAGAATTTGCGTTTGTTCGGTCTTGAACGCGTGTATGTTTTGGCTTGTTTCCTGCTTTGAGGCATAGAGCGTTCTCATAATTTGCTCGTTGTTTGAGTCGATGATTTTTTCAAGGTTTTCGTTGATTAGTTTAATTTTGTTAAACTGCTCATTGAGTTCTTTTTGGACGCTGCCGCTTTGTCCGCCTTTGCGGAAAAATAGCGCTAGCAGCAGCACTAGGCACAATATTGCGACAATCAAAATGCCGTATTCAATCATTGTTGTCGCACACAAATTTGTTATCATACTTCATCCCTCACAATAAATTTTTCTAGTTCGTTTAGCAAATACTCTTTTTCGTTGCGCCTATCTTTTGTTGCCATAATCATTGCGCATTCGAGCATTGATGAAATTAGTTTTGTTGGCAAAAACGGCCACCTTTCCATAATGTCATAACCGTTGACTGCAAGTTCATCCATACAGCGCGGAATATTGTTTGCTTGCATAAGCAAGTTTGTTGTGATGACGCGCTCTAATTGTGGGTTGTAGCGGTCGGCGCACAATGCGCCTGCGTACACTATCAATTCTATATAGACGTCATAATATAGTTGGACATAATTTATGTAAAAACTTTCGTCGCGCATTTTTCGCAAAGTCAAGAGCCCGTCCAAAATCATTGTCATTTCTTTGACTCTTGTCTTATGGAACATCAAGCCGTCGGCGCCCAAGATTTCCTCAAAGAACGCGCCTGAAAGTTCGTAGTTTAGTTCTTCAAGTGTTTTGCAAGTGAGGTACGCAAGCGCGAGCGGAAATTGAATTTCAAAGAACTGATAGGCGACTATCGGCGTTTGATACGCGCCATAAAATTTATCCATATCAACACTTGCTGCAAGTTTTGGGAAAATGTAGTTAACTATTCCAAGCGCCATAATTGCGTCCAGCAAGTCTAGCGCTGAGAATATGTCATTTTCATTTTTCTTGCCCATATCTATGCGCTCATTTCCGTATTTCATTAATCTTTTAAAGTCGTAAGTGGAGCGGCTCTTTTGGTACTCTGCTATTGCGCGAATTTCCTGTGCGATGCGTTCGTGCGCGATGTCGCGGAGTAGGTATGTGCGCAAATGCGCGTTGTTAAAGACCTCGTCGGGTATTCTCATTTTTTTTGTATACGCGATACGCAGTAGGCGCAATATGCGCAGGCCGTCGCTATCGAACACTTGCGCGTTTACGGGCTTTAGCACGCGGTCTAGGCAGTCTTGCCAGCCGTTGTATGGGTCAATGAATTTATCATTAGACAAATCGTAGTACATTGCATTGACTGTGAAGTCGCGGCGCTTAGAATCAATAACTGGGTCTAACACAAAATTTACTTCGCTTGGCGAATGCCCTTTTACGTACTTTTCTTCACGCAGTGTTGTGTACTCAAACTCTACTTTGCTGCCTGTTTGGTAGATTTTGTACGCGCCGAGTTTTTTGTTTATGACGGTAAACTTAAAGTCCGTGCTACTGAGCATTTGTTCTAGTTGCTGCGGCGTTGCTGTGCCGCAGATGTCGATGTCAGTGGTTTTGATGCCCAAAACATAGTCACGGACATATCCGCCCACGATGTACAATTTATGTTCATTTGCACAAAACACGTCATTGAGCGCCCACGCTTCTTGCGGCACTTTATTCTTAAAGGTATCTATTGTATTTTCCGTTTTTTTCATCCTTATTTTCCTTGCGCACTATTATACCAAATTTTCCCCATTAATACAAGCACTTTGCGGGGATAGCCCCGCGGCTGGTGGCAAAGGCCACTACTGCAGGTTTGGTTGAGTGGCACAAAATGAAGTTAGGTTCATTGTTAATTAACTATGTACCTTTTGCTTGCGTGAATGTAAAAGCGCACGGCTGGCGGGGATAGCCCCGCGGCTGTGGATACTGTCCCTACACGTCAGTGACTGTCGTGGACGGCAAATATATGTACTTTCTATATATATATATTCGTTCTCGATGGGGATAGCCCCGCGGCTGTGAGTTTGATTAAGTGCGCCTTATACATTTTGTGCATTAGAAATGTGGGGAGCCACCTACTCTATTGTCATTCAGAGCGCAAGTTAAACCCGCGTAGTAGGGTTTCTTAGCGTAAGAATCTCGCAGATTCGCACGATACCAGCAATAAAAAAGGTACATAGTTAGTTTACTATGTACCAAAATTATATAGTGCCACCCAAACCTGCAGCAGCGGGCTTTCCCGCCAGCCGCGGGGCTATCCCCGTCGAGAACGATACTTTATAGAAAGAACTTTTGCTTGCCGTCAATATAGGATTATTATGCGTAGGGAATGTACCTGCAGCCGTGCGCTATCGCACCGAAAACAAACATATATAGAAAGTACATATATTTGCCGTCCACGACAGTCACTGACGTGTAGGGACAGTATCCACAGCAGCGGGGCTATCCCCGCCAGTACCTGCAGCAGTGCGCTATCGCACCAGCAGCGGGGCTATCCCCGCCAGATGTGCGCTATCGCACGCGGATGGTAATGTAGCGGTATGGCTCAACGCCAAACGATTCAGCCACTACGTCCTTGCGGTCAATTAAAAAGTCGTGAATCAAGTGACGCTCATATGAGTTCATCGGCTGCATACGTATTGTTTTGCCCGAACTGATTGCCTCGTCCGCACACTTGATTGCTTGCGCGCGCAAGTCCGCTTCGCGCCTTTTTTCATAGTCGCCGACATTGACAATAATGCGCTTTAAGTCGTCCGCTTTATTGTGTCCACGCTCAATCGTGTTTAAGAGCGTTTGCAGCGCGGTCACGGCGTCGCTGTTGCCAAACACTTCACAACCTTCGCCTTGAATCTCAAAAACAACAACTTTGTTTTGTACACGCTCGGTTGCGTAAACCGTTGGCTTGTACATCTTCAAAATTCTATTCAATACGCCAAGCGAATACATTGTTCCGCTTTGCGGCGCGCCACTTGCGCTTTCGCAAGGCGCTGCTTGTTCTGCAGCGCTCTCTTCAACTTTATTGCGCGGCGCGTCCGCATTAGTTGCAGCAAAAAGTTCTGCAAAACTTTCGTTTTTTGTCAAGCGAACTTTTGCGCTCTTAAACAAGCCACCCTCGCTCAAAACCTCAACTTTGACGTCGTCAAGGTTTAGCCCAAGTTCCTGCAATCCTTTGTCGATTGCTTCTTGGACACTCTTTCCAACACTTTCCACGCTTTCCATTTACACACCTCTTTTACTGTCTAACATAGTCAGGTTTTTGAACAATCACTCTTTGCTTTGTTTTGTTATTTGGCTTTGACAAATCGTCTTTTTTGTTCCTCAAAATGAGGTTGAATATATAGTTTGACAATGCGCTGAACGCCGAAATTGTAACAATGTAGATAGCGAATGCTGCACTGTATCCTAATGTAATCAAAATCATAACAATAGGTAAAACCCACTTCATAACTTTCATTGCTGGCGCGCCTGCTGCTTTCTCTTTCGGGTTTTCGCGTTCGCCTTTAGCGGACATAATTCGCCCTTCGTCCTGCGGCGCTGTTTCTTTCTTTTCCTTTTTCTTGATGCTGCTTTGGCTCAATGTCATTGAAAGGAATGTTACGCCTGCGGCAAGGATAATCAAGATAAAGTAACCGTTTGCAGAACGCACTTTGTCGCGCAGTGGGTTCATTATCTTTTCATACTCTTCTTTTTCCGCTTGATAGATTGCTTTTTGTTCGTCGGTCTTTTTCTTCAATTTCGCTGAACTTGCGTATGACTCAAACGATGCGATAGGGCTACCTGTTGTATCTGGGCGCCAAATATTTTCAATCCACAACCAGTTTGTTTTGATTTCGTTGTATTTTTCAAACACTGCTTGTTCTTGGCGTTTTTGGAAACCTTCTGCCGTTTCGCCCGCCTCTTGCACGACGCTATGGTATGTAGTACGCAATTCGTTGTACTGACTCTTTACAACGTTGCTTGAAATGTTGTTCATTCCCGCAAACAATGTAAAGAACACAAAACACGTTACTACTAGGTACAGTGCCATAATGCCGCAAGAACCAAAGCCGATTCCCTCGCGCTTGTATAGTTCCATTGTTTTTTGGTTCAAAGTGTTTTTGTCGTTTGCGTACTTCTCTCTCAGTTTTGCAATTTGCGGCGCAATTCTTTCCTGTTGCGCCATTTGTTTTGCGGTTGCCTTTCTTTGAAAATAATCAATCGGCAACATCAACACTTTCAATATGATTGCTATCAAAATAATAGTGAAACCATAGTCACCGATTCCGCTATAAAACCACCTGATGATGTCTTCCCAAACGCCTAGGCCTTTGGGTATTTGCAATTGTGCGGATAGTAAACTAATTAGACCAGCCATTTACAGTCTCCTTTTATGTTATCTGGTACGGGGTCTACCCCACCTAGATGCTTTGGGGTGCACCTCAAAATTCTTTTGAGTCCTAGATATGAACCTTTGAACACACCAAAAGATTTAATCGCCTTTAGCGTGTATGTCGAACACGTTGGTAGATATATGCAACCGTGCGGCAACAGCGGTGAAATAACCCCTTTATACACATAGATTAAGCCTAGCGCCAACCACTCTAGGGGCTTGAACAAAATCTTCAGTATTTTCATATGTTATCCTTGTTTTGCTTTGGTTGCAAGTTGCTTTTAAATTCAAGTTCCGCCGCTTTTTTAAGTTGCGTTTCCATTGCGCTATAAATTTCTTCATAACTCATATTTTCTATGCCGCTGCGCGCAACGATTATGATATTCTTTTTGTCGATTTTTAGCCCATTTTTTGTTATGTCGTGGACACAGGCGCGCAATCTTCGTTTAACTTTGTTTCGCGTGACGGCGTTGCCAATTTTGGAACTTATGCTAATGCCGTATCGCGTGTAAGCCTTGTACGACTTTGTCACAATAAGCGTGACGCACTTGCCGTTTTGGCGCTTGCCATTGCGGAACATATAGTTAAATTCTTTGATCTTTTTTATCCTATACTTTTTGCGTGGATAGCCACACGATTTTAGACGGCTGTCACCTTTACTTTTTACTTCGTCTACCAATTTTGAGCATTCCTTTTATAAATTTAATTTGCCCGCATTGTATAAAAAATGCTCACTATATAAAATATAATGAGCAATTGATTATACAGTAAGTTTTGCTCTACCGCGTGCTCTGCGTCTTTTAAGAACGCGTCTTCCCGCTGTTGTCTTCATTCTTTGACGAAAACCGTGAACTTTGTTTCTGTGTTTTTTCTTAGGTTGGTAAGTTCTCTTCATAGTGGCATCTCCTTTCAAAATTTCATCTTATTAGATTTAAGTTCTTATATTATATACAAAACAAAAAACTTTGTCAAGTCATTTCCGCATATTGACAAAAAAGTTGTCCTGATAACTACACAAAATTAGCCAAGTTTAAATGCAAACAACTAATGATTAGTCGTCAACTAGACAAATCAATGTCCATTAACTTTGTCACTAAAACAAAATTTATCCACAGGTAATTTTGTACGAATACCCATCATTTTTGCCATTTTCCTGCATTTTTAGGGCGTTATCCTGATATTTAAGGCAATTTTTAAATGAGTTATCCACAATTGTGGATAACTCGAAAACTTATTTTTTAAAAAATGAGGTTAAGTACTTAACTATTTTTATGTGGATAACCACATTTGATTTATCCACTAAAGCAAAGTTTACGACTTAACAAACTAAAATGCGATTTGACAATTACGCCAAATTTGTTTGAACAAAATTTGAGTCAAAAAAGCACTTATCCACAAAAGTTTACCAAATGTGGATAAGTGTTTTTGTCACTATAAACAACTTGCAACATCACCTTGAGTTGCAAAAAACACTATGTAAAAACAGTTACCATTCAAATTCATTTCTCTAAAAAGTCGGCATAACCCCCAACTTAAACAATCCATACGCTTAAGTACAAAAACTACTAAGCAGCATCTCAGTTCGCCGCCCACAACAATTACTGACGCGTAGTGACAGTACCTGTAGCCGTGCGCTATCGCACCAGCCGCGGGCTTTCCCGCCAGCAACGGGGCTATCCCCGATACCGAGAAGAAAAGTGAGTAGAAAGAACATAGGCTCGTCGTCTACAAAAGTAAATTACTTGTAGGGACAGCACCTGCAGCGGTGGGGCTATCCCCACACGAGAGCAAAAAAACAATAGATAGCACAAAGGTATGCCGTCTTACTTAGTAACTTGCTTGCAGATACTGCACCCACAGCGGTGGCCTACGCCACTTAGGCCACAATGCGAACAGGAAGGATGAGGAAAAGATAATCATCGCCCTCAAAAGGCTTGATTATGCAAGGCGCAATCGGCGTCGTAAAATTAAGCGTAATAAACTCATCATTTACAACCTTCAAACACTCAATGAAATAGCGTGAGTTAAACGCCGTCGTCAAATCAACGCCGTTCAAAGAAATTGTAACATTTTCGTGAATGTTACCAATCTCACTGTTCGATGAAATTGCCAAAGTTTTGTCCTTGATTTCAAACTTTGCAATGTTGTTTCTCTCCACGCGTGCAAGCAAACTTGTGCGGTCAAGCGCCTCTTCAAGTTGCTTTTTGTTCACAGTCGTGATTGTAGTAAACTCACCAGACGTGATGAGGTTATTATAATTAATAAATTCGCCGTCAAGCAAGCGCGAAATAATAACAGCGCCCTCTTGCTCAATCATCACATACTGCTTTTGGAAAAACACTTTGATGCTCTCGTCCTTGTCGTCAATAACCTTGGTTATTTCCGCCAAACTCTTAGCCGGAACAACAAATTTTGCCTCGCTTGTCGCATACAAAATCGGCTTTTTCGCAATGCTCATACGATAACCATCAAGCGCAACCACATTGACGCTCTTTTCGCCCACTTCAAAGAAGCACCCTTTGAAAAGCGGTCTAGCATCGTCAAGCGAAACTGAAAAAATCGTCTTGTTGATAGCGTCCACAAAATCGTCCTTGCTAATCTCAAAATACTGCTCGTTGGAAATCTTTTGTATGTTTGGAAACTCCTCAGCGTTCAAGCACTGCATATACCCCACACTGTCAGTATATGCAAGCTTCAGCTGATTATTCTCACTAACTTCAAGCGTGATTTGCTCATTCGTCAGTTTTCTCACATACTCACTAAAGAACTTTCCGGGAACAACAACTGTCCCTTCAAGCTTAACGTCCGCCTTAATCTTGGTCTCAATCATAAGCTCAAGATCGGTAGCGCTCAACTTCAAGCAATCGTTTTCGGCAACCAACTTTATCCCTTCCAAAATCGGGTTAGTTGTGCGCGTTGCGGTTGCTTTGATAACCTTCAAAACTGCATCCGCGAGGTCAAGCCCGTCGCAGATGACTTTCATTTGCGTGTCCATACTGTCTCCTAAAGTTACAACATTTTAGCACACTTTGATTTTTCTGTAAAGCATTTTTAACACACTTTTTCAACTTTTTTCATTTTTTTCTTTTCCACATTTCCACACTTTTTGTGCACAATCGTTGCATACTATATAAATTATAAGTACTAATATTATTATATGTATACTTGATATTAATACTTACTTTATATTAAGAATTGCGCGCCTATATAAATTAAGTACTATAATAATTATAAGTTCGTACGTAATAATTAATAAGTACAAAACTATGATGCCACACATCAGTCCAAAGTGCATTGACGCACAAATTTTGTCATTTTGCACAAACAACCTCTTTTCGGTGGCTCTAGTTGCAATCTTGCTCATTTGTCCACAAAAGTTCATACAATGTGCATAACTCTATGTGCGGGTAACTTATCAACACACAGCTTGTTCCCCGCTGAAAGTATTTTGTTGTAAAGACTAAACATAGCCACGGGCTATCCAGAAAAAATACAACTTTTCAGATATACAATCTTAAGCCTAACGCAAAAGTTTTTTTCGACGTAATGACTTTGTTTTGCTTCGGTCTATTTGTAAATAGTCATTACAGAGTACACTGCTTATTTGCTCACAAAGTCCACTAGAGGTAGTGACTGTACCTACAGCAGCGGGCTATCCCGCCAGTATCTGCAGCCGCGGGGCTATCCCCGCAGGAAAAGAATTTTTTGATTTTTTAAATATTATCTTGTATTATTATTGTCTGTGCAAATGTGGATATCTTTTTCAAAACCACAATATATGGTGTACCGAACCGCGAATTTTTCACAAACTATACAATATATTGATTCACTTTTTGTGCACATCTTTGTGCATATCTTCAAAATTTATACACATTCGTTCAACATTTTGCGATTTTTTTGTGTGGATAACCCGATTTTGAAGTGCGATTTTTGCGAATTTTATTAAGCACTTTACGAAATTTGGCGAAAATAAATTTTTTTTGTCGATTTTTGAAAATCTTTATCAATTCGGTTGACTTATTTTTAAAAATCGCTATAATTTAAAATTTTGCCCTTTTTCTCCCTCTCCCCTTTAGAATTTATATCCATAAATTCTAGTGGCGAAGGCCACTGCTGCAGGTATTGTCAGTACAAGCAACTTACTTTCGTGGACGGCAAGCCTGTGTTCTTTCTACTCACTTCTATTCTCGGGCGGGGATAGCCCCGCTGCTACAGGTACTGGCGGGAAAGCCCGCTGCTACAGGTACTGTCACTACAAGTCAGTTGCCTTTACGGGCGGCGCACTGTTGCGCTTTTTAGTTTTTTTTGTACTCGTGTACGATAGCGCACTGCTGTGGTTACTGTCACTACGCGTCAGCACTTTCGTAAACAACAAGACTATGCTCATTCTACACAAATTTATTCTTGGGTGCGATAGTCACTTCCACATATCAGTCACTAAATAAACATCAAATATTATAATTTACTTTCTATATTGTTAGTACGTATATTATTGGCATTTTTATTTTTTTGTACTATCA
>JBNMHN010000017.1:0-17587 GCA_050872805.1 Clostridia bacterium
CCATATACTGTTATTGTTGGTAATGAAGAAATTGCGAACAAGAGTGTATCAATCAAGATTCGCGGCGGCAAGCAAATTAACAACATTCCGCTTGACAAGTTTGTTTCCGTGCTTGAAAAGCAAATCGCTGACAAAGACTTCACCCTCATCGAGCAATTCTAGTGGCAGACGCCACAGGTGCAGATTTGGTGAGTGGCGCTATATGTTATGAGGTACATAGTTAAATTACTGTGTACCTTTTATGTATGTTTGGGCGCACCGCCACGGGTTTGGTGAGTGGCACTATACAATTAAGGTACATAGTTAATTTACTATGTACTTTATTTTTATTATGGGCAAATGAATGTATTGACCGCGTCAGTATACAAACAAAATTAGTCTTTATAAAAAAGTAGTTCAAAATGCTTTGATTAAAATGTAAAATGTCGTATAATAATTAATGATTGATTACAAAATAGGTTAGTGCGGCAAAAACGCGCAAACATTCTGTGTGATTGCATAAAATATTATGCAAAATCGGTCAATCATTAATTGAGGAAATAAATGGATAATAAAGTCGAAAATAATGGTGGAAACAAAGGCAACATCAACAAAACAAAGATGACCAAACGTTACACCAAACATAGCTCAAGTAAACCGCTTGAAGAGTCTGCGCAAGCGCCGATTGCGGAAGATTTGCCAGCAAATGATTTAGCATTTGCGGCCGTGGCGGAACAGGGGAGTCCAAACACTGCGACGCACACACAAAGTGCGGGGAAAAGCGCAAAATCCGCTGCAAAAAACGCCACAAGCGAAAAGAGTAAATCCACGCGCAAACAGTCTACTGAAAAGCCGAATGAAAACGCGGCTAAGTCACACAAAAGCACGGAAAAATCAAGCGAAAGCGCAACAAAAACTGCTAAAAAGGACGAGAAAACAAACGGAAAAACGGCTGAAAATTTGGCAGTCCCTGTTGCGCAAACAGACGCAGCACCTGCTGAAGAAATTGTAGAGAGTACCGAAGAAGTTACCGCGGATGGCGTCATTCGCAAGTCGTTTTTCACGCGCGGAACGGAAGCGAAAGTCAATAAGGTCAAGCGCAAAAAGTCGTTCAATTACGCAAACGCTGAGCGCATAAAAACCAAAGCCGACAAAGGCTTGACACTTGAACAAGTGCAAGACCGCATTGACAATGGCTACGTTAACCTCGTCCACGACAAAAACAAGAAAACGTATTTTCAAATCTTTTTCAAAAACATCTGCACGTTCTTCAACCTATTGTGCATACTTGTCGCAGTCGCATTGATTTGTGTCGGCGCGTTTGACAACATATTCTTTATGGTAATTATTTTGTCAAACACCGCAATCGGTATAATACAAGAAATTCGCGCGAAAAAGACAATGGAGAAAATATCATTAGTCACGCAGCCGACGGCACTGGTCGTCCGCAACGGCAAGCACTATGAAATTCCTGTCAAGGAAGTTGTGCTCGACGACATCATCGAATTTTCGCTTGGCAAACAAATTTGCGCCGACTGTATTGTCGTCAGTGGCGAAGTCGAAGTCAACGAAAGTCTTATCACGGGCGAAAGCAACGCCGTCAAGAAAAAGGTCGGCGACAGGCTCTTGAGCGGTAGTTTTATCTCAAGTGGCGAATGTGTCGCACGTGCGGACGCCGTCGGTGACGCAAGTTACACCGCGCAGTTGTCCGCCAAAGCGAAAGAATATTCGCAGCCAAAGTCGGAACTTATGAAAAGTATGCGCATTATCATCAGCGTCATCGGCGTCATAATCATTCCGCTCGGCATCCTTATGCTCGGCAACAACTACAGCCAAGGCGTCGGCAGTATGGAAACCGTCAAAAAGACGGCGGGGTCAATCATCGGTATGATTCCCGCAGGAATGTTCCTCTTAACAAGTATGGCGCTCGCAGTCGGGGTTATCAAACTCGCAGGCAAACGCACGCTCGTCCAAGACCTATATAGCATCGAAATGCTTTCGCGCGTCGACACCCTGTGCCTCGACAAAACAGGCACAATAACCGACGGCACAATGGTTGTCACTGAAGTCGAACCTATGACAAAAACAATCTCAAGCACCGACCTGCACAAAATCGTCGGCACAATGATGAGCGGACTAGGCGACAACAACGCCACGTCGCGCGCATTGATTGACTATTTCGGCAAGCAGGACGCCTACCACATTTCGGCAAAACTACCGTTTTCAAGCGCGCGCAAATTGTCGGCTGTGTCGTTCACAAACGGGTATACCTATATCGTCGGCGCGTCGGAGTTTGTGCTTGAAGAAGTCAGCAAGGAACTTGAGGACAAAGTCAAAGCCTACGCAAAACAAGGCAAACGCGTGCTAGTTTTGGCGAAAGCGCGCGGCAAAATCACGGACGAAAACGTGCCAGCAGGCGCAAAACCGCTCGCGCTTATCGCAATCGAAGATAGAATCAGGGAAAATGCAACCGAAACATTGCGTTGGTTCCAAGATAACGACGTCGATTTAAAGATTATCTCAGGCGACAACCCAATCACTGTCAGCGAAATTGCAAAACGTGTTGGTGTGCCAAATGCCCAAAACTTTATCAATCTATACGGGCTCTCCGACCAACAAGTTATCGAAGCAGCGGACAAATACACCGTCTTTGGACGCGTCACACCAGAGCAAAAAAGCGTGCTTGTCAAAGCGCTCAAGCAGCGCGGTCATAAAGTCGCAATGACAGGCGACGGCGTCAACGACATTCTCGCGCTAAAGGAAGCTGACTGCTCAATCGCAATGGCAAGCGGCAGCGACGCGACGCGCAATGTCAGCAACCTCGTATTGCTCGACAGCAACTTTTCGTCAATGCCTAGCATCGTCGCGGAGGGTAGACGCGTCGTCAATAACGTCACAAGATCGTCATCACTATTCTTGATGAAAACATTTTTCACAATTTTCTTGTCGATTTTGTGTCTCGCGCTCGCAATTAGTTATCCGTTCACGCCAAACGCCGTAATCTTGCTCGAAATGTTTGCAATCGGTCTGCCGTCATTCTTCTTGGCGCTGCAGCCGAACAAAGACCCGATACGGGGCAACTTCCTAGTGAACCTAATCACGAAAAGTATGCCGGGGGCATTGCTACTGCTCCTCAACTTTGTTCTTTGCTATCTCTTCGACATCACGTACAGCGACGGCTCACACTACGAAACAATGGCAAGCATCTGTATCACATTCACAGGCTTGATACTACTGTTGCGCGTAAGCCGCCCACTCGATTCATACCGAATGACATTGTTTGGCGCAATGTTTGTGCTCTCGCTCGCCGCATTGAGCATAATTCCGCAATCGTTCTTTGGACACGTCGACCTCGACTTCCAAAGCATACTTGCGTGCCTGTGCATTATCGAACTTGGGTTCTTGTGGCTCATTAAGCCAATCACTCCGCCAAAGGAACTAAGACAAAAGAACCGCAAACTTGAAATGCGCATCGGCGAACTTGAAGAGCAAACCTATAAATATATTGAAAAACTAAAACGCTTTTAGTTTGAACTGAACCGAAAAAAGTTGCAATTTCCGCAACTTTTTTGTATTTTATAAATATGGTTTGTAACATTATTATCATAAATTTAGACTACAAATATTTGCAAATGTCCTTTGTTTATTTGAGTGTTCGCCCAATTAAGCCGTCAATGCTGCAGTTTAGGTAGGTCGAAATTTCGATGATTGTCTGAAAGTAGGGGATGTCGCCATTCTTCCAACGCGTAAACGACGCGAGCGAATATTTGAGGTCACGGCAAAATTTGCGTTTGGATATTCCTTGATTGGCAAGTTCTTTGTCAAGGTTTTCATAAAAACTGATTTTGTAATTTGGGTCGACAAAAAAATCTTCATCAACTTCTTTTCCTACAAGGTAGTCAAGGCTGACGTTTAGCACATCGGTAATTTTCACGGCATTTGCTAGCATTGGTTCGTGCTTATTAATTTCATACACCACATTTTTGTCAACATCCGCCATTTCAATCAATTGTTTTGGCGTGATGTTGCGCTCTTTCATTATCTCATTCAAGTTTGTTCCAAATACTGACATACTATAACCTTTTTATTATTATAACAATAATCCATTATTTTTGCAAGGAATATATAGTTGTCACGTGCTTGCAAAAGTGGCGCAAATATGGTATAATAAAAAAAATGGGAGACTTTTATGAAAATAGTAATGGAAAAGCCCGTCAAAGGTAGGTTGCAAGACGCTGTGGATACGATTTTTGCATTAAATGAGGATGACTTTAGTCGTGTTGTTCAAGAGTTCAAGAACGGCGTTGGGAATAACAGTGTTGTGCAATTTTTCTATACTACCGACAATTGCGAACGCCCTGATATGCCAATCAAAATGGGGCTTATTGATAATAGGGAAGATTTGCGCGGTTATTATGCATCCGAACGTGTCAAGAGTGGCGAATTTTTCGCTGCACTCGGCAAATATGTGCCACAACAAATTTTAGTGGACGCGGACGAGACTGCAAGAGCGACTGCGATATTAAATTTGTGTGGGCTTGATACCTTTCAAAAACACTATGCAAACTTTAACGGGTTCTCAATGCGTAGCGTCGCGATGGCGTTCAGCGTTTTGCAAAATGAAAAGGTATTGTATGAGTTTTTGAACACAAGTGATAATATGCAAAATATCGTCGTCGATGACCAAATATTTAATAAACGCGAAGTTTTTGAAGTGCTTGGCGACATATTTGGGTATCCCGCTGACGACGGCGAGTTTAAGCGCGCAAAAGGCAAAATGGATGGCTATTATGTGCCAAATCTAAACAGTATGATAAAAGACTATGCAAAACTTTACAATTCGGGCTACAACCTAGATAGATACGCAAATGATGAATATACTTTCAAAGCGCTGCTTTCAAAAACGGGCTCAATTTATAGGTGCGTCGGCAATCGTGAATTTGACATCAACCCGCAACTGAAGCGCGAAGTGTATGAGGATATGCCCATCGACTTGACGGTGGAAGAAAAAGCAGTTTACATTTATGCAAAACTGTGTTCAACACTAGTATACGACGATAACATTGCTAGAATAGAGGGCAAACGCATTTCCAAAGTTGAAAAATCAAGATTTGACAAAAATACACTTGAATCAATAAAGCCAAATGACAAAATTATTTGCTATGACTTTGCAAGAATATGTGCAAGATTTTTGGACGAACTTGACGGAGTCACTGCGACGGTGCTTTCGCAAGGCTTAATTGACGGACACTATTTGACAGGTTTTTATACTGACAAAGTTTCCGCGCGTCTTGAAGCAATTAACGTCAGCGGCGAAAGTTCGCTCAACGACCTTGCGCGCGCGCATAACAAGTTGGAACTTGCGGGTATAGACATTGTCTCGGATAAGTTCGGCGTTTTCCCAACCGCACTTGAAAAAGCGTACGTAAGCGTCTATGGCAGGGAAAAAACAACTATTGCCGACTTTGTCAGCCAAATTAAGGAACAAAAACCTGCGGATACTGACTTAGATAAATTGATTGAATCATTTATTCAAACGCTAAGAGAAAAGCACATTTGCGGCAATGAAGCAACGCTGATATACAACGCGTTCAAGAAAAACGGCTTTTTCGGCACGGATATTGAAAGTGCATACATCGGGGACAAGCATACCTCCGACAAAGGAACGTTTTACCAGCGCAAAATTTTGCTCAGGCAAAATGAGGATGAGAATCCATTTTTGATTGACGTCGTCAACCTAAACTCAAAGCAAATATCCGCCACGGATGTCGCAAAGAACCTGCAATCAAAGCAGTTTGTTTATGAAAGTGAAAAACGACAATTAAAAGGCTTAGAAACGGTGAAAGAATGATTAAAGAACTACAACTTATGAACCAAACAAGGTTAAACTACAACAAATCGCAAAATTGCGACTATTCAAACAATGAAGTCGTCGCAAAGATTTTAAACGACGAAGCGTGCTTTTTCAAAATGGGTAAAGACGACGCATTGAAAATTCTTTCAATATGCGGTGTATCACCCAGCATCGCACCGCAAACGTATGACGAACTCACAAGTTTTGACGTATTTAAAACACTTGCCACAGCTGGTAAAGTCCGCTTTAATGACCCCGAACTATTGTTTGCCTACGATAAACAGGGTAACCGCAAAACAAAATAATGATAATTGGAGAAAACAATGTCAAAAGTAGTAGTAATCAGCGGCGCAACCAGCGGAATAGGGCGCGCCACGTGCGACCAGTTTGCAAAAAACGGATATAAAGTATACGGACTCGCGCGCGAACAGGGCGACGACTTTCCGTATGAGTTTGAAGCGTGTGACCTCACAAAAACGGACGAACTCAACGCCGCAGTTGCGAATATTCTAGCAAAAGAAGATAAAATCGACGTCCTTATTTGCAATGCAGGTATGGGAATTAGTGGCGTTCTTGAAAAATGCGAAATGAGCAGCGCAAAACGCCTCTTTGACCTCAACTTTTTCGCCGCATTTGCGCTTGCGCAAGCGTTTCTGCCGCGAATGCGCGCACAAGGGTATGGAAAGATTATTTTCATTAGCAGCGTCGGCGCAATTTTTCCATTGCCATACCAAGCGTTCTATTCAGCAAGTAAAAGCGCGCTCGAAACGATGGCGAACGCGTGGCGTATAGAAGTTAAGCCGCTCGGCGTGCAAATAGGGTGCGTCCTACCGGGTGACACGAAAACGAGTTTCACGCAAAACCGCGAGAAAGCGACGGCGGATAGCGACTATAACGGGCGCGACGAAAAATCAGTCGCGAAAATGGAGAAAGACGAACAAAACGGAATGACAGCGGAGTATGTGGCAAAGAAAATCTACAAATTCGCCGCAAAAAAGCGCCTACCAGTCCGCACAATCGTCGGCTTCAAGTATAAAGTTTTTGCCTTCCTCTGCAAAATCTTGCCCACCCGCTTTGTCCTCTACATCCTCACCAAAATGTACGGCTAAACATTTTGTTTCTAAAATTTTGACATACAATATAAAACATTTATAAAATTGCCGAATGGTACATTTTATTGTAGATTTGATGTTGATTTGACGTCATAATGTGTAGCATAAGTTAGGCATAGCCCCGCAAATGTGGTATTAAAAAACGGCGATATAAGTTATGATAATGGTTAGGGGTAAAAATAGGGGGCAAAATGAAATTATACCTTAAAACAATGACAAATAAAATCTCAATTGATGTCCAACATCGAACATACAAGTTGAACGGCAACTGTGAAAGTTATGGCGCGTATGTTGTCATTTCCCAGTGGGAGTTTGACAACATATTAAAACAGTTGCAAGCCGTGCATTTTAGCGAGGTTTAGCGCTAGCGTTTTGTGGCGACGAGTCGACAAAAATGGAGAAATGCTGGTATTGAGTTTAGACATCAAATTCCACTATGGAATTTACTTTGAGAATTAACAAAAAGCGAAAAATTATGTTTTTTTTCAAAAAATATCGTCAAAATCATTGACAATACTTTCAAATTGTGCTATTATAATACGACGCCACGAAAGCGGTGTTAATTTTTTTCAATGGAGCGAAGAAAATGCGCGTAAGAATAACACTTGCATGCAGTGAATGCAAGCAAAGAAACTACAACACATTCAAAAACAAGAAGAACGACCCAGACAGAATTGAAATGCAAAAATTCTGCAAATTCTGCAACAAATCAACTCTTCACAAAGAAACAAAATAGTTTGTAAAACTTGGAGGCATTATGGCTAAAAACCAACAACAAACAGGTGTCAAAGAAAAGAAAAAGGGCGGTCTTTTCCGCAAGATAAAAGAATCTTTTGCGGAACTTAAAAAGGTTACTTGGCCGACATTCGGGCAAACAATCAAGAAAACACTCGCAGTTATCGCGGTAGTGCTCTTTTTCGGTGTTGTTGTAATAGGGTTTGACTATGGTCTAAGCTGGCTGTACAAACTACTAACAACAGGTCTATAAGTAAGAGGGTTATATGAATAACGTTATGGAAACAGAGCCAAAATGGTACGTCTTGCACACCTTTACTGGTTATGAAATGCTAGCAAAGCAAAATCTTGAGCAAGTCGTCGAGAATGGTAATCTGCAAAACAGGATATTCGAAATAGTCGTTCCTATGGAAGATGTCGTGGAAGAGAAGAATGGCAAGAAGAAAGTAGTGCAAAAAAAGATGATGCCGTCATACATATTGATAAAAATGCTATATGGTGACGACCTTTGGCACACAATCACTAGCACACGCGGTGTGACTGGTTTTGTAGGGCCTAAGGGTAGACCATTGCCAATGACGGAGGACGAAATTCGTCGTTTGCACCTAGAGAAAGTTGTCGTTGACTTTGAACTCAACGTCGGCGAAACGGTCGAAATTATCGACGGGCCATTTGAAGGAAACGCTGGAATCGTGGAAAGCGTGGACGCGGCAAACAAAAAATGTAAACTCCGTGTATCTCTCTTTGGTAGAGATGTTGAGGCGGAACTAGCATATCAGCAAATTAGAAAGTTGTAGATTTTTTTTATGGTTTTTCCGATAGAAATGTCGAAAAAATAAAATGTGGGAGAGGCGCAAGCCTTGTCAATACCACAATCTCGTCAAGGAGGAGAATAAAATGGCTAAGAAAGTAAGTGCACAAGTCAAAATGCAATTGCCTGCAGGGAAAGCGACAGCAGCCCCACCAGTAGGTTCAATGCTCGGACCTCACGGTATCAATTTGCCGGGTTTTGTTAAGGAATTTAACGACAAAACATCAGGACAAATTGGTTTGACAATTCCAGTAATTGTCACAATTTACCAAGACCGTTCATTTGAATTGACATTGAAGACGCCACCAGCAGCAGTTCTCATTAAGAAAGCCTGCGGAATTGAAAGTGGTTCAGCAAAACCTAACAAGGACAAAGTTGCTAAAATCACAAAGGCGCAGGTCAAGGAAATTGCACAAACAAAATTGGTTGACTTGAACGCCAACGACATCGAGCACGCAATGGACATCATCGCGGGTACTGCTCGTAGTATGGGCGTAGAAGTAATAGATTAGTGGAAGAACATAGTTCGTTATTACCACAAGGAGGAAAAAATGAAATTCGGTAAGAGATATGCAGAATCTGCAAAACTTGTTGAAAAAGGCAAGACATATAGCGTAGATGATGCTCTTGATTTGGCTGTAAAAACTGCAAATGCTAAATTCGACGAAACAATCGAACTTCACGTTAGACTCGGCGTTGATTCAAAGAACGCTGACCAACAAGTTCGTGGCGTAGTTGTATTGCCAAACGGAACTGGTAAAAAGGTTCGCATTTTGGTTATCGCTAAAGGCGACAAAGCAGACGAAGCAGAAAAAGCAGGCGCTGACTATGTTGGTGCGGAAGAAATCATTGCAAAAATCCAAAACCAAGGATGGTTGGATTTCGACGTTTGTATCACAACACTCGATATGATGGTTGCAATCGGTAGAATTGCAAAGATTCTCGGACCAAAAGGTCTTATGCCAAGCCCTAAGAGCGGAACAGCAACAAACGACGTTGCTAAAGCAATCGCAGATATCAAAGCAGGTAAAGTTGAATATAGACTTGACAAAAACGAAAACATCCACTGCCCAATCGGCAAGGCAAGTTTCGGTAAAGACAAGTTGAAAGAGAACTTTGCTACACTTATGGACGCTATCGTAAAAGCAAAACCAGCCGCTGCAAAAGGTACATACCTTAAGAGCGTAACTGTTGCAAGTTCGATGGGTCCGGGCATCCGTATCAACTATACAGACGGAGCAAACTAATATTGAAAGCACCCCCTAGCGGGGCGCTTTTTTTTGTGGCACTATATCAAATGTTTGGGGCGAATAAACAAAATTTGACTCTATATCAAATGTTGGGGGGGGGAGAGTTTTGATTGAAATAATTGAAAGAATCGGGATTGAAGTATTTTTTTGAAGTTTGCACAACTTAGACTTTATATATTCTACGTATTGCTTAATAGCAAAATATTTCGACATTTTGACTATTATAAAGACAAACTTTGCTAAATAGGCCGAAAACGCTTGATTATTATGTATTTTCGGTATATAATATACATATACTAAAAACGGAGGTCGGTTATGAACGCATTTGTAAAATGGATGGACAATTTGGGTTTGGTTTGGAAATTAATCCTCGCATTGCCTGTATTGGACATTGTTTGGGTCATCTACCGTTTGATGAGAAGTATCGACAAGGGAAGTGTCTTGAGCATCGTCCTCGCAATTCTCCTCATCGTAATCGGTTTGCCATTCTTGTGGCTTATTGATATGATTACAATTTTGCTTACTAGACACGTCATTTGGCTTGATTGATAACCAAATATTATTATTAGTTTGCAACCTATGCACATTTGTTGTGCAAAGAAAAGCCGCGATCATTTGTCGCGGTTTTTTGTGTAGTAAACAAGTTAAGTGTGTTTCAGAATTGAAAAACATAAATTTCAAAGTAAATTCCACATCAAATTCCACTATGCAATTTACTTTGAGAATTAACTATTTATAATTGCGCAAAAAAAATATTTTGTGAAATTGTTGACAAATGCGCGTTCATTTGATATAATAAACATATGGGATTATGGCTCAGTTGGTTAGAGCGCAACCTTGACATGGTTGAGATCAGTGGTTCGAGTCCACTTAGTCCCACCAAATTAGGAGAAAAAATATGGAACCTTTATATGTTCGGCGTGTTTGCTGAATTAGAATAATAGAATAAATATTTCGATTTGCAAATATTTGTGTAATTTATTGAAATTACATACTTTTTGTTGATTTATTTAGCAAATATATTTACTGTGTGATTTGTAATAAATATAAATTCTTAATTTAGTTGCGGACGTATAAACAAAAAGCGGAATTTTTAAAATTCCACTTTGTTATGAATTATTTTTTCTTCATAATATAATAATTTTTTTCGTCATAGGAAACTTTTATTGTATTGCTGGACTCATAAGTTATTGTGTAAATTTTATTGTCACTTGTTGTTAATTTATAAGTGTCTTCTTTTGCGCTCTTATCTTGAGCCCACGTGCCAGTTGTTTCCTTAGTGGATGCTGGCGTCAAAAGGGTGAAAGTGTTGTCATCTTTGATGACAAGGCTAAATTGTTCGTCAAGCCCCTTGGTCTTGTCTGCAAGGTCAGCCGTCAATTGAGTTCTGTCCTTAGTTGTTTCGCCCGATGTCACGCTTTGCACTTTCCACGTGCCGTCAATAGAAGTGTTACCTCCGCAAGCCGTCATCATAAAAATAATCGGCAAAATTAGCAAAACCATTGCTGAAAGTTTTAGTGTGTTTTTGATTGTTCTTATCATATTTTTCCTCCTTTATGATATAATTAATTATATTGTTTTTATATGTTAATCACAATCAATTTAAACGCAAGATATTGCCGAAAAATAAGAAATTTATGTCTACTATGTCGAATTCGCTTTAGATTATTTTGCTTTGCGCAGTATGCGTAAAATAAGTCACAAACACAATGATACAAAATAATAGAGGTAAAAAAAATGATAGAAATTAGAAATTTAAGTCACGGATTTAGTGACAAAACATTATATAAAGACGTCAACATTACAATTAATAAAGGTGAAAAGATTGGACTTGTCGGCGCAAACGGAACGGGCAAAAGTACGTTAATCTCGTTTTTGAATGGTACGCAAATTTGCGATGAAGGCGACATTGTAATGCAGGGGAAATTTTCGGTCGGTTACCTTGACCAATATGTGAGCGTAGACGGAGAATTGACACTATATGAATATTTATGCACAGCATTTCAAAACCTGTTCGATTTAGAAAAACGTGCCAACGAATTAATTGCTGAGGGACAAGAAAAGGACGATATGAAATTAATCGAAAAAGCGTCCGACATTTTTGAAAAGCTTGTCGAACTAGATTTTTATTCAATAGAAAGCAAAATAAAGAGTTATGCTACAGGGCTTGGAATTGATAAAATTGGCTATGATGTACAAATGAAAACACTCAGTGGTGGTCAATCGATAAAAGTTATCTTATGTAAATTGCTTTTGCAAAATCCGGACTTTTTGATTCTCGACGAGCCGACCAACCACCTTGATGAAGCACACATTGAATGGCTTGAAAAATACTTGCAGGACTTTGAAGGCACATTCCTCATCGTCTCCCACAACACAAAATTTTTGGATGCCGTATGTAACACAATATTCAGCGTAGAGTTTTGCAAAATCGTGCGCTATAAAGGCAACTACACACAATTTTTGCGTCAGTACAACGAAAAAATGCAACTGCAAGAAAAGGCAATCGCCGCTCAAGCAAAGGAAGTGGAAAGGTTGACTGACTACATCAACCGCAATCGTTGCCGAACTAACACCGCGAAACAAGCACAAAGCAGACAAAAGAAACTTGACAAAATGGAGATTATCCAAAAAGATAATGAGGCACCGCTTCCGCACTTCAAGTTTACCTATAAACCGCTTAATGCTTCAAGTATAATCACGACTCAACACCTTTCAATAGGTTACAAATATCCACTTTTAAATGATATCAATTTAAAGGTTTTGAATGGTGAAAAATGGGCGATTGTTGGGTTTAATGGACTTGGTAAAACTACATTGCTAAAAACAATAATGGGGCAAATACCTGCTCTAAGCGGGGAAATTGAACTTGCTCAAAACATAAAAATTAACTACTTTGAACAAATTCTTAATTGGGCTGACCCCAACTTGACCGCGCTACAAATTTTGCGCAATGAGTACCCAAAACTAGAAGACAAAGTGCTGCGTTCGTACCTTGCTAAAGCAGGGCTAACATCCAAACAATTGCAGCAACCAATCTCGAGTTTGAGCGGTGGGGAACAAAGCAAAGTCAAAATTTGTCGACTAATGATTGAGCCTTGCAATGTCCTTATACTTGACGAACCGACCAACCACCTTGACCCAAAATCGAAACAAGTTCTCGCGCAAGCAATCAAAGAATTTCCGGGAACAGTTATCTTTGTCAGCCACGAAACCGACTTTGCTGAAAGTATAACCGACCGTATTTATCGCCCAACTTTCAAAAAATAGTGTTTAAATTGGAGTTTAAGTAATAACTAAAATAAAACTATACTTACTACAAACTTGTTTTAATTTTCAAATAATTTTGAGTTTAGTTAATAAATATTTTGATGTATTAAATATGTCACATTTTAAAATAAAAAAGCATTGAACGCGTTTGCATTCAATGCTTTTTATCTTAGATTAGTTTTCGTTCTCATTTGTTTCGGCTTGCTTGTCCGCATAAAACGCCTGCGCGTCAAGGTATTTCGGGTACTTAGCGTAAAATTCATCAATGGTCATATTGAATGCCGCTACAGTCCTGTCGAGCAAGTCGCGCGCGCCGTCGTTCTTGTCTAGTTCCTCATTTGGATAAATCGGGTCTTTGATAATGAAGCAAAGCCTGCTCTTAACTTTGAAAATCTGTCCATTTTCGCGAACATAAGTTGTTTTGCCAATCTTTTGGTTCGGGTCGTCGCAACGCTTGTTGTTCTTTTTTGAGTTCCTGCACGGCTTTTTGTCTTGTTCAAAGGTCAAAACAATAGGAACAATCGGCGCATTAGCCGACTGCGCAATCTTGAAAGCCCCCGTGTTGAACTCGCGAATCTCCGACTCATACGGATGCACCGACCCCTCAGGGAAGATAAGCAAAGTCTTGTCGCGGCGCAAGTATTCCTCAAGTTTGCGATAACTCTTAATCGCGCCACCAACGTCGTCCGCCGTTGGGTGTCCGCCAAGCGCAAGCAGCAGTTTGCCCAAAAAACTGATGCCCAAAATATCGCTTTGCATAATAAATTTGATTTTGTGCCAACCCACCATTTTGGAATAAATCAGCGCGCCGTCAAAGTAATGCGCGTGATTTGCGACCAAAACGACGCCTTTTTTGCGAAATTGCTTTAAGGTTTTCTTGTTTTTTATCTTAAAGCGCCCATATTTTGCGCGAGCAATCGACGGAACAACCATTTTTGCAAAGCCAAACACAATGTTTTGCCACATACGGTAGAAAACGTTGCGGTTTTCAAACTCAAAGTTCTTATCAACCTTTGGTCTCAAAACATTTGTCGTGACCTTGACTTGATGGTCGTTGTGCCCCGTAAACTCGCTGTGCGTCGCGCCGTCAGGGAAGCGATTGTAATAGTCCTCGTAGTACTCAATCGCTTGGCGCCACATATCTTCCATTTTGTCAATCGCCTTGCTTTGGTCAAAGTTTTTTGAGTACTCCAAATTGTAGTCCGCAATTTGCTTGCGCGCCTCAGGGTGCTCAATAAAGTAGTCAATTTTCTTCGCCAAATCCTCAGCATTTCCGTGCTCAAACAAGCACCTCTCGTCATACGCAAACGTGTTTGTAGCAGTCGTCTTTGCATTCGAAAAAATGCAGGGCATACCGCAAACCATTGCCTCAAGGCAAGAAAGACACTCAATCTCAACATCGCTCGGGTGAACATAAAGGTCGCCATAATTTAGCGCCGCAAGCATATCATCAAAACTCCAAAACCCAAACTCCGCCTTGTTAGTCAGTTTCTTAGCGCGTTTTTTGAGCCGTTTTTCGTCAGGACCTTGCCCCAAACAAATGAGTTGAATTTTATCCTCATATTTAGATTTTTTGATAGCATCAATCAAAACTTTTGTGCGCTTTTCCTTGCAATAGCGTCCCGTGTTGACGATAATAAATTTGTCCTTGTACTTTTCAGGTCGTTCCACATCAATCTTTTTGAAAGCAGGATTGACGCCGTTTGTAATCACGCAAAAACGGCTAGAGTACTTGTATTCAGCCAATATGTCGGCAATAAATTGCGTCGGCGTATGCACAAATTCGACATTTTTATAAAATTTGCGGTTAAAACGCCTGTAAATGTAGCCATTAATTACTTTTGAATTCATACAATGCAAGTGGCTCGTAACATTCTCAGCCTGCGAGTGGAACCCCGCCGTGTACGGCTTGTGCAACTGTCTCAAAATTGGAATTGCTGCGCGACTTGTCTTGAATCCCACAAGACAATGCACAACATCTGCATCCACAATCGCCTCAACAATCTTTTTGTCAATAGGTTTTGCAAGTGCAACGCCATTTTTTTCTGCGATTTTATAAAAACCCAACAACTTGCGCTTTGGCAACTGAATATACTTGATGCCCGTCTTATCTTCGCCCGCAAAAGTCGAAAGAATTGTGACCTGATGCCCGCGCTCCTGCAAGCGCATCGCAAGATTCCTGCACCCCGTAGCAGTTCCGTTGTTTGCAACGCCATAAACGTCCGCAATGATTGTGATTTTCATAAAAATTTCCTTTGCCGCAATTATACAACAAAAAGCCGCATTTTGCAAGCGTAATGCGGCGCTATATAATTTGTTTTTATACAAATCGCGACAAATGTCGAAATACGTGAATTTTTTGTTGTTTATTTTTGAGAGTCACACAGTTAGTGAACAATAGAGCAGTAAAAAGCAAAGTATCGGTTTCTCTATTAGCAACCGCTTGCGTGCAAAGCGCTCAAAACGTGCGTCACGCATAGAGAAATCGAACATTGCGTGCCTAACCATCTTTGCGCCTCCTTTGCTTTGTGTCCTTGCTCCTCCGTACAAAAAACGTGCCACTCGGCAAATCTTCGCAAACGCACGAATCCGCGCCAATAAAGCAGTCGTCGCCAATGGAAAGCGGGGCAATCAGCGTGCAGTTTGAACCCACAAAACACCGCTTTCCAACGCGCGTCGGGAACTTATTTTTGCCGTCATAATTACAAAAAATCGTACCCGCGCCAATGTTGGCGTCCTCGCCAATCTCGCCGTCACCAAGATACGCCAAATGCGCACACTTAGCGCCCGTGCAAATGGTTGTTTTTTTGAGTCCCACAAAATTGCCCACGCGCGCAAAATCCCCGATTTTGCAGTTGTTATGAACGTGTGCAAAAACACCCACCGTCGCGTTTTGCCCAATATCAATATTGTCATAAACTTCACTGTTGCGAACTAAAGTATTCGCACCCACCTGTACATTGTTGTAAAGGTTTGAGTTTATTATTTTGCTCATATTTTGTAATATAGAATCTTCAATTATCGACCGCACAATAAGGCAGTCTTTGCCAATTTTTGCACGACTAACGCTGCTGCAAAAATCAATCTTTGTGTTGTCGCCAATCGCGCAATCTTCAACCACGCTAAACGCGCCAATATAAGCCCCTTTGCCAATCGTGTTGCTGCCCAAAAGTTGTGCCGTTGGATGAACAAAAAAGCCGCGCTCATTGCCACTTTCATTGCTATTTTCTTGCATAACCGCTCCTAGTTTTTAAGTATAATACTCCGTATCTCCGCCATTTGTGAAAATCATTTGTAGCGCGATATGGATGACTGTAGATTTGATTCTTCAATTACTTTTGCTTAGAGTTCTTTTTGGGTTTAGTTTATAGCAAGTCCACATATTGCAGTCTTTCTCACTCACTTTGTTTGGCAAGGTGTCGTCAAGTAAGATTGCGGTTTGAGCCAAAAATTGGCGAAAAAATACGCGAAAATTGTCAAAATGATTTGTAAATATCAAAAAATCGTGTTATAATAGCATACAATCTTTTGAAGGAGGATATCAAATGTTCGCAAAAATGCAGGAAATCCTTGCTAAACAACTCAACATTAGCAAAGATTCAATAAAACCTGAAAGCAGATTGCTTGAAGATTTGAACGCTGACTCGCTCGATTTTGTCGAATTGTTGATGACAATGGAAGACGAATTTGGTATTTCAATTAGCGACGAAGATGCAAAAACATTGAAAACTGTTGACGATGTTTGCAAGTATCTTGAAGCGCACACAAAATAGTTTATAATTTGTTTGATACACCACACAAATTGTAAATATAAATGGTAAAGCACCTTGCGGAAAGCAGGGCGCTTTTTTTTGTGGTTCTGCGTCAAATGTTGGTGTCACATAATTGCAGAATATTTATATTAATGACCTTTATTTTGTTTTTGTGGGTTTTTAATGTAATCATATTTTGTACATACTCTTATTTTTGTTACGCATCCATTGTTTGCTACAAAAATTGACAAAATTTCCGCATATTGTTATAATTCGACAAATTTTGACATAAGCATACTTAAGCGGAGGAATTATGTCAGAACTTGAAAAGCGAACAATAGACGAAGCGGAGTACATCATCAGCACGCAAAGAACAGTGCGCCAAGCAGCGGAGCACTTTAACATTTCAAAAAGTACATTGCATAGCGACCTAAAAAATCGGCTGCCCAAAATCAATTTTGAACTATATATCGAAGTGGACAAAATCTTGAAAATTCACTTTGAGCAAAAGCACTTGCGCGGCGGCAATGCCACCAAACTGAAGTGGCAGCGCGCCCGCACCAGCAATATTGAACAATAGAAACAAAGGCGCATTGTTGGTAGGGACAGTACCTGCAGCAGCGGGGCTATCCCCGCCAGTACTTGCACCTGTGGCGTCTGCCACCGAGTGATATACTTCATAGTAAGCGCATTGTATGACGTCCGCAATAGTAACTTGCTTGTAGGAACAGTACTTGCACCTGTGGCGTCTGCCACCGAGAACAAAAATGAGTAGAAAGTGTGAAAATACGCCGTCCCTCAAAGATGCTTAGACTTAGGAATAG
>JBNMHN010000018.1:0-17522 GCA_050872805.1 Clostridia bacterium
GATATATTATTTATTGTCACGCGACAAGAAAATGTACAACACAAAGCGTAGAAGTTCAAGTAGCGAAACAATAAATGCGGCAACATAAGTGAGTGCTGCGGCTTTCAAAACTTGTCGTGCGCCGTCAAGTTCAACTTCATTTAGGAAGCCACTGTTTTCCAAAAGCTTCAATGCGCGCTTTGATGCGTCAGATTCAACTGGTAGCGTAATTAGGTTTAAAAGCAATGCAAGTGAATAAAACCCAACACCAATGCCGACCATTATCCAACCAACAATAGCGCTTGTTGTTAAAAACAACCCCAAAATCACACCAATGATAACTAAAGGCCACAATAGGCGGTTTGCAATATTTGTGATTGGCACAAGAACTTGTCTAAACCCTAGAAATAAATAGTGTTCTTTTTTTTGGATCGCGTGTCCAACTTCGTGCATAGCCACACCGAGCGCTGCAACGGAAGAGGAGTCGTAGACGTCTTCCGAAAGCGCAATGTATTTTTTAGTTGGGTGGTAGTGGTCGGTCAAAAAGCCTTTCTCTTTGCGCAATTCAATTTCTTGCAAGCCGGCGCTATCAAGCACTGCGCGTGCAAGCTGAGCGGCGGTGACGCCTTTTTCGCTTTGCACTTGACTATAGGTCTTATACGTTCTAGAAACTTTTACTTGCGCATAAATGCCGAGCAAAATGCCGGGGATTATCAAAATGCCCAAAGCGTAGTATAACAAAATGAATGACATAAATTCTCCTTGTTTATTATATGAAATAATTATTTATTTATGATGCCTTATTATAGCACATTTTTTGTAAAATGTATTGTTTTTTATAGAAAAAACTGAATAATTTAGATTGAAGTTTACTTTTTTGTTCAAAGCAAATCAAACTTGCTGCAGCAATTTTCGTTATCTACCAAATATATACCTAAAAATTCTGTACGGCCCCTCAAATAGGGAAGCAATATAAGTAAAGCCCGCCGCGCGCAACAAGCGTTTGACTTGTCGCAGTTCTTTGCCTTTGATGCCGACGTGTTTTTTCAAAAACTTTTTGCCGTTCCGCGACGCGCCAAATTCGAGCGGAATTAAAAATAATTTCATCAAAATAGTGATTGCGAGTGCGCCTAGCCCAACATAAATCATAACTTTGCCTATAATGTTGAGTTCAAAAGGAATAATCCAAACAATCGTGCCGAGCAAAACGAGTGGCAGGAAAAGTCCCGAGAAAAAACGGTTCAGTTTTTGCAAAAAATAGCAAATTGCAAAGAATATGCTGTTGTTATATCGCTGCTGCGAATGCCCAAATTCGTGGCAAGCAATCGCTAGCGCCGCAACGCTGGTGCCGTAAAAAATTTCAGGCTTCAAAATAATGCGGTCGTTTACATAATCATAGCAGTCCACAACTTTGTCGCCCGCAAGGAAAAGTTGTGTGCGCTGCTTGAACTTGTCAATGCCAAATGCCAAAACCTGATAGGCTTGAGCGTTCAGTGAACTTTCAACCGCCATAAGTTCATCCTTAATCTTATAAAATATTCGGTGTGCAGAACCCGCAATAATCATCCCTACAAGAAAGACAACGATTACAATCAAACTAATGATGAAAAGCGGGTTTTGAATCAATTCTTCAAACATTTTTTCTCCATTAATTTATTATACCAAAAAAATGCGAAAACTACAAATGAATATTCGCAATTTTGCAAACATATAAATTTAATGAGGTTTTATATGAAAACAATAGCAGTGCGAGCGCAATTTGAATGTATGGTACAAAAAGACGGCGAAACTGTTGGCGTCCTTGAAAACGACGCTCAGCAAGTTTCAATCAAAGCAAACAATGATTTTGTTTTGACATTCTTTCCGCTCAACAACTTTGAATGTCTGCCATATTCCTGCAAAGTGCACACCAGCGGGGCGGAAGTGTCAGTCAACACGGATAGGTGTACAGTCGTCAAAATGCCTTACGACTGCTACGACGCCGTTTTTTACCCATTTCAATTAAGTTATCAAGAGCCAATTATTGAGCAATCTCAAGCAATCAATTCGCCCATATCTAATGTGCAAGTTAAAATTGTCAAGCAGTTTGGCGCGCAAAACTGGTCGCAATCATTGCAAATTTGGGAAAAAAACAACAACATTTTTAATCACAAATTGTCAAGCCAAGTGCAAAATTGTAAGATTAGCAGTGTGTATATAAACAACGAATTTTTTATCGTTGTTTCGGGTTATGTCGACGATTATGACTATGCGCTATTTGTCAGCGCAAATGGCAAATACCAAGCAAATCTTGAACTTTTGTGTCACAAAATTGAAATAGGGGAGAAAGAAATCAAAACGCTGACAAAGTGTTTTGACATCAACAAGCACGGCAAAGTCAGTGTTTATGGGGTTGTCAATTCTAAAATCGCAAAAACGGATGAATATATTGTGAGTTTGAAAGAAAACATCAAGGTTTTACCTCAAATTGTGCCGTTTGCATTCTTTGAAAGTTTGAAACTCGGCGACCTCAAATTGTGCCGAACATACTTGACCGACGCCCTCAGCGGTGCAATTGACGATGCGCATCTCAAAGCATATTTTGGCGACTTTGAGGAAGTGCGCCAAAACGTGGCAACTTGCGAAGTGCCTTGTGTTGTTTTAATATATAAAGAAAGCGCAAAACACATAGGCAAACTTTGCAAAATGGAAATGGTCGGTGACAAAATTGATAATTTTGAACTCATTGAAAATTAGGCTAATCAACTTAGATGCATATTGGTAAAATTTCATAAAATTGTTTTATTTAAAAAAATATAATCACTAGTGAACATTGTTACTACTTATTATAATACCTGCCATGATTATGGGCTTGTATAGTGTATATATATTCTTTAAGTGGCAATAATTGCATTTAGAGGTGAAGATAATGAGTATCAAACACGACCAAATGCAAAAGAGAGTACGACAACTATTTGAACATATCAAGCAAACGGACGAAGCGCACACACCGCGTTTGCGCGCATTCAAAGACTTTGCAACTCAGCACAACCTAAAATGCGAAACAGTCCGCAACCTATATTATAGTGCAGTCAAGCAATATAAACTGCAAGACGCCTTTAATATAGAAAAGTGCAAGCACTTCAAAGAGTCCGAACTCAAAGCAACAATGCGTGAACTTGTCAGTGAAATAAACCGCACAAAATCCGTACGTCAAGCGTGCTATAACCTAAGTTGTGGCGACGCAAAATTAATGTTGCGTCTGCAAAATAAATACCGCAGTATGATGAAAAGCAACCCCGAATATTTGTTGAAATTAGGGTTAAATTATGATAATAAAAGCCCCCAAAAAGGCAAAAATAATACTTCTCAAGCAAATAAAATTAATTTTGAAAAAACGCTTGAAAATGCTGTTGGTTTTATAAATCAAAATAATAAAATACTTGCCAAAAATGGTAGTATACTTGCTAAAAACAACAAGAAAGCCACTAAAAATAGTAATATAACTGCAAAAAATAAAAGATGCAGCAATTTTCAAGAAAATGGGAAAAATGATATAAAATCACAAAATTTGAGCCAAATAATTGCGCCTAAAAATGTCAATCTAAATCGTGAAGGCACATTGTGCGAAATCGCGCGCAATGAACCCGACGCAAAGATTTTGCGAATGCCAAAATCGCAAACCTTGACGGATGCCGACATCAACAATTTGTTTATGGGACTTGTCAAAATGGTCAAGCGCAGCGCAATCGAAAATGCGCCCAAAGCTCTTCGCGACGAATGCTCACTTGCAAATGCAAACCTAAAAGAAACACTTGCGCGACTCGGCGCAAACACGCGAAAACTTGAAATTATCAAATGCGAAAATCAAGCACTCAAACAAAAACTTGACGAATCGCAAAGACTACTTGAAGTGACGCGCAGTGAATTTGTCGAACTTCTCAACAAAATCGACAAAACAGGACATATTGAAGAATTGAAAGACTTTTTGAAAAGCTACAAGCCGCGCAACGCCGAAACAAAGTCAAACTAAAGGTGGGAAACATCCACTTTTTTTTTAATTGCCCAGTAATATGTTTGACTTTTTGTGTCGATATTTGGTAAACTTTAGAGAAGCTATAAAAATTATATTTTTATAAGTTTTTGTTTACTAATTTAAAAATTGCGCAAAATATCTTAACGTTTTTGCAAAATACAAAAGAGGTTTAGTATGAGTGAGATTGATTCAAGAGCAAAAATTGAAAAGAGGATAAAGGTTCGCGAAATGTGGCTAAAGTCATTAAGCGTTTTGGCACTTTTGATTATGGTTGCAGGGCTAGGACTTTTTATCTATATCCAAACGTCCTACCAAACGCGCATCCAACTAGATAACCCCGCAAACGTCAGGGTCGAAAAGTTGGGCGACAATGTGTACCTCAAGTTTGACAAGGTCAAAAACGCCAGCGCCTACCGCTATAGCATCGACAACAACGTCGTGCAAGTTGGCGCGGACGATTTGAATATCGACATCACAAACCTTGTTGAATCGCCAAAGAAGTACTCAATTTCCGTGCAAGCAATCGCGGACAACGGGTTTAAAAATAGTGACGTTATCTTTGCGGATGACTTTGTCGTTACAAAAACCCTCACGCAGCCTATTGCGGAAATTGATAAGTACGACGCAAAACTCGTGTGGGTCAAAGTCGACGGCGCTGATATGTACGAAGTTACGATTATCGTGAATGCCGACATTTCCACCGCAACAACGGCAATCGTCAGCAAAAACGAGTTTGACATCAGCGACGTTGTGGTCGACTATACAAAAAATTATTCATTCTCAGTCAAAGCAATCGCTGAAAATGAATTCATCAATCAGTCGCCATCATCAGTTGCAGTCGAGCATAGTTTGAAAGGTAGACTCAACACACCAACTAACCTCGCATATAGCAAAGATGATAAAAAACTTTCGTGGGACGCAGTCGAAAATGCGCAAACCTACACAGTAGTTTTGTTGCACGGAAACCTTGAGCCAAAAAAGTTTTCTCCAATTTCATCAAACTATATATATTTTAGCGCGCAGGATGTCGACGACATCGGTGAATATGAAGTTTACGTCTACGCAAACAACGTCCAATCTCAAGGGCTCGACGAGGAAGTCATTTGGTACCTAGCAAGCGAAAAATCGGAAAACCTTGCTTTCGATATCTTCAAACAACTTGAAATGCCAAACGCACTCCGCTACCAAATGAATGGTGAACTTGTATGGTTCAGTTGGGATTCCGTTCCGCAAGCGTATAGTTATACAGTAGAACTTGTTAATGACGAGGGCACCGCGTTCTACCAAAAGAACACTATCGCAAACGAAATTAATTTGCGCCGTGACCTAGAAGGTGCAATCGGCGGCGACTTTAGAATTAGAGTCAAAGCCAACGGATACGGCTACTACCTCTCAAGCGACTTCAGTGCAGTGCTTGAATTGAATGTCCTTGACCAGTTCGCGCCAGTACAAAATGTCGAAGTTTTGGAAAATGGAAAATACTTGACATTCACATCGTCTGCACAAAATGTGGCAGGGAACGTCAAGTTCGCACCGAAAAACGGCTATACAGTCGTAATATTTGACGAAAACGACAACGAAATCTACAATGAAGTTGTCTTTGATACAATTCTTGATGCCTCAGCAATCTTCACACAACCAACAATATATAAAATTGCAATAACTGTCAATGCGTGCGGTTACTTCCGTGCATCGGAAGAAACGACGGCGAAATATTCGCACCAAATTGTTTTGAACACGCCAACAAATGTAGCGCTCTATAAGCGTTCAGTCGGCGAAACAAACACAATGATATTCTCATTCACAGGCGACTACCGCGCAAGCGACTATGTTTTGTGGTTCGACGGCGTCGAATACGCAAACATATTGACAAATCCAGATTATTCATCATTTGTGACAAGTGCAATCGACGACGAAAATCAAACAGCAGCGTTTGAAATCAACATTTCAAGCCTATATGCAAGCATATTTGAGTTTGACCCGCTGACCGTCGCGAAAAAATATTCGGCAAAAGTAAAATGCGTCGGCAATGTCGCAGACGACGCGTCAACTGCTGGATATAAAGACAGTAAATTCAGTGCAGTTGCAATGTTTGAAAACAAAATCAAACTGCAAACGCCACAATTTGTTATGGTCGACAATGTCGACGAAGAAAGCGTCTTGCTCTATTTCACACAAGTTGAAAACGCAACAAACTATCTCATCAGCATCGAAAGTGAAGTTTCAGGGGCAACCAGCGTTATGACATCGCGCCTGACAACTTGCGACATCTACTCAATTATTTCCGCAGGCAAAAATAAAATTGTTTTGACCGCAGTTGGGGCAGGTTACTATGAAAATTCCGCCCCAAGTGAAGCAGTCGAATACGACTACACGCCAATCTTGAAAGCGCCTAATGACGTTGTAATTACCGAAGAAACGCTTGATGACGGCGTCCATTACTATGCGACATTCACAACGACGCGTTTTGCCGAGTATTATAAGGTAGAAATTAGAAAAACGCACGAATTGCAAACAGTCGACGGAGCAAAACAAGTTGTCGAACTAGAAAACGCAAGTTTTGAAGTTCTTTCGGCTAAATTTAGCAAAGGAACAGTAAAAACAAACTGTGACATTACTGAATATCTAGAAAGTAAAGGTTTTGGCAAGTATGAAGTGCGCGTCCGCGCCGTGCTTGAACAACCCGAAGTTACGGAAACACCAGTCATCTATTCGGCATACTCAAATGTTGCCGAATATGCGTACTTTGACAAGCAACCAACGCCAACAAACCTAGTGTTTTACAAAGAAACAAAGGTTTTGACCTTCACAGGCGCCGAAACAGCGCTTAACGGCTACACAATTCGCGTCAGTGTCGAACAAAATGACGGCAGTTTTGTCACAAACGACATCATCGTCAATGAAGAAAGAGCTGACCTCACAACGACAATCGCAAGTCTCGGCGGCGTCGGAAAATTCACAATTAGCGCAATGACGCGCAAAGTCGACTCACTTTTCCTCGGCAACTCCGCGTGGTCAACGCCAACGACGGCGGAAATTCGCATCAAACTTGCCGACCCGAAGGACTTCAAGTATGACGACGTCTTGCAAGAAGTTTCGTGGTCAAGTGACGTGCGAATGGAATTTGAATACCTAAAACTCACATTTAGAAACAAGGCAATCACATACACACTCCTTGAGGTTACGGACGACTCATTTAAATTGAGTGTTGTAAACTTGCGCGAATACATCAAAGCATACGGCGACGGCTTCTACGACTTTGAAGTGCAAAGTTTCTCGCACAAAAATATGGTCGACCCGTCGGAACTTGTCACATATACATACACAAAGTTTGTACAACTTGATTCGCCAGTGCTAATCTCCGTCATCGGTAGAAACAATCGTGTCGAAGCAAAGTTTGCAACAAGCAATAATGCAAAAACCTATGCAATCGTCGCAAAACTTCCAACCGAAAATGTTTGGACAAAGATAAAAACAGGCATCGTAGACGACGGCGAAGCGGACATCACAGTCGACATCAAGACGGAACTTAGCGCTTTCAAAGGTGCAAACAAATACGACATCGCAGTCGTTGCCGAAACCTACGACTACTTCCTTGAAAGCGAACCAAGCAACAGTTTGCCATACGAATTGTGGCTCAAGTTCACGTCGCCAGCGAACTTGACGGTCGAAAATGTGGACGGAAAGTATTACGCCGTTTGGGATGCCGTTCCGTACGCTGAAACATACTCATTCTCAGTGGACGAACACTTGATTGCAAACGACGTTGCCGAAAACCGTTTCGACCTCACGGAAATTATCGGCGATAGAACAACGGGCAAATTCTTGCTCGGCGTCCGCGCCAACGCAACAGGGTACTACTATGATAGTTTGTACACAACCTACATTTTCTACCTCTCGCACGCCCTCGCCGCACCAACAATCACGTTTGACCAAGAAACGCGCAAACTGACAATTGTTGGGCAAGGCGACGGAACAGGGTACGCTTTAGACATAAAATATTATGAAAATGAAACCGATACTGTAGCAGCAAAACACTTAGAATATACTAATATCCAGTCAACAATCATCAATTTCACAAACACGATGGAAATTACAGGGCTTGGAATCTACAAAATCAAAGTTATGGAAAACGGCGACGGCGTATATTGGGAAGATTCTGACTGGTCAAATGAATTGACCGCGTTCTATACTGTAAAACTTGACGCGCTCGTGTCACTCAACGTTGACAAGCGCAAAAATGCGAACGGACAAATCGAAAACTATATTGTCGTCACAAAGCCTGAAAGCGCAATTTACGCAAACGCGCTCGTAAAATACGCATTCTACGAAATCGACAACATCGACAACGACATTGAAGAAGGGCAAGAACCTGCTCTACCACCAATCATTAGCAAGCAAACCGAATTTAAAATTGAGGGGCTTGCAAACGCAAAGTATTACAAGGTTGTCGCAACAATTCTCGGCGCATTTGATAGCGTGCAAGTGTATAAGGACAGCGACGAACTTTCGGATGCCGAAAAGGTCGCTGCAATCCGCGACCTCGCGTACTATAATGATTCGGACGAAAAAACCGTCAATATGTCAACGCTCGGCAGCGAACTTTCCGCGCCAATCATTGAAAAAATCACAATGACGGAAAGCAAGAACTTGGAAATTATCTTCAGCAAAGTTCTCAATGCCGAAGATTACACATTGATTGTCACAAGACAAAGCAAGGACGCAATTATCTATAATGACGTCATCAATGTCGAAAACGTGAATACGCAAATTGGCCCTAACTCAATTATGGTCACATTCAGCGCAATGATTGACGGATTTATCGACGAATTCGACATTTACAACATCATACTTTTCGCAAATGAAGTCATAAGAAATGGGGAAGTCGTCTACGCAAAATCGCCAAATACGGAATACGACTTTGACTGGACAGTCGCACTTAGCGCACCAACGGTTCAATTTATTCCGTTACTGGACGGAAATTTGAGAATTCAAGTTTCAAACATTGTCTTTGCCACAGGCTATGAACTTGAGCTTGAAATCAATGGCCTTACGCAAACGTACTTACTAAATACATCCGCCTATATTGATTTTAGTCAATACGGCAACTATATTGCGCGCGCAAAAGCGCTCGGCGACGCTTACCACAAAGACAGCGACTGGGGCAAAAGCGTAGATTACAATAACCGTATGCAACTTGGCGGTGTCGAAAAAGTCGAAATCATTTCAAACGGCGACGTTGCTACACTTGCAACACGCATCTACGCGCAATGGACAGAAGTTGAGGGAGCAAAAATATATGGTGTCAAAGTTGAAAAGGATGGTGCATTTGTTGGCGAATATACAACAAACAAGACATATTTTGACCTCATCAACTTGTTCAACACCAAAGGCTATGGCACATACACCGTATGGGCAAAAACCAACGGCGACGGCGCATATATCACAGGCGAAAGCACTTACACGCAGTACGATAACTACCGCTACAAAGGGCAGTTTGCAATCCCGCTCGGGCTTGAAATTGTCTATGACTATAATATTGATGAATATCCAACAACACTAAGTTACTTTGCAAAATTCAGCGAAGTCAGTGGCGCGGAAAAATATGTCTTGAAATTCTATTCAAATGACGAAGCGAAAACCGAAATCAAAACAATCGAACTTTCTCTTAGCGACCTAGACATATCTAACGGCAACTGCACCGCCGACATAACAAATAGCTTGAAAGATATCGACGGCGGCGTGTACCTTGCCACAATCAAGGTCGCCGAAACAAGGTCAAGCCTCGAAAGTGCGGAAAGCGAACCTTATGAGTTCACAAACTACCACATCCACGACGACCCAAGAATGTCAGTGTCACAAATCGGCAACACACCATTCGTGAGAATGAGATTTAGTGAAATCAGTACAGCAAATCTATATTCTTTGCGCATCAACAGCCAGTTGTACCTTGAAAACGGCGAAACCTTCGCCTATCCAAACGGATACATTGAAATCAGCGCAAAATTCTTGAACGTCGGCAGCGATAACCTGTTCGTCCTTAAAATAGTTGGTGACCTCGGCGCCTACTATCTCGACACATACTATAGCACCAAAATAATAAACTTTACGTTCAAACTCCAAAATGTCGAAGATATATTGATTGAGCAGGAAGAAAAAACGCAAATTGCGGACGGCACAAATTACCACATCTGGCTGTCGTTCCGCCAAGTCGACTTTGCAACAAGTTATGAACTTTGGATTGACAACGTCAAAGTTTCAACATTGCCTGCAGGGCAAGAAAAGTATGACTTATCGACGCTTTTCCAAAATAGAATGCCAAAAGACGACTATGAAATTAGAATCATCGCAACCGCTTCAACCTACGGGCTTTCAAACAGCGACTCAACACTCTATAAGTTTGACTACAACTTGCAGTTTTCTAAGCCAACGCGCCTTGCGCTCGCGGATAACGAATCAACTCTAATCGCATCGTGGTCAGCGCCGCAAAACTTAGCAGCGTTCAGCGCACTTGCTAGTGTAAATAACGTAACTTTTGGGGAACAAACCTACAAAATCGTCGTCTACTATGTCCTCAATGGCGAAGAAATTTTGGCGAAAGAAATTTCGGACATCAACACAATGACCTACGACCTCAGCGACATTGTTTGTGAAGCAGGCGGCTGGCGCATCTACGTCTATACCTGCGCAAACGGCGTATTCGACGAATCAAAGGACGCCGCAATCGAAACATACGACGTTGTCGTCAAACTTGACGCAGTCAAAAACTTGCGCATCTACGAAAGCGGCGACAAGGTTTTGCTTGATTTTGATAAGGTGGCTGAACTAGATTATAATTATGCAATTGGGTACTTAAAGAACCTATATTATGAAGTATATCTTAACAATGGTTCAATCTTCAAAATTGCGCATAGCGCATCAACAACAGGCATTGACCTCACAAAACGCTTGTGGGGTGGCGACAACATTGTCTACGTCATCACAAAAAACTATGATACAGAGCACTTTATCGACAGTTCATTGTCCGATGACGCCGAATATAATTTTGACACTACGTTCATCGCATTGACAAACGCTACGGTCTATCACAACGACCAAAAGAACAAGCAATTCTTAAGGTTCGACAACTTCAACGTCAACGGTATGACAAGTGACGAAATCTTGAATTTGACGTACACGCTCACATTCTTCAACGAAGCAGGTGAGCAAATTAGCACCTATGATAGATACGTCGCAACAAGATACGACTCCACAACGCTTGAAATTGATGTCACAAGTGTCATCAACGGCAAGCCGGGGGCATATACCGTCATCGCAAAAATCAACGGCTATCGAAAAACATTGACCGTTGGCAGTAAAACTATTCTCTTTGTGATGAAAGAGAGTCCAACAGTCACAATTACCTACGACCACAAATTCCGCGCCGAAACATTGGCGCTCAGCCTCCTAGTCATCGACACAGAAGACAAAGAAAGAGTCAGTGACGAAGGGCTTGAAATGAAAGAAATGTGGCTGACATTAGACGTAAAATTTGCCGATACGTATATAAATCGCGTCAGCGAATTTACCTATGTTTTGCTCATCAATCAGCGTGAATACCACTTGACATTGCCGTTTAACAATGACCTAATCGGAGAAATTGTGACCGCTAGTGGCTATATGACAGGTGGCACCGCGCAAGTCAATGTCACTACGCGCGTGAAAATCAGCGAACGCACCGAAGCGGGCGCGCGCAAGATTTCTCTCACATTCTCGCTCATCGAACTACTACAAGCGGACGGCTTCAACATCTATATGTCAGGTGCAATCAACATCAAAGCAAAGTCTGCCGAACAGGGTTACTACTTAGAGTCAGCGTATCAAACTAACTTCTTGAGTTATGACTACTATCTAAGGTATATGACACCAACAGGGCTTGAACTTGTCGAGCGCGATGACGGCAAGCACTATATCAAGTGGGACGAACCAAGTCACCTACACGTTACTAACTACTATAGTTTCATCGACGCCTACAATGTTACAATCGTTTCGGAAGGTGTCGTGGGCGAAACAGGTGTCGTTACTGATTATAATGGAACCAAAGGCGGCAAGCACTCTCAAGATTTTATGACGAAAAAAGACAATGCCGAAAGAATTATTGCCGAAAACCATTTCCTATATTATGAAGTCGAAAACCTCTTGTTTGCAGGGCACAACACAATCAGCCTAAAGTGCAATGCTTCGCCAACAAGATACTTCCTTGAATCAAAAACAGCCACAATTACAAGGCAAGCATATTCAAAGAAAATCAAAACTCCAACGTTTGATGTCCAAGACCTTGAAATTAACGGGACAGGCAACGATACAGCAAAGAAAGGTGTCGAAATTGTCATCACAAACGTTGACAACGTCGCTGACTATGATGAGGAACTCCGCAAAGTAGTCAACTACAACATTGACGCAATCTATAGATTGACAATCACGGGACAATCCGAATGTAAAGCGGACGGCTCAAATCCAAATGACAAGACCTTTATGAATTATGTCGTCGAATTCAAAGTTAGCAAAAGCGGAATCTATGAAACGATAAACGGCACCGCGCTATATAACAAGGTTTCGTTTGCGTATAGCGACAATAAAGGTAAACTCCACATCATTTGGCAGTTTGCCGAACCGGGGCGCTACACATACAGTGTGACCGCACTCGGCAACGCAAACAATTACACGCTTGACAGTGACGTGCAAACAATGTCCCATGACACATCTTTCAGCGCGCCGTCACTCTCTGTCAGAGTCAAAGTCTATGACAATGAGAACGGCATCGAGCAATTGCGTCCAGAAAAAAACACAACAAGAATGAGCAAAATCGTGCTTGAGTGGCAAACAGAATTGAGCAAGTTCTATAATGCTGAGTATCAACTCTACATCGCCGGTTCATACAACAACGGCACACCACTTGTCATTTCAACAATTAATATCAAAAACAAAACAACAATTACCTTTAGCGCAACGGAAAATGCAGATATTTTCGACCAAATTATGAAAAGACCTGCATACTATACGTTCACGCTAAAGAGTATGAAAAAAACAGGTTTGGCGTCAGCCGATTCGGACAAAACTATCACTTTCTACTTTGAAAGCGATGGAAATCAATCGCCCTACAACTACACCGTCAAAATCAACGCGCCAAGTGACTTGTCCGTTGTCGAAAGTGGCGGAAATGAGTATATAAGGGTCAAAATACCGCAATATTTTGAGGAAGCAGGCATTGAAAAGAATTTTCAACAAATCTTTGTAACCTACAAAATCACGCAACTTGACCCATCGTTTAACCTCGGGTCAAATCAGCGCGCTTTGTACAATGAGGACAGCGAAGCGCCTGTAAAGCTTGGCGAAAAAGTCGTCGGTCAAAATGACGGATATTACTATATCGACATTACTGGCAAACTGTACCCAAGCAACAACGAAATCAAAATCTATTTCAACTCAATCAGAGTGCAAAACTTTGCGCAAAGTGACGAAAGTAAGTTTGTCTATAACTACATCATCACACTTTCGCAAGTAAAGAGCGCGCAAATCACAAATGTCTACGACAAAAACGGCTACGTCGCAGGTTTCACATTTAGTTTTGAAAACGTGCAATTCAACAAGTACTTTGCCTATAGACTCGATCTTGTCGGCACAAAATACAATGCTAACTTTAAAAAGAGTTTGTTGCTGAAAGCCGACCCACCGGCATACGTCACAGGCTCGGCAAACAACTATAGCATTGTTAAATGTTACGAAATTGAATATGGCTCTAATAGTATTGCTAGACAAAAGATTGTCACGGCAAATGACTTATACCACCGTTCCGTCTCAGGAGACAGTTACAACTATGCTCAATTTAGTTATGTGCCTTGCGAATACAGCACAAGTTATACAAACGCATTGACATTTCTTGTACTAATTGACGGTGGTTTGCCTGACAAGTACTCAATCTCAATCACTTCGCTTGGCGAACTTGACCAACTAGGCAACAAAAATGCGCTTATCAGCGACTTGCCAACTGCTTCAGCGACAAAGAGTTCACAGCCGAATGATTTCTCATACATTATGAAAGGAACACTCGTGTCAACTGACCTATCAATCGGTGTCAACGAAGGCGGAACATTTGTTGAAGCAACCGCAAACTCGAACGATAATGTAGTGGCGTATATCTACAATAACGACAACGAGGATAATTCCTTTACATACCTACACTACACAGTAGGGCAAAACATAGCAGGCTTGCAAAAACTTAGCAAACAAGTTACCTTGCGCGCCTACTTGCAAGACTCGCAAGCGCAATCGTACTACCTGTACTACAAGCATATCCGTGACACTGAAACAAAAATTGGTACCAAAATCAAAATCTTGGAGCGTCAGCAAAATGGATATGATGCAAGTGCAGACGGCGTCACCATTATATACGACACAATCACGCAAAAATTTGTTGCGTACATCGACCTACTTACAGTTGGCGGCGGCATATTAATGAAAAACGCCAACTACCAACTGTACGTCGCAGCGTACAACGATAGCAAAATCACAAACGCGCAAAACAAGGAAGAATACATTTATGATTCAACCGAAGTCAACTCCGTTTCACGCTACACTAGCCGCTTTAACAAAGTTGTCAAACCGGATGTAATCTACAAAAATGACAATGCTAGCGATAATGATAGCGATAGCAGCAAGCGTTACTTTGTTATCAAAAACTTTGATAAAATCGGAGTCATCATCGAAAAGCAATTTGGCAACAGCGCATACAACATTGTCGTAAGTTGCTCGCAAAATGGCAAAGCCCCAACAACAATAGGAATCGCAAGCACATCATTTGGCGTAGAAAAATCTACAGTCTCTCCGTACATAAAAGGAAATAGTCTATATATTCCATATACTTATGTCAAAGCAAAGCTTGATGGAAATGGCTATGCCATCGGGGAAACAAACATCAAAATGTTTGTCGACGTCGAGGAAAAGGGCTACATTTGGGATTCCGACTATTCGGATGAAATTTCATTCGCCTACAAAGCATACATCAGCTTTCCAAACTTTGCAATTAATAAGTCCGAGTATGGGGGTGGGGTGTATGGAACAACGGGTGACCGCAGTCAAGTATATTTAGAATATGAATTTGATAATAGCGCTGAGGCGCCAAAAAAGATTACTTCGCACTATACATGGAATGCAACTCAATATATCATAGAGCAAGGATGGTTAATTGTTATTGGAGTAACATATAATGGTAAGTCTACTACAATAACCCTGTCGCCAGGGCAAAACAAAGATTTTGCTGTGTTGTGGTATGAAGATAGTCGTGCTAGCGGAATGATCGGTGAACTATTTGATTATAATACCCCAAACTTTGGCAGTTACGAGTTCACGATGCAAATTTCGCAAATTATAGATAAGCGTGGAAACTATATCGCTAGTACGAAAGTCGATTTTGACGAAACTCCGTATGGCAGAAAATTTGATGTCAAGTACAAGCTGTTCAAGCCTGAATCCGCAGAACTTTCATTGAAAGATAATGCGGCGCTTGAAAGATTGACTGTTTCATATTACGGCAACTCAATTATTAAAAGCGAGTATGCTAATTGCTCTATGAACTATACGGTTGCAAGAGGAAGCGACACAATAAAAGGTAACGTGGGGCTAAAAGACGGGAATGGTTCAACAATCACATTTGAGGATGTAAATAATTCGGGAACATACACTGCAACCGTATTCATTAGTTCTACCAGTAACTATATTTTAGATTCGGACAAGTATGAGACTGAAAGCGTCTCCATTCCGTTTGTGCCGGGCATAAAATCTGCTACAATTTCAGTTTCAAACACAAATGCAGTTACACTCAAAATTGTGGTCGGTAAACTTTCTAACCCTGACGGCGTTGAGTTTGCAGAGGGTACACTGAATGCGAATTTGTTTGAATTTGAACTTGAACTCATCAATGCCGCGTCAGGTGAATCAACGAAAAAAATATATAAAGGCAGTGTCACGGAAATTCAAGCGGAACTAAATGAAGACTTCAACAAGTTGATGTCCAACACAAAAACCACAACATTTGCACCGGGGGCATATTATTGCAAGATACAAACAACTAATACGCCAACTATCGGCGGGTATGTCTACGATAAAAGCGCAGAATTCTTCGTAAACGAAACGACGTGTTGTAGGGGTAACGTGCAAAGTAGTTTAGAAACTGATGCGTCCGACTGCGTATACACTGTCGCATACCCAAATTGGCCAAAAGATGGCTCATCTATGAAAGTTTTGCGTACAAGTAATACGCATAAAGGAGTTATAACTGGAGGAGGAATAACAAGTATAGTTGATAGCAATAATAGCGCTTTGAATTTTGTTCAATGTCGAATAATTGCGAGGGAAAATGATAAAACGATTATGTCGCGTACAAACTTCTTTAGTACGTTTGGTAAACAAAACATTATGCTACCAACAGCAAATGGTACAGATGTAACAGCAACTTATGCTAACGCCACGGCAACGCAAAGTAATGAGAGATGGAATTTGTTCTTATTTCTTCGTTTTGACTCCACAAAATTAGCAAATAAATTTTCTGCTTTATCATTTAAGACTGGAAAGTCAATTTCTAACTATGTTGTTTTTCCGACTAATGCTGCAAGAGAAATAGTCGACGAACAAGAATATGTTGTCTATGCAGGTCCACAAAACGTCGCAAAGCGCCAGCGCTTGAGCGTTGTAAAAATCAACAAACTAGACTATAGTTGCCATTATACTGATTATGTATTTGGTGCATTTCACTCATTCGACGATTATTCTGTTGAGTGGTCAAATGAAACAAATAAGGCAGATGATGTTGATAAAATAGAAGTCAAGTGGTTTTGGTATTATACTTCGAATGAAAGTGGTGAATTTGATGATCCATTTAAAGGGCTCGATGATCCTCCAAAAAGATACCCTGGTGGAAATCCAATGAATGCAGTGGAAACCGTGGTGAAATATTTCTCAAAAACTATTTCACATGGGCTTGAACAAGAAGGCGAAAATACTACATATGACGGAAACTGCACTAGGGCGGAAAAAATGCTAGGTTCGTTGTTTAATTCTGCTGGTATGAACCATAGTAACGGATTTTGGGATTTTGCGATTAAAAATCGAACAAGGCGAAGTGTACACCGAATGTGGGTCACAATAAAGGTTTATTCTGATACTGGGGAATATGATGACTCGCCAATTGCTCAAAAAGATAACTGGGGAGGAGCAAATCCATTTGAGATTGTGCCATCATGTTCAAGTTATAACTTTGAAACGAATGAGTACTAATTTTTTGCAGTAAATATACTAGATATTTGGCAAAGTTATATTGCAAGAATTCAAAGAAAGAATAATATCCTTAATTCTGTATAAAATTCCAATGCGGTTTATATGGTAAATTGCAATTATAAAATCAGTCAACAAACAAAAAAGGCAAACAGCGCGCCCACGCTGTTTGCTCTTTTTTGTTAGTGTGCAATTAGCAATAATATTGAGTACATAAACC
>JBNMHN010000019.1:0-17406 GCA_050872805.1 Clostridia bacterium
TTGCAGCAGCGAGAATATGGGACTCATAATAATTGACAGGAGCGCTGTTAGTCCGCTGGCTTTCATAAGTTCTACCGCGACAAAAATTGCGACAAGGTACGGAAAGATTGATACTATCAATTCGACGCTGCCTTTTGCGCCGCGCACAAAACAGTCGTAGCAGTTAACGCGTTTTGCAACGCCATAGACAAGCAAGCCGACAATCAAAAGCGGAATAATTAGTGCGGACAACGGCATTGTTCACCTCCGCGCGGTTGGTTAGTTTTGTTTTGGCGCACGACGCTGCCACTTTTGTCGCGTGTGGCTATGGCATTGCTGCAAGGTGTATTGCAAGGTATATTTTGATTTGTTTTTTTCGTTTTGCGCGCAATTTTTTTGCGCAAACCGCACTGAGCCATTATATGTTTGCGACTTGGTGAGGTGTTGCCACTCACCCCGCTGCCGCCGCTTTTGCGCTTGAGCGCATAATACATTTTGACAAGCACGACGCCGACAACTGTGGACGCGACCGTCGCAATGAGGCTTGGCACAATGATGTCGGAAGCGTTTGCCGACCCCGCCGTGACGCGCATCCCGATAATTGTTGTGGGCAGCAGTTGAATGCTTGTCGCGTTGATGACAAGCAGCATAACCATTGCGGCAGTTATCTTTTCGCTAACGTCACCGAGTTCTTGAAACGCCTTTATGCCCGTCGGTGTCGCGGCATTCCCGACGCCTAGCATATTGAACGACATATTCATTGCGACATACTCTTTTGCGCGGTTTTCAATTTTCCCGAACAACAAATCAATGAGCGGCGAAAGCAATGACGATATTTTTTCGGAAAGTTTTGTCTCCTTTACAATTTCAATCAATCCCAGCCACACCGCGTATACCGCCAATAGTTTGATTGATAAATTTACCGCCGCGCCGCTAGCGCCAATCATTGTTGTGAGTGCCTTTTCAGGGTCACCCACGAGCAAAAAGCACAACGACAGCACCATTATTACTAGCCATATCTTGTCCATACTCTATATTTATGCGCCGACATATAAAAAAACAACTTTTTGCAAAAAATGTGCTATACTATACACTATATGGAGAAAATACTATGAAATATCTTGACAAAATAGAAATTATTACCGACAAATACGAAAACATAGGAATACCTAAAGGCACAAAGGGCGTCATCATATCTTCGGAAATTAGAAATAAAACTTTCTTATGTGAATTGTGGAATGTTTCCGATTTCAATGAATGGTCAGCCATTAATATTGAAGAAATGGTGGTAATAAAAGAATTTAATGTTGACGACCAAATGATTTTGGATGACTTGCCGCTCAATGACCCGCACTGGTGGTGCAAGGTCGAGGATGGCTATATTCTCAATTTGTTAGGCGAACGCAAAAACAAAATCCCTTATGACTACGACAGTTAATATCTTTTAATAAATTCATAAAAAAAATCGAAACTTTTTTCTAAGTCGGCAAAAATGTATGATACAATGTATATGAAACTATTAAAAGGAGTACACATTGTGAATAATATTTTTGAAAACTATGAAAATGTTTTAAACAACATTATTGACACAGAAGAAGATTGCTGGGTAATTCGACACAACGTTTCCCCACTCAATATTGAAAATTGCAATGGCGAAGCAAGGCGTGATGAAAAAACTAGAACTTGCGAAATATGTGTTGCATTGAATGAAACCATTTTTAGAAACACCAACAAGCCCGATTACTACCACCCACACTGCAAATGCAAAAGCGAAAAAGTGAAATTGAATGACGTAACATTGGACTTCCCTATGCAAAAGCTCACACATTATCTATTTGTCGATGAAGACAAAGCCGCAATGATGAGAAGTATAGGTTTTTACCCGCAAAATGCGGAATCTTTGTATAATACAATAAGTGAAAATGTTATAAATTGCTTTTTATCAAACAAATATATTTTAAAGTTATTAGACAATCACGGGCAAAGAGTCCGTCTTAATTACGCTATATTAGGTATAAATGACCACACTGGACAAGTGTTTAATTGTCATTCCGCTTGCGTAGTGTGGCCAAATGGCAAGTTAAGAATTTCCACCCCATTTATAAAAGATTAAAGGAGTTAGATATGAAATACCTTGATTCAATCGAAATTATTACTGATAAATATGAGAAAATAGGGATACCCAAAGGCACGCGCGGTGCAATAATTATGCCCGAAATTAGAAACAACACATTTATGTGTGAAGTATTTAATTCTTCAAGCGACGATGAAACACCCGCTATTCGTATAGACGAAATGAAAGTCACACGAAGTTCCGACTTGTCTGACGCTCAAATATTGCAAGATTTACCACTCAATGACCCGCACTGGTGGTGCAAGGTTGAGGACGGATATATTCTCAATTTACTGGGCGAACGCAAAAACAAAATTCCGTATGACTATGACAGTTGATTTTCATCGCGGCAACACGGCGACAAATTAGTTTCACATAATCAGTACAATTATGCACAAAGTGTGCTATACTTGCTTTGGTAAAGGAGAGTTTTATGGAAAAAATATGTCAAAGTTGCGGAATGCCGATAACTGACAATAGTCAGTTGGCAACAAATTTGGACGGCAGCGTCAACGACGATTATTGCAAATACTGCTACAAAGACGGCAAATTTATTGACGATGTGACTATGGAAGAATACATTGATATGTGCGCTCAATTTGGTGCGCAGGCGAATATGACAAATGAAGAAATGAGGGCGTTCTGCCAAAAACTATTCCCCACCCTCAAACGCTGGAAAGACAAGACAAAAACTGAATAATCTACAACAACAAAAACATATTCAAGGGCAATTCCTTTGAATATGTTTTTTGCTATCAATATAATGTAAAACTCGCACAAAAATGCGGCAAAAGGGGCGTCATTTAGTTGAAAAAAATGTCGCAATATGTTAAAATGTTAGCAAACATTATTATGGACTAATTATCACACAAATGTTTTTAGTTTTTTGAGAATAGTTAGCCTCAAAATTACTAAAACTAATGCAGAAAATTGTTGACTGCAAAAACACTATAGTTAGTCCCAGAATGCGGAGGAAAAAATGGTAAGATACCAAAGACTAAAGTATATGATTGCGGGCTTGTGCGCGCTTGCGCTTGCGCTTTTTGCGCTGGCAAGTTTTGTACGCCCGACACAGCAAAAAATCACGACGACTAATGCTGCAAATGACCTACTTGTCACTGTTTCGCTTGTCGAAACATCTGTCGATTATAAGGGTGGCGAATATTGCGTCAAGGTTGGCGACACACCAATTGAGCAATACGATGTCAATGACAATGACACGATTGTGCTTAATAACACGGCCGCTTACAACCTCGCTGTGAACAACAAATCTTTTGATGGCGGCGTCAAAACGCAGGCCGTTCGCTTTGCAATGGGAACGAGTGATTCGGAAAAGAGTGGTTCGAAAGCACAGTTCAAACACTTGCAGGTTTCCGCAACGCTCAATGGGCAAGGAATCAACACGCAGCAAGTCGGCACGGACTACACGTTTGAACAATTCATCTTTGGCTTGCCAAGTGAGTTTTATACCTCGGACGCTGGTACAGTTTCAACGCCGATTTTGGAATCAAGCGGTCAGTACGTATTCTCGTACACATACCGCACTGTTGACACTTCGACAGGCGTCAGCACCGAAGGCACTGGCACATTTAGGCTCAATGTTTTGACTGCCCCATACCTTAGCGAAACAAACGGCGAAAATGCGTGGGATTATCAAAACACGTTCAAATTTGTTGAGGACGCTGACCCGTCGATTGCAAACGCAGAAAGTGCGACACGTGAGGACGCAAACTTGTACTTTAACTACAACAACCACACATACGACGGCACGGCGGCAACACTCAAAATGCCGATTGTCAAATACGACGCAAGCAAATTTAACCTTTCCTATACACGCAAGGTTTACAACTCACTTGAAACAGTGACGTCGCAAATGGCAGTCAGCGTCGAAAACAACGTCACAAAAGCAGTCGTAACATTCACGTCCACGCTCAACGGCGTGTCCGAAACATTTGACTATCAAATTGCTGACTTAGACAATGCGCCGTTTGTTGAACTTTCATTCGAGGACATCGGCGAGTACGAAATTTCGATGTCCCCTATGACACGCGCAAACAAAACCACATTCTTGCGCGTATCAAATCGCAACCCGACATTGCTCGGAGCGCAAGACATAACACGCAAATTGACTGTGTTTGGCTACCAACTAAAATATGCGGACAATGCTACTAATTCCTCCGAACTCCGCAATGCAGACCTCAACTTGTATGCGGACATAACAACGCTAAACTACAACCTAATGGCGTCGACACTCACAAACAATGTACAAGCGCTCAAATTCTTCACGGACGAAAGCGGCAAAATCGTCATTCCGTCGACAAACCAAGCGCCATTGTGGCTGGACTACATCGGCACACTATCGCAAGATGTTCAATCTAAATACATTTATTACGCAAAGACTTCTATTCTCGACTTTTCCGCGCTAGGAACGGTTGCACCGACAAAAACGGGCGAATACAAGAAAGGCGAATACTTTATGGACGCGGGCTTGTATTTGCTAGAGATAAACTACAAACTTCCGTCAATCAGTTATTCAAACCAAATATTCAAACAATACTTTGCCTTTATCATTGCAAACACAGCGCCGACTGCTGAAATTATCGCGCTTGGCGACAACTCAACGGTTTACAACGACGGCTACACAAATCAAGACGTCGCGGTTAATTGGGATGATACAAATCCATTTAATGCACGCGTGACGGCAAGTTACAGCCGCTACAATTTCCAAAACCAGTTAGTCGAAGAAAATGTTTCAATTAATAAATATGGTTCAGCAAATCAAACTATTTTGAAAAACAGCGGCAAATATTATGTCAAACTCTCTTACGGCAGACTTGGAACAAGTTTTACATCGTGGGAGTTCACGATTGACAAAATCGGCATTTCGGGGCTAAAAATCAATTTTGACGAACTTTTGCAAATTACTCCTATTGACGCGCTCACAACAAATGTTGTGAACACGGCGTTCACACTGTCGTGGGACGCAAAGGCAAGCGGCGCGCAAATCACGCTCGAACACCAAAAGATGTTGCTTGTCAAGGACGACTCTTACAAAGTCAATGACCTCTCAAACCTTGTCTTTATTCGCGAGGACTCTAACGGCAACAAAATTTACGCGCTCAAAAATGGCTATAAGACAAGTTCTATTTCCTCGAGCGTCAAATACGAAAACGTGACCCAATTTGAAGTAGCACAATTCGCGCTACACTTGTTCAAACTGTACGACGAAGCGGGCAACGAACTTTACTACTCAATCTTGCTAGACAACACTAGCGCTTCATATATTTTCTCGCCAAAAATTGACAATGACTACAATATTATTGACAGCACTACAACCGCAATTTGGGGGTCTAGCAAAGCAATTACTTTCGACGCTCCACATACAGGCGAAAGCACATTGTTTGATTATTTTACCGAAAACAAATTGCTAAACTCACTTTGCGACACGACAAACGGCATTTTGAATGTTCCGTTTGAGTCAATCACGGTGCGCGATGCAAAAATTGACTCAGAACTCAACCTTTCTTCGCATCCACAATCATCTCCTGCAATGCAGGTTGTGATTGATAAGACGGCAAACACAATTTCGGCTTATGCTAGCAACATTGATGTCTCTAGCGGAACGCTTGTTGTAAAAAACAACGCAAAAGCAATAGTTTCCCCTATTTCAAGCATTGACTACGACGAATACTTCTTTAAGGTCGAAGTTCTTGACAAAAGCACTGTTGCATCGGGGCTTAGAACGTCGGGACTCAGTATGACAAAACTTGAGGTTAACCTTGACGCCAGCCAAGTGCTCGCTTTCACGGATGACGGCGCTTCAAAAAACATTCGCTTGTACAACGGCTCGGCAAGTAATCGCGACAAGTTGTTCATCAACTATTTTGAAGAACGCAATTTGTTCAAAGTCGAAAGCCTCAAACTTGAATTTTATCCTTTCGCTATGGATAAGTCACTCGACACTTACCCTTATACAAGCAGTCCAAGTTTGGAATTTGACTTACTTGAGTCGGCAACATTAGATGCTAATGCTGGAAAAATGAGAACCGACTACTTCAACGTCGTTTACAACTCGGCGCTAAACAAAGAGGTTACGCAAGCGGGCAAATATGTTGTCACACGCGTATACGAATTTAATTCCGCACTATTTACAAGTGAGGACGACGCACGCAGGACAAAGACTTATACATTCTACATTGACCGCAACGACATTGTTCAAAACATTACTGTTGACTACCCAATCAAAGACGAAAACGGCAAAGATGTGTTCACTCGCACAGTCGGCGAATACATCAAACTTACACTCGGGCAAAAAGATTTGCAATATGCTGAATTTAACAAACTGCTTTTGTCCGCTGAGGGCAACAACGTCATTTTGACGACGGACATCTTCCCTATCAATACAGTTGTTCCTGAAAACAAATACTCCGTACTTGATTCGGCGGACGACAGAACATATACAAAAATCAATTCATTCGGCAATCAACTTGAAATTTTCTACAAGCGCGCGACTGACGACGATTCAAAATTTGTTTCGATTGTAAAAGTTTCGGCGTATGACACAAAGAGCATCGCAAAACAATTGCTGCTTGTCAACCCTGAAAAATTGCAGAGAGCGGGCATATACAAGTTTGTTTTCAATGACTTTACAGGTTACAGTACATTTGTTAATGGCTTCTTGTATGAAAACATAAATCCTAACACATTCACTTTCCGCATCGAAGTCAGCAAGGAGGCGCCAAGCGGCAAGTACTACCGCACACCAAACAGTGACGGCTCGGAAAATGAAATCGTAAGGACAACGACGGGGGCGTCTAGCAGCGAAGTTGCATCGTCAAGTGATGACGAACTCAAGTTTGTGTTTGAGGACGCAGTTGATATCTACAAGGCAAACATCAATCACACCGACGTTTTGGTTTCGCGCCGAACAAAAGGTATGACTCGCTTTGAAACGGCGGCCACTGTCACATTCAATGACGCGACATACGACACCAACGGCAAAGTTATTTATCCGTCAAGCACGAGCATAACTAGCCTTGCGGACGTCATAGGTATTCGCGAAGTCAAAAAGGATGCAAACGGAGTCGAAGTCAAGGACGCAAACGGAAACTCCATTTATAAATACACAATCATTTTGCCAACTAGAAATAAATCAGGCTCATACTATGAGGGCGAATACCGCGTTACTATCCACTATTATGGACAAGAAAGTTATTATGCGGACGTCGTAACAGGTGTGTCCTACTACAAGAGTGAAATTGACGTTGTTTTGGATAGGACGGCGCCAAACTTCAATATCTTGCGCTTGCTTGCTGCGGACAAATACTTGCCTGAAACAAGCGCTGACCCTAATGTTATTTCTAAAGAAAACATTGCTCAGTATGTAAAAAATCAACTTAACACCGAATCGCAAGCCGACCTCAAAGAGCGCGTGCGTCAGTTCCTCCGCAACTACGCGTTTGCTCTACCTAGCGACTTTGTGTTCTATCAAGCAACAAATGACGGCTACCCTATCGGCTACTACGACGACTATACTTACTACGAACACGACACGTCGGCTATGTATGTCCGCAAGTACAACAAGTACTCAAAGACTGACCCACTGGCTGACCAATCCTACATTAAGTCCGACCCTGAATTCGGCAGCACGACAGGCGTTTTGAGTTTCGACATCGGGCGCGAAGAGTACATACGCGACGGGCACAAGAAGCCAACAGAGACGAACTTGCCGTTCTATGAGACGGTTAAGTCAATCGGCGGAACGGCTGATTACGGCAACGAGGGCTACTACGAAATCATCGAACTTGACCAAGCGGGCAACCAACGCATTTACACGGTTTACCTCAAACGCACTGAAACGCAAGTTGAATTTAACAACGGCACCAACTCCGTATTTGCGGACGCTAGCAACGAAAGTCTAAGCCTTGGGTATGACTACAAGATTGCAAACATTGTTGCACTTGACTGCTTCACTAGAATTTCACTTTACGACCAAACTTCGAGAAACTCACTGCTTTCGACATATGATGTTACGCCAAACGCTAATGTTGACGACATTATATCGGCAATCAACGCGCGCATTTGCTCGTCTACTGGCTACGAAAATTCGGGCGCACGCTATACACTTGAATTCTTGAACAGATTCGGAGACAATTTGAGCGTGTCCGTCCAAAGACCGGGCAAAGAACTTGATTACACGATTGAGGAAGCGAACTTGACTTTCAAAATCACGCTTCCAAAGTCAACAAGCAGCACGTGGATTACAAAGTTCATTGTTAAGCAATATGACGAGAGGACGGGCGGGCTTATCGAACTCACTAGCGACCTCAATGGCGCTATAAGTGACACGTTGTTTGATGGCGTTTCATACACGTTCAATCGCGGCGAATACTACTTCTACTTGATTGACAACTTTGGACGCGGACAAAATCAGCCTATTCACTACATCTTCAATATTGTAGACTCGAAAGATTTGACTTTCACGGGCACGGAAATTAACAGCACGACGGCAAATGACGTGTACTTTACGTACCAAACAAAACTCTACACGGCAAAAATTTATGTAGACGGCGAACTTGTTATCAATCTTGACGAGTATGACTATATCACTTCTAACTACAATCAAGCATACTTCACTGAACAATTTACTTTCAAGGCGCAACCTATGAAAAAGACTGAATATAAAATCATTCTTTCATACAACACGTCGGGAGTAGTTGTTGACACGCAAGACATCGTTTATACATTCTCAATTGATACAATTATGCCTACATTTGAGCTTACCGACTCAAATGGTAACAATATGAATTATCTTTTGACAAATGTTGGCTCAAGCACAAGCAAGGAAATTAATGTTAATTGGAGCGACCCAACAAACTTCCCTGTCACTGTCACGCTTGAGAGAGTTTATAACGACAGCAAGTCGACTATCACTCTAAGCAAAAACTACAACATTTACCTTGAGGGGCAATACACCTTGAAAATGGTAAACACGCTTGGAAATTCTGTCGAATACTCATTCGCAATTTCGCAAAACTCGGCAATTTTGTATGACGTTTACGCAAACGGCGCAAAAATTGACGCGGCTGCGCGCTCAGTTTTGTTCCAACTCGACGGCGTATTTAATGACGAGGCGTTTGACATCAACGACCACATAAAGGTTTACACGAGCATTTACGCTTTAACAGTTGTTGCGAACGAAAAGAAAGATTTGCAAGCAAAACTAATTTATTCTTACACCTCAAACGGTGTTTACAAACTTGACATCTATAGAATTTACGGAACTAGCACGCTTTACTACAGCGAATACATTGCGCTACTTCAACTTGACAGGTCGATTTTGAAGATTAACAATTTCTTCCTTGGCGAGTCGGCGGATGTTATGAGCGACGCGGCAGGCGTTTCAAGCACATTCTATAGTGAAAAGGTTTACGCGATGTGGCAAAAGTCGTTCACGCTCAATGTTGCGGGCTTTGGTGACCTAACACTTGACGACTTTATCAAAGTTCGTGTTTACTACAACAGTGTGTATGTAGACGAATTTGCTGCAAACACTTTGACGTTCAGCGATTCGGGTGAATACCGCTTGCACTTTATCGACATTGCGGGCAACGCATATTCGTTCGCGCGCGGACAGGTTGAGTCGGCGTACTACACGATTGACCTACTGAACAGTGTTTCGTTCAAGGTCAATGACGGCGAACCTATTGACCACGCCATTTATAATAGCAAGGTCACGCTGCAGCCGACAAATACGGCGCGCTATGACAAGGGGACATTTACAATGACGGTCGTTTATAAGGGCGTCACCTACCCTGCGCGCAACTTTTATCAAAAGCCTGCGTATGTGTTCAGTGGATACGGCGACTACACAATCACAATGTCGGCGAAGATTAAGGGCGCGGACGTCAAGAGCGTGTACAACTTCAAAATCTTCTCGGCAAATGAGGCAAACCGCTTGTTTGTGTTCAGCCAACTGGACGGATTTGAAGTTGTATCCGTTGTGAAATCGGGCGTTGACATTACGGAAGAACTCAAGGCCGAGCAAAACACGACGAAACTAATGGCGTTTGAGTTCAATAGCGAAAACGGACAGGTTGGCGTTTATGAAGTGAACGTCAAGGTCACAAACAGTGGACTCAAGCCAACGCAAAGTTTTGCGTTCAAGTTCTGGATAAACGACGCAGACTTGAACTTGATGCCAAGTATTCCGTTTGGAACAAGCACGACAAGCAGAATTAGAATCAAACTCAACAAATATGCTATTCATCAGGAACTCGGAAATGTGGTGCTGAAAATCACGGGTATGGACGACATTTTGATTAACGACGAAACCGCACAACGCAATGAGGTTTCGACAATCATTTTGTCAAAGAACATCACCTACACGATTCAGGCTTATAGCGAGAGCGGCACACTGCTGCAATCCTATGTTATCACGAAAAACGAACCGCTCAACACTGTTGCAATTATTGTTATTATTATATCAGTAATTGTAGTTGTTGGCGCGATCGTCCTCTTCATCGCATTCCGCACCCGTATGAAAGTGCGATAATTTGTGCGATAGCGCGTTGAGTACATCCCATAATCTAATAAGGACGGCGCACTGCCGTCCTTTCTATTTTGCCTTAATCACGATTTTATAGCGCACGGCGGGTGGCGTCCGCCACCAGCAGCGGGGCTTTCCCCGCCACCGAGAATTAAGTTTTATAGATAGCATATTTGTGCGCCGTCCTTAAATGTGGTTTGCTTGTAGGGACAGTACCTGCAGCCGCGGGGCTATCCCCGCAAAAAAGGTACATAGTCAATTAACTATGTACCTAATTTCATATAAAGCCACCCAAACAAACCTGCAGCCGTGCGCTATCGCACCCTGAGCACATTTTGGGGGAGTAATTAATACAATGATAAAAGGAGAAAATACATTATGTCAATTATAAATCGTTCCACATTAGAGTCGACGTACACAACGCCTGACAAACAAGAGGTAACCGTTAAGACAAACAGCAATCCTGCTATCATTGAAAATATGACTGAGAGTTTTGAAAAAGAAAAGTTTTCGCAGAAAGACTTCGCACGCGCGGGCGAGGAATTGATTCAGGAAATCGAACTCAATAACAACTCCGAGTTTCTTGTCACCGACCTGCACATCAAAGACACGATGAGTTGATTATTTAATAAACAATATTTTATTACTCAGCGCATTTTGGGCAACAAATTATAATCAATTCGCAAATGAATTTAAATAAAAAAATGAAAAAAAATTTATACTCAATTATAAATGAAAAAAATTATATATGTTAAAATCTTATTTAAATTAAATTTTGTTTTCTAAATGAAAACAAAGCAAAAGCACAAAAAAAAACTGCAAAAATACAAACTTTTTGCAGTCTTTTTTTTGTATCGTGATTTTCACATCAATTATATGGATACGGGCGTCCGCCCCCGATAGGAATAAGTTTGTTCCACGTATTGCGCCCAACAATGCCGTCGACGACAAGCCCGTTCTCTTGCTGGAACTCGCGGACGGCGCGTTCGGTTTGCGCGCCGAAAATGTTGTCGATTGTGCCGACAGGGTAAAGTTTTGCCGTCAGTTTACGTTGCAAATAGCGGACGTACGAGCCCGTGCTCCCGCGGCGCAAGGTGACCGAACTTGGGTCAAGCACCAGCAAGCGGCGCCACGTATTTTGCCCAACGATTCCGTCGACAGTCAAGCCGTTTTGCGCTTGGAACGCTTGCACAGCGCGCAGTGTGTTTTGCCCAAACACACCGTCGGGCGTACCGGGGTTGAACCCATTTTGAATCAAATAATACTGCATACACTGCACCGCCCTGCCGCGGTTGCCGACGCGAATTGTCGGCAGCCCTTGCGTGGTCGTCAGCCCACCAATATACGGGACATCCAAGAAGTCGCACACGCCTTGGCACGCCTCGTTGCCGACTTCCTTTTGAAAATCGGGGTCAAGCATAAGTTTTGCTTCCGCAAAATTTGTCATAAAGCCCGTTTCAATAAGAGTTGCTGGACAGCGAACACCCGTCAGCATCCCGACATCAAGCGGTTTGACGCCACGCCCATTTTGCCCCGTGCCTTGCAGCAGTCGTTGATAAACATCGTTTGCAAGGTGTTGGCTTCGCGCTGCCAAACTGTTGTTTGGCGAATAGTATACTTCAATTCCGTTTGCGTCACTGAACACAAGTTCGTTGCCAGCGGCGTTGTACGCAAATGTCACAAGCGCGGCAAGGCGCTGCGCGTTGACGCGCGCAATTCGCGTGTTAATGGATGTATCCGTTCTTTCGGGTTTTACGTCAAAAATATTAAACCCCGTTCTCAAGCACGCAATCAAAAAGTTGTTTTTTGCGGCATAATTAAATTCATTTTCATAAATGCTGCGGTTTATGTACGGCATAACAGGTGTGCGTTTGCCGATTGTTGGCGGATTAATTCCGTGTTCGTCATTGCCACCGATTATGTAGTTTCCAGCGTTGTTTGCCATAGTTGTTTTCTCCTTTGCAAAATATTCTATGCGCAAAACTTCGCCCCTGTGCACTTTGTTTTTACCTTCTAAAATAAAAAGGCATAATAATTTATGCCTAATATTTTTTAACAATAATTAACTTTAAACAATAGAAGAACTATCAAAATGCAACATATGACTTTTCGCCAACGACATTAATAGCAATTTACCATTTTATCGCGTGGCAACATCCTTGTTTGTTGTTTTTGTCGAAGTTGACTTTGTTACTTGTTTTTTCTTTTTGTCCGTTGCCACCTTTCTTTGTGAACTTTCTTTGTCTACGCCACAACACTTGCCACCACAAGACTTACCGCCGACTTTGCAACACTTGCTGTCGCAAAGATAAGTGCCGCAAACGGGGTTCTTTTCGCCCGTCAAAACAATTATTCCGTTTGCAACACATTTGCCCGCGCGATTAAACATACACGGCGCATCGCATTCAATGTTCGCCTTTTTGATATGCCTAAAATTTTCATACTTTGGCGTCTTTTGAAACATAGTTTTCGTGATGTCGTGAACCTCTTTCTCCGCATCTTCCTCATACGTGTCGCAAACCGTGCTACCCGCCACACAAACCCCCTTTGCCATACACACGCACTTATTATTGTACTTGCAATTTAGTTTCCTACAATTTATATCCATATTAACCTCTCCCCTTATTATTGCTCATTTCCCCACAAATTAAACATTATGGTTTTAAATTCTAATACTTTAGAAAAAATGAGTTTCTTAATTTAAAGTAAACAATATAGTAATCTATATTGCATTTATTACGCCACTAAACTAAGTTGCAAATGCTTTCTATAAATTGGAATTAAAACAATATAAAAATGACTTTATCAAAAGTGATAAAGTCATTTTTCGTTTGGTTAGGCAATCAATGCGTGCCTAATGTTTTATAATTATTTGCTTGAGTCGGTGTCGTCGGTAGAAAGTTTTTCGCCTTTTGCATATTCGCCGACGAATACGTCAAGGTAGCCGTCTTGCTCGTCATACTGTGTGAGGTCGACAATGTGTGTGTAGTATGTTGTAGTGTCGTCCACTTTGTTTGAGGCAAGATATGTGATAAATCTGCCGTCGAAATCGACGTACTTGCTAGCGTCGTTTTTACCTTCGACGCTGCTGCTCAAAATTTCTTTTGCTTCAAATGTTGTATCGGTCAAGTCGATGACGTAGATTTGAACTGCACTTTCTCTAACATATACTTTTGAACCACTACTGAACAAAATGTTGTATTTTTTGCTAGCGATTGTTGTTCTTGAAGTTTCGCCGTTTGCACCAGTTTTAACAAAATATGTTCCGCTATCGTTTGTTGCGATAACGCCGCCTTCAAAATCACCTTGTTCACCACCAACTACAAAGTAGTTTGAATAACTATTGTTGTAGTAGATGTTTTCACTGTTTTCAAATGAAGAACCCAAAGTGTTGCTTGCAAATACTGTGCTGCCATTTTGCGCTTTCTCATAATAAAGTTTGCCAGCAACGGCACCTTTCAATGTGTAACTTGCGGTGTTGTTGTCGACGACAACTTTCGTTTCTTCAGTCGTCAAGTTATAGGAACTAATTTTGTTTGTATCGGCAGTTGCTTGTGTGAAGAACACTGATTGTTCAAATTCTGTTGCGCTTTGATTATATTCATATGTTGAAATTTCGCTCCACGCAACGCCCGTTACATCTTCAGCAATCTTTGTTTTGCCCTTGTTTTTGCCCTTGCTAAATTCAAAGGTAATCAAGTTAGTTCCGTCCAAAATTGTCAAGTATGTTGACGCGGTCTTTGCGTCCTTGCTAAATTTTGAAACATTGAATTGAACGCTTGAGTATGATGACTCGGTTGTGTAAATTCTCTTATTGTCCGTTCCGTCAATCTTGCAGCGGTAGAAGTCGACGCGGTCTTTCAAAAGTGTACCGCTCTTGTCCTTTTGATTGTTTGGCGAAGCATAGTAGATGTAGTTATCATAGATATAGAATCCGCCAAATTCGTAGCAAGTGATTTTGGAAACAATTTGCACCGCGCCCGTCACGTTGCCGTCCTCATCGACAGACAATGCACCGTCGTTGAGTTCGATACGATAAATTCCGCCGCGGACAACTTTCCCGTCCTTGTTTGTTTTGTCCGTGATTTCATCGACGCCGTAAAAGCCGTTCATAAAGTACACAAAGTTCCCCTTGCGAACCTGCATTCCGCCGTTGCCGTACACGGTATCGTCAATTTTTGGGTTACCCTTAACCGCTGAGCCGCACGCGGTCATCACGACTGCCACAACTGCGATTGTTATTACTAATAAAATTTGTTTAAAAGACATATTCGCACCTATATATTTTTATTATTGCCGTATCAAATTGATATAAACGCCAAACGTCCATTTTTTTGACACTCAATTTTTTGTACTTGTCAACATATATTACATAAAGATATATTGAATTAGTAGCAAAAGTATAACATTTTTTTCAAATTAAGTCAATGAATTTGATAAGCAATATAAATTTGGAGGACAAAAAATGCGACAACAGCCATACGAACACCTATTATCGACACAAAACATTTGCACGCAGAGCACTGCCACGTGCAGAACGCCAAGTTTTACGAAAAACACGCAGCCGACTTCCACTCGCGCAAACGGAATGGGCGGACTATCTTCACTACTAGGAAATGCTGCAAACTTGTCAAAAGTCGGCGGGCTACTCGGCAATATGCTGAAAAACAACAATCAAAGCGCGCCGCAAACACAAAGTAGCAATACTTTCCCACAAAATATGGGTTTTGGCGCGCCGCAACTGCAAAAGACAAACAATAATACAAACTATTTTCAGGAAAATGCGCAACAAAACAATGTTTTTTCTCAATCAAACACGGCTGCCACGCTTCAATCAAATATAAGCGGCGCCGACCAAGGCAACGCGCAAAATATGGCGCAAAACTTCCCGACGACAAACCCGCAATACGCGCTGGAGACGCTTTTGCACCCGCAGCCAAACGTTCGCGCGCAAGTCACGGGGCAAGCCGAACGCCCGCAAAACGCGCTGCAGGACAATCGAAACTGTGTTTTGAGACAAATGCAACTGCACAATGACTATTTGTCACGCATTCCGCACAATTAAGAATAGAAAAACATCAAAAGGCGGCAAGTTTCGACAAAAGTGGCAAGATTTTTTAATTATAGAATATATATAATTGTAATCGGAGGAAAACAAGATGTTTGCAAAGAAAAAAATTGTTCTCAATAGCGCGCAAAGCAACAACAGGCACGGCGTGGCGGAAATCACGCGGCTTGACAACCTAACTCAGTTGTCAATCAAGTTAAACAACTTTCGCCCGAACTACGACAGCGACTATGTTTTTTTGCTAAAGAACAATGATTTGCAACAAAAAATTACGCTCGCAAATCCGTGCGACTTTTCTTGCGACGTCAGCATTCCAATCGACTTAAACAAAAAAATATCGTGTCTTTTGATTGAAAGCGGCGAAAAACAAATCCCTTTGTTTTGGGGCGGAACTGAAACACAAACGCAAGTTATGTCGATTTTAAATGAGGAGACTGCGCGCCAAAAACTGCGCCTTGATGGGCAAACCCTCACACACACGTTCAAAGAATGTGGCGACACAAACGAAAGCGCGCCGCACACGTTTGAGCAGTCCTTTGCGCGTGACACAATTGCGCACGACAATGTGAGTGACAACGCCTATTCCGCACCCGCGCAAAATGGGTGGCAAGCCGCCCCGCCAGTAAATGAGGTTGTTGCAAATTCACATAATTATCAAGACAATGTTTCTCAATCGCAGTATGAACAACCTTGCAACAATGTTTGCTGCAACTGTCCAAGCTTTGACCAAAGTGACATTGAAAATGTTGTTGATGACGAAATAGTCAAATATGAACTGATTGAAAATTTTAACGAACCCGATTCGCCACAGTGCCAAAACTGCAAATATAAGAATGTTTTTTATCAAGAGAAAAATTTGGATGAAGCAAAAGAGCAATTAGCAAAAATTGCGCAAATGCAGGCAAATGAGCAAATTATGCAGTATGCCGCACAAAATACGCAGCATACTGCACAAAATATACAAGATAACTGTCATATTATGCAAGATAACGCACAAAATAGCGATTTTGGCATAGATAATGACGCAACAAATGGCATTGAAAATGAAAACGATTTACAAAATACCGAACCTTATTATTATGGGCTAATCAAAGCGCAATATGACGATATGTTTTCAAAGTATCCCGTATTTTCGCCACTAACTAACATTATTGAAAACTCAAAATGGATAGAAGTTGAGGGCGTCGATGACCCGTACATTATGGGCATAATTTACGACGACGGCAAACCGAAATATTTGTGCTATGGCGTCGTGCAAGAGAAAAAACAAAGCCCGCCAATCGAAATAGCGGACTCCAGCCAGTGGGTACCGTTTGACATTACAAACGAATTTGGCAGCGGCGTTTGGATAATGTACCAATCCGCCGACAACGGCGAAACAATCAAAGTCGAAGTTATATAAGGTAAAACAAGCGCGCAAAATTGCACGCTTGTTTTATTATTTGTTTTCGACAAAGCACAAATAATTATTTTACTATGGATAACATTTTATTTTAGTTATAACAAACTATTTTAATCAACAAAAACTGTTTGAAAAATAAAGGCAAACTATTTTGTTTCCATAACGCGGATGAGTTCCAAGGTTTTGTTTGAATACCCCCATTCATTGTCGTACCACGCGACAAGTTTAAAGAACTTATCACTCATTTCACTGCCTGCGAGCGCGTCATAGATACACGTGTGTGGATTTGTGATAAA
>JBNMHN010000020.1:0-16678 GCA_050872805.1 Clostridia bacterium
AAACGGGCGTGAGCAGTGACCTATTTAGCGTTTTGTTAAAAATAATTGGTGTGGGGTATCTCACTGAATTTAGCGCAAGTTTGTGTGCCGATAGTGGCAACTCATCCATTGCTGACAAAATTATGCTTGGCGGTAAAATCGTTATTTTGGTACTTGCTATTCCTATATTCATTTCAATAATAAATATAATAACAGGTTTGTTATGAGAAAAAACACATACGAATTAGCATATTTGAAAGCAAAAGCACACAATAAAAAAACTTATTTACCAAAAAACAAATTTGTGTGCATTTTGCTTGCAATAATAGCAATAGTAACATTGTTGCTAGTCAATTTTGGATGTGTTTTTAATGTTTTTGCAGCAGATTCGGTTGCAACAGGAAAGTCGACTGAGCAACAATTGACTGAAACAGTTGATGAACAATTACAGGGTATAGACTTTATCGGATTTCAAGATATTCTTGACAAAATAAGTGAGGAGCAGAAAAAAATATATGGCTCGACCAAATTTGCGGACAAAATCACAAAACTATTGACAAGTGATTTTTCTTCAAATGAAACTTCATTTATAGGACAAGTCTTTAACATAATATTTGATGAATTATTGAGTTTTATCCCGCTACTTGCTACAATTTGCGCAATAGCAATTCTTAGTAGCTTTATATCTAATTTGCGCGTCAAATCAAACGATAAATCGGTAGCAGATATTGTCCATTTTGTTTGTTTTGGTATAATCATAGTAATTTTATCTACGTCCGTCTTAAGTTTTGCAAATATGACGCGAGAATTATTGCTCTCGCTGCAAGCGCAAATGCAATTAGTGTTTCCAATAATGCTCACATTACTTGCAGGACTTGGAGGCGTTGTTTCGGTTAGCGTTTTCCAACCATTGGTTGCCGTGTTAGTTTCGGGCGTAATGCAAATATTTAATTATGTTGTATTCCCGCTATTTATTTGCACATTTGTTTTTACGATAGTTGGAAATTTAAGCTCTACGGTCAAGTTAAACAAATTTATTTCATTTTTTAAGAGTGCATTTAAATGGACAGTTGGAACTGTTATGACATTATTTTTTACGTTCCTTACAATTCAGGGGATAAGTGCGGGCAGTTTCGACGGGATATCAGTCAAAACTGCAAAATACGCAATCAAAAGTTATGTACCGATTGTCGGAGGCTACTTATCCGACGGTTTTAATTTGATAATGTCTAGTTCTATTCTCATAAAAAATGCAGTAGGTGTGGCAGGACTATTTTTGCTTTTTGCAACTATAATAATTCCAGTTGTTAAGATTGCGATATTCAGCTTAGGGATGAAATTATCTTCTGCAATAATAGAACCAATTTCGGACTCGCGAATGAGCGACTTTGTGTACACTATTGGTAAAAATATGAGCTTTTTAGTTGCGACAATTTTGTGCGTATCGTTTATGTATCTAATTGCAATAGCATTGATTATTTGCACGGGGAATGCCTTTTATCAATGATTAGGACGATTAATTTTATCTCGATAAATTTATTTAAAAAAAAGTTGCATAATAGATGTTTGGGTATGTACAAAAAAAATGACATATAATGCTAATAAAATAAAGTTCATTAATATGATTTTTATTTGTTCAATCCCAACATTAGACATAGTGCCGAAAAAAGAAAGAACGCGCTAAATTTAAGCGCGTTTTTTTTGGTACTCCCAACGGGGGTCGAACCCGTGTTGCCAACGTGAGAGGCTGGCGTCCTAGACCACTAGACGATGGGAGCAAATGCAAGCAATGCTTGCAAACAATTACCTATGGTAAAATAAACACAATGACACCGACTACAAAGATAACCATAGCAATGATGCGAATTGCAACGAGTGCTTTATCATTTTGTTCGATGTTATCATTTTTGCGAATTGCTGCGGCAAATCTTCTTGACAATATGTAAAGTGAAATGCCAATAACAATCAAAACCATTCCTAGAATTACATACCAAAGCGACAATCTTTGTGCAAGTGTAACTCCTAAAATCAAACTGTCAAACATACTTTTACCTCGCAAATATTATAACATAATGCAGCAACAAAGTCAATATATTTGACTTTAAATTTTCAAATTTGTTGAAAAGTGAAGAATTTTGGCTGCGTTATTATTGTTGATTTAAGTCAGTTTTATTGTCATCACTATTAGCCTTGTTTTTGCCGATTTTTTCTGTAAAGAAAATATAGACGTAGTATAGACCCGATACAATAGCGGTAGCAATGCCGATATAGATAATCATTACATTAGCGTTTCCGAGCCACTCAGTGAAGAAACTCAAAACAACGCCTAGACTGATAAGGCACGTTCCTAATTTGCCTAAAAAATTGCTTGGAATTGTAATTTGTTTTTTATAAATGCAAAAACCGCTGATAATCATAGCAAGGTCGCAAACGACCATTGTAACAGTGACCCAAATAGGAATGAGTTTTGCAATTGTTAAACTAATTAAAGCGCCTGCTTTCATTAATTTGTCAGCAAATGGGTCGAGAATTTTGCCAAGTTCAGTAATTGCGTTGTAGTGTCTTGCTATATAGCCGTCCAGCATATCAGTCAAACACGCAAGAACAAAAACAGCGAGTGCAACATACTTATTGACCCAAAAGAAACAACATATAAAAACAGGAACAAGCAAAAGCCTAAAAAGGCTCAAAATGTTTGGTACTATATTTATTTTCATTATTTCCTCGTTCGTAACTTTCTTAGTATATCACAATTTAAACTAAAATACAAACATTTTCAAAGAAAATTCACTTTCACACATTTTAAAAAGTTAGAATATAATTAAGTGTGATACTTTTGAGTATTAATCTTTGGAGGAAATATGAAATCTATTAATATATTAATGGCAATTGCACTAGCAGTTGTTGTTGCTTTTAGTGGATGTGGCGGGAAAAGTGACAAAACAATCCGTTTGAATGAAGTCACGCACAGTATATTCTACGCACCACTTTATATAGCAATCAACAATGGCTATTTTGAAGATGAGGGTTTGAAAATCGAACTCACAAATGGTGGCGGCTCAGACAAATCAATGACCGCACTAATTTCTGGGCAAGCGGACATAGCGCTTTTGGGGCCTGAAACCGCAATTTATGTTGCAGCGCAAAATTCAAAAGACCAACCTATAATTTTTGGTCAATTAACAAAGCGTGACGGCACAATTCTTGTCGGCCGCACGCAGGAAACAAATTTTTCGTGGGCAAATCTTGAAGGGAAAGAAATCCTTGGCGGCCGTCGTGGCGGAATGCCTGCAATGACACTTGAATATGTTTTGAAACAACAAAACATTCGTGATAAAATGACTCTAAATTTGGATATCGCATTTGATATGATGGTCAGCGCCTTTGAAAACGGGCAAGGGGATTACTGCACAATGTTTGAACCAACTGCAAGTGATTATATTTCGGCAGGCAAGGGTTACAAAGTTGCTTCAATCGGGCAAGAAAGTGGCGAAGTACCTTATACGGCATTTATGGCAACATCAAAATTTTTGAAGGATAAACCAGAAAAAGCTGAAAAATTCTTGACCGCAGTTATGAAAGGATATAACTTTTTGATGACTCAAGACATTGACAAAGTAGTTGATTCATTGATGCCGTCATTTACTGGCAGCACACGTGTTTCAATCAAAAATGCAGTTGAAAGCTACAAACTAATCGACGCGTGGGTAGAAAGTCCAGCAATGAAAGAAACCGCATACAATAACCTTTGCAATGTTATTAGAACAGCAGGCGAGTTGAAAACAAATGTTGCTTTCAGCAAAGTTGTTGATAACACAATCGCAAACAAAGTTGTAGCAAAGTTAGCAGCATAAAGGAATTGAAAGCAGGCTGTGAGTACAAAACCAACTTGACTTTCAAAGTTAAAATGCTATATCAAAAAACGGTGCAATTAACACCGTTTTTTGATATATAAATCATTTTAATAATTCGACTCCAACATTTGACATATAGCGTTATTTCTTTGAGTTCGGCAAAACACTGGTAATTGGAGGTTTTCTTCTACTTGGTATTTGCGATATATCAATGCCGCTATTAACTAACACCGCTTCATCAATTGCTTTAGCGAGTTCAATGGCGCAAGAAGTGTTATTTTTGCAAACTCCCATTTCATATAATTCTTTCGTAATATCTTTGGCGTACTTGCCACTGATAGTGTGATTCAATATGCTAATTACACCTTTGCAGCCATCTCCAAGTGTTCTAAAATCACGGCAAATTAATTCACCTTTTTCATCTGTGTCAAAATTTATAACAAATTGTGTAAAGCAAATTCCTTGGGGTTTGTAATAGGATTGTGGTTTAGTAGTAGAAATTCTTTCGTTTTTGTTCATATATTTCCTCCTAATCAAGCAAATCTTCAATAATCTTTTCGTAAATGATAGGGGTCTTTTCTTCCCATTTTTTGCAGGCACCAATTGCGCTACGCCTTGAGTCTACTTTCAACTGAATTTTAAGTAGGGGTTGAAACCCTTTAGGGCTATTAATTCTCAAAACAACTGTATGAAAACCATCATTGTTTTTGTGATAGACAGATACATATTCTTGTGCGCGCTTAAAATTGATTCTATTTTGTTTACAAAAAGTGGCAATGTCCTCGCGAATAGATTGAGGTATTCTAGCAAAAAAATGAGACAAGCAATCACGTCCCTCTGCTGTAATTGAATATAAACCGTCCTCTTTGCTGTTTGGGTTTTGTTCGTAATAAACAAACTTTGCTTTGACCAACTGCCATAAAATATCTTTGCAGTCCATATAAGAAAGCCACGAATTTTTGCTCGTTGTGATATCCATAATAGAGTTTTCGGTCAAAGGAATTTCCATTTTATCTAGGACAAACAACAAAATTAGTTTATTTTCTGTTTCATCAGGGACAAATTGCGTACTCAAAATTTTTACCTCCTAAAAACGTTAAGTGTATTTTATCACAATTTTTTCGATTTGCCAACTGTTTTGAATACAAAGATGCTAAAAATATTTGTATTCTTTTTCGTATTATGTTATACTATCAAAGTTGGAGTAATAATATGGAAACAAATGAAAATGAATTTGAAAGACCATTCGTTAAGGAATGCAATAATTTTATTGAAGCAAAATACATTATGCTTGGGTGCGAAAATATAAAAACGCTTTTGCTTACTATTCAAAATGATGAACCTTTGATGCAAGTCGTCGATAACTGCTTGGTAGATTTTGACTTTACAACCGAACTTGGCAAGGCGATTTCTATTCATCAAGCACAACAAAAAGATTTCATTATGCCAAAAGAGAATGATGAAATTGTTGCATTGTGTTATAGTACAATGCAACATATTGCGGATGGTGAAATAGATTTTGAATCATTTATGAGTAAATACTTTTTGTTCAATGGCACTTTGAGTGATTGCTATGCAAACTTTGGACATTATTTTATTTTGCCGTTCAAAAATGCGCTTTTGAACCTTGAGAACCAGAACAAATACAAACAAAAAGGCGCAAAGACAAAAGAAGTAGAAGAAGATGACGACGAAATCGAAGTGCAAGAAAAACCTGCTAATGTTAGTGAGATTAGTGCAAAACTTTTGAAAGTCGCCGACGACATTCAAGAAATTATCAACAATGATTATAAAATCAAGGAATTTAAACTTGAAGAACTAGAATTTTACTTAAAAGCGTTTAGAGAAGCAGTGAGAATTAATAACAAACTTATAATTTTTGCACTTGCCGACGCAATCATAAGTAGTTCCGCAAAAATCAAGTCCGTGCGTTTTGAAACGCAAAGGCTCAAAGATTTGTGTAACAAGCTATAATATCAAGCAAAAAATATAGGAGATAGCACACGCAAGAAAGGCGTGTGTTATTTTTTGTCTAAAGAAGAAACCGAGTTTAATTTCACAGCGTTGCAAAAATGTCATTGCCTGAAGCATTGTAGAAAGTCCGCCAAAACTTATGATAAATGTGCAAACCATTGTTGCGATAGTGTAGTCAGTGAAATATGTTGAGAGTTCATAGCAGCCGCGCGTCATTTCGATAAAACCCACGACGATTGAATTTGAAAAATAACTATCAATACCAAAAAGTGAGAAAAACATATCAAGCAATGCACTTAGCACTGATATTAGGCCTATATCACTCAAAATATCAATCAATATGAAAAATACGGCAATATACCCGCCGACAATCAAAATTGAATTAATTGCGCTTAGCATAGATTTTTCTAAAATATTGTCAGATATTTTTTCAAATTCAAACCTTGTTTTTGTGCTTGAAGTTGTTTGATTATACTTATGATTTCGGTACAAAATGCCGTTGAGCATTGCACCTAGAAAGTGCGATATTAGAATTATAAAGCCCATTTTAGCGTTGACAAACATACCTGCGCCAACTGTTCCAACTACAAACAATGGCCCTGAGGTGGAAGTGAATGTGACGAGCCGTGCCGCTTCGTCTTTGCTTATCAGTCGTTTTTCATATAATTCGCTTGTGATTTTTGCGCCAACGGGATATCCACTCATCATACTCATTAAAAACACATACGCACCCATTCCATTGACGTGGAAAACCTTTTGCATTAAGCCTTGAAAGTAGTTCGCAAGTATTTTTATCCCGTCCAACTCAGTCAAAAGACGCGTGATGAAAAAGAAGGGGAACAGGGCGGGCAAAACTGCTTTCGCCCAAATCAATATTCCATTGTATGCAGAGTTTATGTATTTACTTGGATTGATAATTAGAAACAAAATTATGACAAATAATGCAAATGTCAACAAAATTGTTGTTTTTTGAGTTTTTGTAATTGTTTTCATATTTATAATTATGTTTTTTAGCATTTTCTTATGCGCAAGTTTTATCCATAAAACAAATACTTGCACTATGCTTGTAGTATAATAATGTCAATATTACATAATATAAAGTATGAATAAAATTAAAATAGTTTCTATTACTATGAGTTTGCTAGTGGCAGTTATTTCGTTGCTAACAACCTATGCGTACGTGCAAGTTTTGTACCCACTAAAGTATAAGCAAGAGATTGAGACGGCAAGTTATGTAAATCACATAGAGCCCGAATTGCTGGCAAGTCTCATTAATGAAGAAAGCAGTTTTGACAATCTAAGTGAATCGCGCGCTGGAGCAATTGGACTAATGCAACTAATGCCCGCCACGGCACAATGGCTTGCGGACAAAATGCAAATTGATTTTAGTGTTGCAAAACTATACGAACCGCAGTACAACATTAATATGGGGGCATACTACTTGCGTTATCTACTGGACAAATTTGGGGATGAATACACTGCGCTTTGCGCATATAATGCAGGGGAAGGACAAGTCAAGACGTGGTTGCTATCAAGCGAGTTTTCTAGTGACGACAAAGCCTTGAAAACTACGCCTTATAAGGAAACAAACGCGTATGCTGAAAAAGTTTTGAAGAATAAAGCGCGATATAGCACAAGATTTGAAATGAATTTTAGAAAAAATTAAATTCTATTGTAACTATCAATGTTCTTAAGTCCATTTGAGCTTCTTTGAATTACCACTTGTTGAGTAGGATTTGAATTATTTGAAAAACTAGAAATAGCAGGCGCAGGTGCGCTTGCATTTTTTGTTTGAGACAGTCCGCTGAGCAAGTTTGAAATGGTTTCAATTCCGCCAAAAGATTCTATCATATCAATCATTCCTTGCAGTTGTGGAAGATATGGCTCAATTGGTGAACCTTTCAAATAATTGCCCGCATACGGCAAAAAATTTTTAACGACACTGTACAAATTTTCAATATTGTTCATATCATCCTCAAATCAATTGTCAAAATATTTTATGACCGCATAATATATAATGTTCTAATAAACAAAAGGAGTGTATATGGACATAAAAGATTTTAAAGACACCAACATCAATGACTTTGTGAGTAAAGCGGAAGAAGGGCATATGAGTCAAGAAGAACAAGATGCGATGCAAACACTCAAAGACCAGTACGGAACACAAGTAGAAGAATTAATCAACAAGTTTCAAAACTTGAGCGAGCCAGAACTGATTGCGGAATTATTTAATTTAATTAATGAGAAGAAGCGCAACGGAACATTTAATCCACAAGAAATTGAAAACATCGCAAACATCATTTCGCCACTACTTAGTGAGGAGCAACGCGAAAAGATGAGAAATCTTTTGCTTTTGATTCAGTAAAAATATTTTTAACTATATATGGTGTATTATAAATTTGTAATACACCATATATAGTATATGGGAGTGTTATGCAAAAACTAGATAATCATTTGTTTCAAATGGTAAAAACGCTACAAGATAAGCCATTTTGCATTCAAATCATTGTTTTCGTCAAAGATTTTGAAAAGGCAATGAATTTGTTTAATTTAAAAAATTATAAAATCAAAGCAGCGTTTCCGTTTATAAATGCGATTTGTCTTGAAATTGAATTTCAAGAACTGCAAAATTTGACGACTATAAATAATGTCGTGTTTGTTGCGTCGCAAGCGAACGTTTTTACACAAAGTGTGATTGCCAAAGCAATTATCAAGGTAGATGAGTTTTATACTGCGGGAATTTTTGGCAAAGGCGTAACAGTTGCGGTAATCGACACGGGCATTCGCCCGCATTTAGATTTTTTGTATCCTCGAAGTCGAATTATCAAGTTTGTTGACCTTATAAACAAAGAAAACAATAATAATGAAAATAAAAAATCTAATATTAGTGATTTAGTTGGGAATGCAAAGCCGTACGACGACAATGGACACGGCACTTTTGTCGCGGGGCTTGTTGGCGGTAACGGTATGATGAGTGGGCGAAGATACTGTGGGTTTGCGCCGCGCTGCAACTTAATTTCAATCAAAGCACTAGATGATAAAGGACAATCTACATCAGTTGAAATGCTTGAAGCGATGCAATGGGTGTTTGATAATAAGGAAAAGTACAATGTAAAAGTTGTATGTATGAGTTTTGGTGCCGTTCCGACATCAAAAAGCGACCCACTAATGAAAGGGGCGGAACGGCTCTGGGATAGCGGCGTCGTTGTTGTTGCGGCGGGCGGTAATAGTGGACCCGACAAACAAACGATAAAATCACCAGGTGCAAGTAGAAAGATTATCACGGTCGGGTCGCTAGATGACGGGCGCGACGAATACGAACTATACCATAAGGATAAATTTAAAATCGCAGACTTTTCTTCGCGCGGGCCCGCGTTTGAATTTTACAAGCCCGATTTAATTGTTTCGGGTGTGAACATTATTTCCTGTGGGCTCACAAGCGATTACACTCAAATGAGCGGAACAAGTGTTAGTGCGCCTATGGTTGCGGGACTTAGCGCACTAATAATTGAGAAATATAACAACCAAATTTCACCTAATCAAATAAAATCGCTTTTGCAACATTTTTGCACGCCTATCGTCAAAGACCGCAACGCCGAAGGGTTTGGATACCTGCATTTTGACAAATATAAGACATAAAATGTTATTTTTTGTAAATTTTTCAAAAAATTTGCGGAATAGTTTTATTTTAATTGACAAAAATATTGATATTAGTTAAAATATTAGTGTTCCGGAGGTTATAATGGAAAGAAAACTAAGAGTCGCAATGTATGGTTGTGGCAAAATGTCTCAATATTTGATGAGATACGTCTATGAAAAGGGCGGCGAAATCGTTTGCGCTTTTGATATTGACAAAAACAAAATTGGAAAGGACATTGGCGTTGTTATCAATGACGGCAAAAATTATGACGTGAAAATTGATGACGCAAAAGATGCAAAGGATGTTTTTGCAAAAGCAAATCCTGATATTTGTATCGTAGCAACAATGAGTTTGCTCAAAGATTTGAAAGAACCATTGCTTGTTTGCGCTGAATGTGGTGTCAATGCTATCACTACTTGTGAAGAAGCGTTCTATCCTTGGAACTCAAACCCAGAATTGACAGCAGAAATCGATGCACTTGCAAAGGAAACTGGCTGCACAATTTGCGGTTCGGGTTATCAAGATGTATATTGGGGCAACCTTATCACAACAATTGCTGGGTCGACTCAATCAATCAAGAAGATTCGTGGCAGAACAAGTTATAATGTCGAAGATTACGGCATTGCACTTGCGCGCGCTCACGGTGCAGGGCTTACTTTGAAAGAGTTTGACGAACAAGTTGCAGTTGTCGACAACATTAGTGAAAAAGAAAGACAAAAACTTATCAACAATGGGGACTTTTTGCCTTCATATATGTGGAATACAAACGGCTGGCTTTGCTCACAACTTGGGCTAACTGTAAAAAGCCAAACACAGAAATGTGTGCCACAAGTTTATGACAAGGATTTGAAATCAGAAACACTTGGTATGACTATCAAAGCAGGGGATGCTCGCGGTATGAGCGCGGTTGTAACAACTGAAACTGAAGAAGGAATCACACTTGAAACTGAATGCGTTGGTATGGTTTACGCCAGTGACGAATTTGACAGCAACGAATGGACTGTTGAGGGCGAACCGACAACAACAATCGTTGTCAACAAGCCACAAACAGTTGAACTCACTTGCGCAACAGTTGTAAACAGATTGCTCGACGTTTTGGAAGGCGAGCCTGGTTTCTTCACAACCGAAAAAATGCCACGCGCTGAATTTGTGCAAGGTTTTTCAGTTGTAGAACTTGACCCTAACGACTACGCTTGCGGCTGCGGCTGTGATTGTGGATGTCACGACCATTGTGACGATTCTTGCGACTGCGGTTGCCAAGATGAAGCGTGCGATTGCGGTTGCGACTGTGGCTGCCACGACGAACAATGTGGTTGCTCAGACCCAAATTGTGATTGCCACAAAAAATAATTTATCATAGAAATGTTAAGTTATTGTAAAATGAAAACTTTAAATTAAACAAAAGAACTTGCTGCAGGGGCAAGTTTTTTTTGTTATTATTTAATAATAAAACCCCCACAATTTTAGTTTGTGGGGGTTTATTGTGCAGGTTTTTTATTTAATCTAGGTTGCACATTTTGTGTAACTTTATCTATAGTTCATCTATGTTTTTTAATATAGTATTTCTCAAGTAGTGCAACGGCAAAGTACATTAGGCTTGCAAGGACGCACAACAGTACTGTGCTTGTCATCACAAGGTCGAGTCTAAAGACTTGTGAGCCGTATACAATCAAATATCCAAGCCCTGCTTTGCTTGATAGATATTCACCGATGATTGAGCCAACCCAACTCATTCCGACATTGATTTTTAGCATTGAAATAAAGTTAGGTGCGGAGTAAGGTAATATCAACTTCGTCAAAATCGTGAATTTGTTTGCACCCATAGATTTCATCAGTAGTATTTTATCGTTGTCGCAAGATAGAAAGGCGTTTAGCATTGTTATTATGGTAATGATAATGCAAATCAACACACAAATTGCAACGATTGCATTTGTGCCTGCGCCCACCCAAATTATGATGAGTGGACCGAGCGCAATTTTTGGTAGACTGTTCAAAACGACAATGTAAGGTTCTAAAATCTTTCTAATCGTTTCGCTCCACCAAAGCCCGATTGCAATGAGTGTTCCTAAAAATGATGCGAGCAAAAATCCAACAATGGTTTCAAACAATGTTACACCCATATGGGTAAATAGTTCTCCGCTTGCCCAAAGTTCGCCAATCGTCTTGGCGATTCGTGACGGCGAACTTGTAATGAATGAATTGATTGCGCCAACTTGCGCTAGCAATTCCCAAAGCCCAATGAAAATTATCAGTAGACCAATTTGACTTCCTTTAACAATTAAGCCTTTGTTTCTTAGTTTCTTTAGATATAAATTGTGTTCATTTGAATAGTTTTCTTTCAAATTTTTCATCAGTTAGTTCTCCAAATCTTTCCAAACCTCGTCAAAGAGTTTTGAAAATTCGCGGCATTCGCGCCTATGGAAAGGGGAGCCGTATTGTTTTAAGTCGATAGATAATATCTTTTTCACACTTGCTGGTCGTGGAGTTAAAATGATTATTTTATCTGCCATAGAGATTGCCTCTGAAATATCGTGCGTAACTAAGATTGCAGTTTTCTTTTCGCAAGCAATGATGTTTGAAACATCGTCGCAAACGTTGAGTCGCGTTTGGTAGTCAAGCGCTGAAAAAGGTTCGTCAAGTAGCAAAATTTGTGGATTGAGCGCGAGTGTGCGGATGAGTGCGACGCGTTGTCGCATTCCGCCTGAAAGTTCGCGCGGGAATTTGTCTTTGAATTCATATAAATCGTATTTTTTCAATAGCGATTCAATGTATTCAAAATTTTTTTGATTTTTTTTCTTTTGAATTTCCAATCCAAGTATAACATTTTGCCAAATTGTGCGCCACTCAAACAAGTGGTCGCGCTGAAACATATAGCCGATTTGGTCGTCATTTAATGTTGTTATTGACCCACTGCTTGCCTTGAGTAGCCCAGATATTAGCGACAAAATTGTTGTTTTGCCGCAACCACTAGGACCAACAATGGCAATAAATTCATTTTCGTTTACTTCAAAACTAATGTTTTTTAATGCTGGGGTTTCGCCTTTTTTTGAATGGTAATTCAAACTCACGTCGGTAAGTTTTAGTATGCTCATCAGTTCATCCTTGTCTGTCAAGAGTTAGGTTCTTTGCAGGTGTAGGGAAGTAAGCAAAGAACCTATTACATACTATTCACGTTTTTCTTTTTGTGTACCACTTTATATTAAAAAGTTCTAAAATTTTTTTTGTTTTCATATTATTTAGAAAACAATAGTATTTTAAAATCAACATTATTTGATAAAATATACATTTTTTCGACAAAATCTCTCATTTTTTTCAAATTTATTTCTTTTATAATTGAGGTGCAACAATGAAGTTCATAGTTTTTCGATTAAGTAGTATTAAAAAACTGTTTTTGGTTTTTGTGTTGCTGGCGCTATTGTGTGTTAATCTCGATGGCGGCACGGTTGCTGGCGTATATTTGGGACAGTCGATAAGGAAAGTTCCAATCTACAGCGTGCAAACGCAAGAAGCCAAAGTTGCAATTTCATTTGATGCGGCGTGGGGAGCGGACAAAACAGAAAAAATTATGGAAATTTGCAAGGAATATAACGTCAATGCAACATTTTTCTTAGTTGGTTTTTGGGTTGATAAATATAGTGACATTGTGAAAAAGATTGATGAAAATGGATTTGAAATAGGAACACACTCAAACACGCATCCCGATATGTGCAAACTTGACAAGGACGGAATGAAATTTGAACTTGAAACGAGCATTAAAAAAATCAAGGACATTACAAACAAAGAAGTTACTTTGTTTCGTGCGCCTTACGGCTCGTATAACAACGACTTGATTTCAGTTGCCAATAGTTTGAACCTAAAAACAATTCAATGGGATGTCGATTCGCTAGATTGGAAAGGACTGAGTGCTGAGCAAATTTCGCTTAGAATCATCAACGGTGCAAAAAACGGGAGCATCATCCTTTGTCACAACAATTCAGACCACATTTTGGACGCTTTACCAATAGTACTTGACAGGTTGCAAAAGAAAGGTTTTAAAGTCACGAATATCGGGGACCTTATCTACCAAAATGATTACTCAATCAACAGTCAAGGTATACAAATAAAAAATTCATAATGTACAAATGGAGGGAATTATAATGAATTATGAACAAATGAACAACAACAAGGTCTATGTTTACGGGGAAGTAGTAAGTGAGGCAGTATTTAGCCACGAAGTTTATGGTGAAGGTTTTTACGATATGTTTTTGAAAGTGGAAAGACTTTCGTCTCAGTGCGACATTCTCCCAATCACAATTTCGGAAAGAATTTTGAAAGAAGAAAATATAAAATGTGGCGATTTTATCGCATTGAAAGGGCAATTTAGAAGTTATAACAAACAACTTGACGGCAAAAGTAAATTAGCACTCACAATATTTGTGCGCGAAATCATCCCAAAAGTTGAAAATGCACCTACTAATATTATAGAATTGTCGGGTTTTGTTTGCAAAGAGCCAATCTATAGAACAACGCCATTCAATCGCGAAATTTCAGACGTTTTGCTCGCAGTAAATCGCGCTTATAATAAATCAGATTATATTCCTTGCATCGCGTGGGGGCGTAACGCGCGCTTTGTCAAAACTATTGAAGTGGGTGAAAAGGTCATTCTTCAAGGACGCATTCAAAGCCGCGAATACCAAAAGAAAATCGACGACGAAACAGTCGAAAACAAGGTCGCCTATGAGATTTCAATCAGCAAAATCGCGCTCAATCCAAGTGAAGAAGACATCGGCGAAACTAAAGTTTTTGTTTCTTAATATAGATTTAGTTTGACATTTCTCATTTATGTGATATAATAACAAACAATGGAGAAGAACAATGACTAATTTGCTTGAAGTTGGAGTCGCGTTCACGCTAGGGAGTCTAACGGTCAAATGGTATGGTATCATTATAGCGACAGGTGTCCTTGTCGCTGTTTTGATTGCGTGCTACAATTCAAAACTCAAAGGCTATAGCAAAGATTTTCCGTATGAACTACTGTTGTGGTGCTTTCCGCTTGCGATAATCGGCGCGAGAATATATTACATCATTTTTTCAGGGCAATCTTATACTTTTGCTGAGGCAATCGCGATTTGGAACGGCGGTATGGCAATCTATGGCGGTATCATCGGCGGGCTGATAGGGCTTATCCTATATTCAGTTATAAGAAATAAAAGCCTTTTGCAAATCACGGACATTGTTGCACCGAGTTTGATTATTGCGCAAGCAATCGGCAGGTGGGGGAACTTCGCCAATCAAGAAGTGTATGGACAAGTAGTCACGGACACTGCGCAACAGTGGTTTCCATTTGCAGTGTACATAGAAAGACTGGGTGAATGGCACTATGCGATGTTCTTCTACGAAAGTATGTTATGCCTAATGGGTTTTGTCCTTTTGATGTTTCTTTTCAAAAAGACAAAGTCTTACGGAATTGTTACAGCCGCATATTTGATATTCTACGGAATTGAAAGATTTATCCTTGAGGGAATGCGCCAAGAAAGTGAGATTTTGTTCATATCTGGCACAAAGATACCCGTTTCACAAGTTGTTAGTATTGGATTTATAATAGCAGGAATTGTCATTTTGGTTGTTATGCAGATTTTGGCTCGCAAGAGGGTGCAAGCCGCAGTTGAAGCAAAACAACAAAAGCAAGGAAGCGCTGAAAAGCCACAAGATATACAAAAAACGCATTCAAAGCCAGCCAAACAAAATAAAAAAGGCAATGCTGCAAATGTGTTAGAAAACGATAGGGATAGTAATTTACAGCGCACTAACGCTAAAGAAATGGTAAGTGATTCTATAGATGACAAGCCAAATAAAAACAGCTAAAAGGAAAACATAAATGAGGAAAATTCAGGTTTATAATATTGTTTTTGGAACAGTTATAGCACTATATGTGTTGTGCTTTGTACTAAATTTATGTGGAGTCAAGCACTTTGGCTTTATTGAGGAATACTGGTTTCCAATATTTCTTGTGATGATGGGCATTTTAGTGCTGACGCGCGGCGTGCTATTCTATAGCGACTCCTCTATATTTTCGGGGATAGCACTTGTTCTTGTCGGGGCAGCATTTGCAGTCAAACAAGGGTTTGACCTAAAGTTCTATTATGTACTACCAACAATGCTTGCTGGCATTGCAGTTAGTTTGCTAGTGACGTTTTTGGTGTTCAAGAACAAACTTTACCTAAAATCATTTTGCATTGCGATAATTTTGACTGCTATTAGTTGTGTGGGGTACGCATTTTAGTAACAAAAGGAGAAAGTGATGAATAATTTTGACATTGAACGAAAGGGATACAATAAAAAAGAAGTCGACAAGTATTTGTTTGAATTGAGTTCTAAGTACGAACAACAAATTGAAAAACTGAATCAAGACAAAATGCAAATTCAGGCGGAACTTATGCAACTGAGATTGGAACTTGACTCCTATAAAAGCAAGGATGACCAAATCTCAAACGCGCTTGTTGTCGCCGTAGAAACTGCAAAAGAAATCGAATCTAGCGCAAAGACGGTCTACGAACTTGAGATAAAACGGGTAAAAGTCCTCTACAAAAAGTGGAGCAATATCCTAAACGAAATACGAGCCTTGTATCCTAATATTAATAAGATGAGTGGTATATCAACTTTGTTTAACGAATTTCAAGAAGCCCTAAACAAGATTTTGCAAAAGGAAAACGAAATTTCGCAAATGCCAAGCAATGTGAGCAGTACTGCGGAAAAGGTTTATGCTAAAACACTCTTGTCAAGAATGTGGGGCAAAAATGCGAATAACGACGTAAAGAAAAGAAAAAACGTCATTGAACCTACAGCAACAGTTAAAAGAGCCGACACTGCTGAGAAAGCAAGGGAAGAATATAGGCAAATGGACTTTGCCTCACAACAAAAACCGACCGACGGCGAAGGTGAGTTTGAAAAGTTTTTGAAAAGTGAATTTGAGGACTTTGATAATTTTCAGTATAAGGCAAGCCATAAAGACGCCGATATTTCGCCTGAGAAAAAATCAAAATATCTTGACGCTTTAGAGCAAAGTCTCAGCAAGTCTCAGTCTGCCGACGACAATCAATTTGATATGCTCGAAGCGCTGAAACCTAAAGAGGACTTGAAAGATATAATGAAATCATTTAACCTAGACGACTAAAAATATCTATACACGACAAGAAAAGGGCTACACTTTTAGTGTAGCCCTTTCTCTAGTTAGTCAAATTGTAAATAGTAG
>JBNMHN010000021.1:0-15763 GCA_050872805.1 Clostridia bacterium
ATATTATATAATATTATACCCATTTTGTCAAGAAAGTTGGAACTACACTTCCAACTTTATCAAAATACAAAAAGAGTTGGAACTATACTTCCAACTCTTTTTAAATCGCAAAACATTTGTTATTAACTTTGAATACCGCGAAATTGCTATAAATAGTTTTTTTATTTATTGAAAAAAATAATGATATAACCTTATCTTCACAAAAAAAAGTCTCGGTAAATTTTGAGACTTTACAAAAGGTGTGTTTTTTGGTGCTCTCGGCAGGACTCGAACCCGCAACTTCTTGGTTCGAAGCCAAGCACTCTATCCAGTTGAGTTACGAAAGCATACACATAATTATATGTTTATTATACACTTTTTTTGTCGCTTTGTCTACCTTTTGCAAAATGTTTTTAATGAAAGTTTTTCATATTGAAAAAGTTTTTTCTTGTTTAATAAAAAAGTTTAAAATGTTTATACATAATGAATTTGCTTCAAATGTATGGAATTTTTTGGTAAAAGGTGTGTTTTATGTATAAAAATGGGGCAAAACAGCCAAAATATGTTTGACAAGAAAGCAAGCCTTTCCTTGTCTAAACTAATAAGGAGAGAAAAATGGAGAGCAACAAACGTAAACCCAAAAGCGGCGCGCAAAACAACAATGTGACAAGTGACGGAGCAAATCACAGTCAAGCAACGCAAGTTAAGTCTCGCGGAATGAGCGGCACAACCTTTGCAATCATCGCGCTTTCAATGTTGTTGGTGGCATCGGTCGTGCTTGGATTGACAGGCGCGTTCTTCACAGGTAGCGCGGACGTTGCGGGAACTATTACCCTTGGTAATCCCGTAACAATCGGCGTCACACAAGGCGGGGCAACGGCAACGACTTTGACGTTTAGCGGCGCTGCAATGCCAGGGACAGTCTACGACCAAGCAATCGCAGTTGCGCAACCGGCATCAACCTCTGACTCAGTTGTTCGTGCAAAAGTGACCCTCACAAACACGGACTCAGCGACAGTCAATGTTGATGTTGTTACTGCAAGTGGTTGGACGAAAGGCGAAGACAACTATTACTATTATGGTGGAGTGTTCAAAGCGGGAGATTCTCACGACTTTATTACGTCCATAACAGTGCCAACCTCACTTACTAACACTGACGCAAACAAAACATATGCTGTCAATGTTGTTGTTGAAGCAATCCAACACGCAAACGGCGCTGCAAAGCAAGTTTGGACAACTGCTCCAGCAGAATGGACAACTGCTTACGGCTCAGGTACAACTGTTTGATAGTTAGGTTTTGACCAACTTTTGGACGCAAGCAAAAAAGCGCACAAAAAAAGTGCGCTTTTTCTATATATCATTAATGTTTTTAATAAAAACATTTGTGTTTTGGGGCGCAGTTTGGTATAATACAAACTGTAGATAGTAGGGGAATTAAGTTGTTTGCGGCGGAATAAATAAAAACAATGTCGCAATTTATTTAATAAACCGAATTAAAATGGAGATGAATATATGAACTTACATTCGGAAAGAACAATGCTAAAAAACGCGCTGCTTGGCAATTACGCAATTGGCGCATTCAATTTTTCAAATATGACAATGTTGCGCGCGATTGTTGATGCGGCAAATGAGGAGAAATCGCCCGTTATTTTGGCGGTGAGCGAATCGGCATTCAAGATTGTGTCGCCAAAGTTCTTGCGCAGGCTCATACAAGCAGTTATGGAGGATGCGAGCGTCCCTATCGCGCTGCACCTTGACCACGGCAAAACGATTGAGGCAGTGCAGGCAGCGCTTGACATTGGGTTCAACTCAATTATGATTGACGGCAGCAGCAAACCATTCAATGAAAACATTGAAATAACATCCAAAGTTGTCGAAATCTGCCGCAAATACGACGCATCAGTTGAGGGCGAACTTGGACGCCTTGCAGGCATTGAGGACGACGTCAAAGTGAAAAACGCGGACGCAATGTTCACCGACCCGCAAGAGGCTCAATACTTTGTCAACACAACAGGCGTCGACTCGCTCGCCGTCGCGATTGGAACAAGTCACGGTGCGTATAAGTTCAAGGGCGAAGCGAAACTCAGGTTTGACATCTTACATCAAATTGAAGAACGTTTGAGGGGTTATCCTATTGTTTTGCATGGTGCAAGCAGTGTTCCGCAAGACAAAATCGAACAAATCACAAAATATGGCGGCCTTATGACAGGTGCAAAAGGTGTTCCAGAAGAACTTTTGAAGCAAGCAGCGCAAACAACAAACGTGTGCAAAATCAATTGCGATACCGACTTGCGCGTTGCATTCACAGCAAGCGTGCGCAAAACGCTCGTTGAACACCCTGAAAATTTTTCGCCACGCGACTACTTGCAACCAGCGCGCGACGATGTCAAGGAACTGATTAAATTAAAAATGCGCAACGTGCTTTGCAGTTCAAACAAAGTCGAATAATTTTAAAATTTTTGCAGCATAAAAAGCATAAAAATACAATTATAATAATAAAAATTAATAACACATTTGAGAGGGTATACTATCAAAAAATGATAGTATACCCTCTCAAAAAAGTGAGTAATACTATCAAATTTATCATAAATGCGAAAATATCAAATGAAATACTGAAATGAGCAAATAATTTGATATAACGCTTGAAATTTTGGCTTGTTTTTGGTATAATGAATTACAAAATAATGTGAAAGCAAATGTTGCGGCAATATGGCAGCAATAGTATTTTGCAAATAAAATGAAAAAGCAAAGCAAAAGGATGAACATATGGACAAGAAAACAGTTGTTGTAGGAATGTCGGGCGGCGTCGATTCGTCGGTTACAGCGTATTTATTAAAAGAGCAAGGTTATAACGTCGTCGGGTTGTTTATGAAAAACTGGGAGGAGACGGACGCCAACGGTTCTTGCACGGCTGAGCAAGACTACGCCGACGTGAGACGCGTTTGTGCGAAAATTGGTATTCCTTATTATACAGTCAATTTTTCAAAAGAATATATGGACAACGTGTTTGCGTCGTTCATTGCCGACTTTGAAAAAGGGCGCACGCCAAATCCCGATGTTTTGTGCAATCGTGAAGTCAAATTCAAGCCGTTTTTGAAGTTTGCAAAGTCTATCGGCGCCGACTACATAGCAACAGGGCATTACGCGCAAATTCGCCATACAGACGATGCACACTATCTATTGCGCGCAGTCGACGAAAACAAGGACCAAACCTATTTTCTCAATCAGTTGAGTCAGGAACAACTGCAAGACGTCCTCTTTCCAATCGGGCATTTGACAAAGCCTGAGGTTCGCGAAATCGCGCGCGCACAAGGGCTTATCAACGCGGACAAAAAAGATAGCACAGGTATTTGCTTTATTGGGGAGCGCAAGTTTCGCGAATTTTTGAAAAACTATGTTCCGTGTCAAGCGGGCGACATCTGCACACTTGACGGCAAAGTCGTTGGCAAGCACGAAGGGAGTTTGTATTACACAATCGGGCAGCGTCGCGGCTTGGGCGTCGGCGGACAAAAGGGCGACACGCTGGAGCGCTGGTTTGTCGTCGATAAAGACATCAAGAAAAACATCGTGTATGTTTCGCACGACGAAAGTTTACTATTGAGCCGCGCGCTTATCGCGTGTGATTTCAATTTTATACCGAATGTTCCAAAAGAGAAAACATTTAAATGTATGGCGCGATACCGCCACCGCCAACCACTGTTTTCCGTGACCGCCACAATTTTGGACGACGGCAATGTGCGCGTCGATTTCGACGAACCGCAACGCGCTGTCAACGCAGGTCAATTCGTTGTCCTCTACGACGGCGAACTTTGCCTCGGCGGCGGCTACATTTTGTCAGTTGAAAAGTGAAATTTTTAATGCAGTTTATTTGACAATGTTGTCGTCAAATAATTGCATTTTTTCCCAATTTATTGTATAATAAAATTACATTCAGCAAAATATATTATAATGTTTTTGATAGATTGCCGTCGAATGCCGATAAAGGAGAAAAAATGAAATTATCAGTTGTTGTACCATTATTCAATCACGCGGAAAACATTTATTCATTTGTCGACGAAGTGGACGCGCGTGCGCAAAATCTTTCGGACGAACACGAAATCATAGTGACGACAAATCAGGAGTTTGAGTTTGTCGAAAAACTGCACGACCGCTTGAAAGATAAAGCGCATATAATCGCGGTTCGCGAAAGCGACGATTACCAGCAGGTAGTTATGGCGGGTGTGGACAGGGCAAGCGGCGACGCGACAATCATAATGACGCCCGAGTATGACACCACGCTTATGGACGATATGGTAAATGAATGGCGCGCGGGCAAAGAAGTCGTCTGCCTGAGGCGCAAGCACGGCAAGTTTGGGCAGTTCATCACAAAATTGCGCCTCAAAATTTACAACCTTTTCTTGTTTATGTTCGGCGACATATTCAGCATCGGCATCTTGAAAGACGCGCAACTGCTCGACAAAAAAATAGTCGACAAAATGAAAGCGGAACAAGACTTAGCGCACCGAATTAGAACAATGTACGCGCCGCTTGATTGCAACACGGCGGTCTTTAATATCGAGCATTCGATTGAGAAGTTTGAAACAAAAGGCACGCCAAAGTTTGACTTTTGGCTCGGAGCGGTTGGCGCCGTCGTAACGCTGCTAGCAATGATAACCGCGTTTGCACTCGCAGGCGCACTGCACGCGCCGATTTGGTTTTGGACAATCGTCATCATATTTGGGCTAATCTTTGAGTTTGTGTTCTTAGCACTGCTTGTCAACGCGACTGCGCGGGTCAAAATTGGGATACTACATAACGTGGATGAGCAAGGGCGCATCTACAACGCCGTGCAAGAATATCATAAGGAAATCAAATTTAATGAAAGTGCGGAGCAGTCACAAATCACGCAAATAACCGAAACCGCACCGAAAAAAACAGCCGCCGAGCGCAAAACCGTGACGGAAAAAGCAGTACCTAAAAAGCCTGCACCTGTAAAGAAAACTGTAAAAGCAGTTACTAAAAAAGAAGATATTTCAAATTTTGCGACTAAAAATGACGCAACAGCAAAAGATGAAGTTAAAAAATCGGGTACTAAAAAAGCGGTCACCGTAAAGGAAGTTACGCCAAAAGAAACGGTCAAAAAAGCGACAACAAAGAAAGTATCTAAAACAGCGGTCGTAGCAAATGAAGCAAGGGAAAATGAAACGCCGAAAGAGACAGTTTCTAAAAAAGTAACAACTAAAAAGACGACTGCCGCAAAAGAGACCACACCAAAAGAAACGGCAAAAAAGGTGACGAAAAAAGCAGTTACAAAAACTGAAACAGACGAGAAAGAGCTTGCCGCTAAATCGGCAAAAAAAACATCGGCAAAGTCAGCAACAAAAAAGCCGACTGAGAAGAAAACAACAACTAGAAAGATAACTAAGAAAACAACGAATGAAAATGAATAAAAAACAGCATATCGCAAAGTTCGCGATATGCTGTTTTTTTGTTAGCATTTATTTTTGTTAGCATTTATTTTTGTTAGCATTTATTTTTGTTAGCATTTATTTTTGTTAGCAATTAATCGTTACTTGTAGCAACGATTGTCAAAGTGCTGCCATTTTGAATGAAAGACAACATTCCATTTTTGTACTGGTTGAAACCGGTTGCGGTTGAACCGCTACCAATAGTTTCGCTTAGTGTGAACCAAATGCTGTTTGCAGGTGTTTCGTCATCAACGATTCCGAATGATACAAAGTATTTGTGACCGACGGCATAAGTCAAATTGACTGAGATTTTTCCATTGTCAATTTTTTGATTTTCAAATGCAATGTACTCCTCTACATTCATACCATTTATATAGTTTTGGTCATTGAAAGAGATGTAGAAGTTGGTGTCTTGATTTTTATATTTTGCTGGCAAATTGCTTGTGTCAAAAATAACTGTTTCTGTCCACGTTTCAACATTGATTGTGTCTGCAACTGTCAATTTGACGACAAGTGTGCCTTTTTGTGACGAACTGTTGCCGTTTGTGAGTGCGATTGTGACCCACGTTGTGCCGTTGTGAATTTTTGTCGTATCAACAGCAAGGTTTGTGCCAATGATGATGTTGCTTTGGCTTTGAAAACGATTTTCTAGAGTGAACGCATCGTTTGGAATAACGCTTTGGTTTGATGAAGTGATTTCACTCTTTAAAATTGTCATATATGACGCGTTTAGCGAAATATACATACTGCAGTTGCCGTTGTTTGGAACGAGCGTTTTTGTGTTAGAAGATGAGAACGCTGCAAAAGGTCGTGAAGTCGAATCGGTCGCAAGAACTTCGACATAGTCTTCAAGAACTGCTGCAACTGTTACATCTTTTGTGAGAATAAATGCAAATGTTGTGTCGCTCTGTCGGCTTGCTCTGTCCGTTTCGGTTTCGCTGCGATAAGTAACAGCGGTCAATTTCTTTTCAAAATTTTTGAGTTCGACAGTAATAGTAACCGCGTCTCCAAAAACGCCTTCTTCCATATTTGACGTAAGCGAATAATCTTCGGATTGTGTGAGTGTGATTTTGTACTTAGTTTCTTCAGGTGGTTTGTCGCCGCCACATCCAACAAAAGTGAGTGCGCAAACGACCGCAATAACTGAAAGTATAATGCTTTGAATTTTGTTCATAATGCTTCTCCTATTATATTCTTTTTTATAATGTTGGCTAATATGTATGCAAAATGAATTTGATAACCTTTAAAGGGTGGTGTCATTCTATTTGGCAATAATACTACAACATTTTGTATGCGCAATTATAGCATAATTTACTTTTCAATGCAAATATTTTGCACTACTTTTTTGTACTGAACAATTTTGCAAAAAACGAAAAATTGTTCAGTAGTACTGAACAAAAATGCGCAATTTAGTAAAATTGTTCAGTACTACTGAACAATTTTCTTGACTTTGTCAATAATATAGTGTATAATAAGCATAAATAAGCAGTATGTGAGGGTAAATATGATAAAAAGAGAACACTATATTGAAAAAGTGCGTGAATTTTACGATTCTGATTTGATAAAAATCATTACGGGCATTCGTCGATGTGGAAAATCTATTATTCTAGAGCAAATTGTTGATGAAATAAAGCAAAAAAGTGACAATATAATCTATCTTAACTTTGAAAATCGCATTGTGACTGCAAAAATCAACAGCGCAATGGACTTGATAGAATATGTGCAAAGCCATAAAAAAGAGGGGAAAACCTATCTATTTTTTGACGAAATACAAAATCTTGACGGTTGGCAGGACTCGTGCAAAACGCTGCGGCTAAACGATTGCTCAGTTTTCATCACAGGTTCAAACTCAAAACTTTTGTCAAGTGAGTTTGTCAAAGAACTCAGCGGACGCTATGTTTCATTTAAAGTTCGTCCTTTTGTTTTCAAAGAACTTACCGAATATGCGACGGAGTTAAACAAAAAGGTAGATGTTTTAAACTATTTGATTTGGGGCGGTTTTCCAAAACGCATTGAATTTGGCACTTTGGACGCGCAAAAGACGTATTTGTATGATTTGGATGATACTATTGTTATAAACGACTTAATAAATCGCTACAAAATACGAAAAGTTGACTTGTTTAAGAAATTCACAAATTATGTTTTGAAGTCGAATGCGCGTATCTTTTCCATACGCAGTATTCACGATTATATCAAAAACGAATATGCAAACTGTTCGGTCAATACAATTTTGAAGTACCTTGAGTACTTGAAAGAAGCTTATATTATTGAATCAGTCAATCAATATTCGTCAAAGACAAAGAAGGAATTGAAGTTTTATCAAAAAATTTACAATGAAGATGTCGCATTCAATTCAATTAGGTGTATTGACAACAGATTTGATTTGACGCACAATCTGGAAAATATCGTTTACAACGAACTTTTGTATATGGGATATACAATAAGTGTGTATGACAACAACGGGCGGGAAATTGACTTTGTGGCGCAAAAGGGCAACTTGAAGTATTACATCCAAGTTGCGTACAGTGTTGCCGAGCCCAAAGCATATGACCGCGAAATGTCCGCATTTGTTGGGCTCAATGACCTTGCGCAAAAAATTCTCATCACAAATGACGAAATTGATTATTCAACTAGTATTGTTAAGCACATAAAGTTGAAAGACTTTTTGCTACTAAATGATTTAAAAACTTTGTAAACAAAAAAAACGGCTATTTTTGCCGTTTTTTTTTTTGTGCTTTTTTTTGTGTTTGTTCCATCAAAATATACCTAATATGTAGTTTCTCAAATTGACCTGCCGATAAGTTTGTCGATGCTGCAGTCAAGGTAGTTTGAAATTTCAATGAGCGTGGAGAAAAGCGGAAGCGCGCCATTTTTCCACAATGTGAAGCAGGCGGTAGAATAGTTGAGTGCGTAACATAGGTGGCGCTTTGGTATGTTTTGCGTTTCCAGAAAACTGACAAGATTGTCATAAAAGTTTATTTCCCATTCTTTAGGCGGGATGAAGTTAGGTTCGACCTCTTTTCCAGCGAGGTAGTCAAGGCTTAGGTGGAGTGCATCCGCGATTTTAATCGCAGTTTTAAACGTTGGTTCACTTCGATTCAGTCGTGAAACTGCCATTTGGCTGACGCCTGCAATTTTTGAGAGTTCATTACCTGACAACTTTCGCGAGTTCATTATTTCTTGCAAATTTTCTCCAAATATTGACATAAATTAACCTATATGTATAATTTCAATTAGCACGGCCGATAAGTTTGTCGATGCTGCAGTCTAGGTAGTTTGAAATTTCAATGAGTGTGGAGAAAAGCGGAAGTGCGCCATTTTTCCACAATGTAAAGCAGGCGGTGGAGTAGTTGAGCGCGTAACATAGGTGGCGCTTTGGTATGTTTTGCGTTTCTAGAAAACTGACAAGATTGTTGTAAAAATTTATTTTCCACTCTTTGGGCGGGGTGAAGTTAGGTTCAACCTCTTTTCCAGCGAGGTAGTCAAGGCTTAGGTGGAGCGCATCCGCGATTTTTGCGGCTGAGACAAGTGATGGTTCGTGCAATTTGTAGTCATATATTCGCTCGGCTTTGACGCCCGACATTTCGGCTAATTCGGGTACGGTGATTTTTCTTTCGTTCATTACTTCATATAAATTATCACTAAACTTTGACATTTTTCACCATTGGCATAAAATTATAAAAAATTGTATTGCAAATGTGTTCAAAATGCTTGCATTCGGCTTTAATAAGCGCTATAATATAGGTAATGCAGGGAAATTTATGGGGAAAATACATTAAAAATTATGGGGAGGTGCGCTATGAATACATTAGAATATTTGCTGCAAATTTTAAGTAGCGAACTTGCAAACAATGTGTTTATGATTGACGACAAAATCGTTGTTCAATTGAATGATAACACATCAGTAGTTTTGACCGAAAGTAAGTAATCGGGAAAATTTAGCACAAGAAAAAAACAATCAAAAAATGGGTACAAATTAGGGGGCAAACTAAAGGAGGAAAAAGTTATGGATAAAAACAAGATAACAATCAATAATTTTGAAGAATTCAAGCAATATTTGCGCGAACTCATTGAAGTTGATTTTGATGACGCAATTTTTGGTAATGGCTTTATCGTAATCAACGGCAAGCGCATTGAGTTTTGCAATGTTCCGCAAAAAAAACAATAATAGTGAAAACATTATGAATTTTCTAAATTTTTGCGAGCGTCAATAATTGTTTATGCCGCGAAAATTTAGAAATGGCGAAAATTTAGAAATGATAAATTATTAAATCAATTTATTTATCATAAATAAAATTCATATATCAATTAGAAATATCAATTTAGAAAAAGACAAACCACAGGCACTCAACAATAGTTGCGGCGAATGACGAGTGTGCAAAACGTTTGACTTTTTTCTTTTTTTTGAGTACAATTATATTTGAACTAAAAAATGTGCGAAAATAAATTGTCAAAATGTTTATTTTGCTTGATTTTACAAAAGATAAAGGGAGGCGAGTTGAAGTGAAAAAAATGGTTAAAAAACGCTTTTCTTTGAGTGTGTTTTTGCTTGTGGTGGCGGCTGCGGTTTGCTTAACATTAAATATTAGCATATGTGGAAATGTCAAAGCAAGCAAAACGGCGTGCTTTGTGGCTGGAAATTGCGCTGCAATGGGCGTGCAAAACGCGGATAATGCGGACACGGGCGAAAGTAGTGAAAAAACGATTTCATACACGCAAGTTAAAGACCTCATACTGTATGAATACCTAATGTTTGTGCGCGACGGCGCATACCCAACTGAAGATACTCTAACAAACAATCCGCTAAAAGAAAACGATTTTGCCGAGTTGACAAAACTTGACTTGTCGGACGTGCGCGACGGCGAACACCGCATAAGTAGCGTGGAAGATTTGGGGCTATTCAATTTCGCCGCGCTCAGGGAGTTAGATTTAAGAAATAACAACTTGACGCAAGTTCGCGCCGCGACATTTGAAAAAATGACAAACCTTGACACGCTAAGCCTTGAGGGCAACGCGCTTTCGACGCTAGAGTTTGGCAACTTGCAAAGTGTAAAAAACTTGTTTGCAAACAACAACAGTTTGGCATCTGTCGACCTCTCCATTTTGGCGGCTGGCGGGCAAGCAAACCTTTGCTACAACCAAATTGCCGACATTCGCAAACTGAATTTGCAAGACGACGGCAAGGGCGCAAGTGTCGATGTTTACGGCAATAAAATTGACAACTTTATTAATGGGAAATACGGAAATTATAATTTGACAATCGGTTTTCAGTATGAATATGCAAAGTACAATGAAAAAAGTGTCGTGAAAATTCATAAAACGAGCGGACAAGAGAGTTATTATCTTGACTGCGTCAACGTTAAAACAAATGCGCATTTTCGCATAGACGATGCAAGCAAACTTGCCCCTGCAACGTATGAAATCACGATGTGCGACGAAAACGGCGCGCTAGGATACAAAGTTTTGACGCTCAAAATATTAAAATCAGCGCCAACATTCGTTATAACCGACAGCGCAGGCAATGAACTTGACGTGACGAAAGTTATTACAAAAGAAACCAAAATAGCATTCAATTCAAATGACAGTAATTATAAGGTAGTCTATTCAATCAACGGCGCAAGTTTTGTCGAGGGCAACAGTGTTACGCTCAATAAATCGGGGACGTATTCGTTTTGTGTGTACGCAAAAAGTGACATTGGAGACAATTCGCAAACCTATAATTTTACGATCGAACTACAGATTAGTAACAACAACTTTTTCCAAATGCTAGGAATAATTATGGCAATTTTTGCATTTGCTCTTGCAGTCTACGGCGTGATGTTCTTCTTGAACCGCAAACGTGCGGCATAGGCCGCGGCTGCAGGCGGGGATAGCCCCGCGGCTGCAGGTTTGGTTAGTGCGATTTATGTACTTAGTCGTTTAAATGTGGTAAGTGATAAACCCCATTGTCATTTCGACCAAAGGCGGAGGCGTCAGCCCTCGCCGACGCGGAGAAATCTCCTGGAAGGGGACGTGCTATATTATGGGCGAATGTGGTTGTTGACGGCGTGTGTATATGCGAAAATTTAGTAAAAGGGTATTAACCAAATCTGCAGCAGCGGGCTTTCCCGCGAACAAAAAGTCGAACGCAAAAACAAAGTGGTGGCACTTGAAGTTTGCAAAAGAGGATGAAAAATGAAAATAAAAACATTACTATTTGCTTTGAGTGCAATACCACTTGGGCTTGCGAGCGGACTCGCGCTTGCGAACCAAACGGACACCGCGCAAATTCGTGCTTCGCAAGTTGCGCAAGCCACACAAAGCGCGCAAATAGATAGCGGAAGTTTGAAAAGAATTGATTTTTCAAAAATAGACACTATAGACGCGAGTGGAAAGTTGGGGTTTGATAGAGACCAAATTGATGCGCGCCTTTTGCGTGACAGGCTGACGCGACTTGACGCGTACCCTGAGGACAGCCTCACGCAAGATGACGCGGACGATAATACTGGGGAGAGCGAAGATGCGGGCGTCAACGCCAAACTGCTTGCATATTTGACTGAACTAAACAACGGCGCTGAGCCAACCGAATATACCTTTAACAATTTGACGACCTTGACATTTGATGGCGCTTTGAGCGAAACTTGCAACCTAATTACCGAAATCAAAGGGCTTGACAACTATAGATTCAATGCCGTCACGCAAATCATAATCAAAAATATGACAAACTTGACCGCAGTCGACTTGAGCGGACTCGTTGGCACGCGCAGGGTTTTCCCGAACCTCAACACAATTGTTGTGGACGGTTGCGACAGCCTTGCAAGTTTGAATTTTGCGGGAAATAACGCACTAAAAACGCTAAAAATCAGTTTTTGCGCGCAAATTTCATTCGATATTCCTGCTGAGGTGTGCCAAACACTTGAAACTTTGAGTTTATCAAATGTTCAAACGGCATTTAATATTTCGCTAGTTTTTCCAAAACTCAAGACGCTGGAACTTGTCGACACGGGCACGATTTCGCTTTCAGTCAACGGATATGTTTTGGAAAACGCAACCATTACTGGGAACAGCAATTTGCTTAGTCTCGCGGTTTCTGCAAGCGAACTAACCGCGCTAACGCTGCAAAACAACCCGAAGTTGCAAATGCTTGACCTCTCAAAATGCGTCAACTGCAAGACGATTAATCTTGACAAAATGGACTTTGAGGAAAACGGCATCGTCGTATCGCGCAACCTCGTGTACGCGCCCGACTTGCGCACGTTCTTTTTGAGCGGCAACGACTGGCTGACGCAATTTGACTTGTCGCGCTCGCCAAATTTGCAAACAATTGTGCTGACAAGTTGCACAAACCTTGGAAAACTCGACCTTGCGGACACGCTAACATCACTCATCACGCTTGACCTCACGGAATGTCGCAACTTGCTTGACCTCAGCATTTTGAGCGCGGTCAACCTCACAAAACTTTCGCTCTCGGGCTGCAATCAGTTGAGAAACGCCATTTTTGAAAATGTTAGTTCCTATTCAAAATTGCAATATCTTGATTTGAGTGGCACGGGCGTCCAACAAATTGAATTCAAAAATTTTGAGGAACTAGAAATTTTGTTTTTGGGGTCGTCGTATCTAACAAGCGTCAACCTCGACAACTTGCCTAAGTTATATCAGTTTGAAATTTCAAATTCAACAAATTTAAAGCAAATTGAGTTGTCAAATCTTGAAAAACTCAAAACCTTCACGCCGCAGTATTGCGACGGCATTGAAAAAATCAATATTAATAGCGCCGCGCTAGAAAGTTTTAAGGTTTCGGGCAAGAATAGATTGAAAGCAATCACATTGAGTTGTACGGAACTAAAGAGTTTTATCGTTCTCAACTGCAATAGTTTGACAGAACTTGATTTTGCCGAGTGCCAAAACTTGACGACAATTGAAGTCGTCGGCTGTGCATCGCTCGCTAGCGAAAGTTTCGCAAGTTTGGACGGAATAATCACTCTTGAAAGCGTGACTGTGTCCGAATGCCCTAACGTGTATAGTTTTTCGCTCGCGGATAAGCCAAATTTGACGGAATTAAATTTGAGTTATCTCAACAGTTTGACCTCGCTTTCGCTTTCAAACTTTGCGCAAAGGACGCGCATATATTTGCCAAGCAAATTGTCAGGGCTCAGGAGTTTGACGCTCACAGGACTCGCACGCGCGGAGTTTGGCTCCGATACGCTCGACCTCTCGCAAGGGGTGCTGTCGTCTGTGAGAATAAACAATGTCCCGTTTGTAAAAATAAATCTATGCGACAACGTGCTTGCAAATATCAATATTTCAGGAACAAGGTATTTGCAAGAAATCAATTTGGCAAACAACCGCATTACTAACATCGACGCCGTGATGTCACTGCTTGCCACATCTGAGCAGTTGAGCCTTGTCAATCTAAATAACAACCGCATTGACTTTTCAAAAGGAAATGCGCTGAAAAGTTTGAAATCGGGCATATATTTACACTGTGTAGTGCTTGGAATTCAAAACGTAATCAATAATAATAAATATACCTATGAGCCGAAAATTTATTACGGCGGAACAGGTATTCAATATACAAACATTCGCGCAGTTGTATACCATAGCAATAGGATATACCGCATTTCGGAAATTTCGGATTCGACTTTGCGAAAATTTGACCATTCCACTTTGGTTGAAGATAGGTTCAAAAAGTGCAAAAATGGAACATACTATATCGCTTTTGAGAAACTAGACGATAATGGCAATAAAATTGAGATGACTGAAGCGGAACAATCGCAATTTATGCCTGTGTACTTTGTCGTTTCCAAAGAATTTGATATGATAAAATTCATTTGGATTATCTTTGTTGGGCTTGCAGGGCTCATATTTGTGTACGTCGGCATTTCGTGGTTGATTGAGCGCCGTCGCAAGCAACAACTGCTCGGCGACGAAGTCGGCGACATAACTGATGGTGGAACAAAACTCAGCAGAAAGGAAATTAAGCTTGCCGAACGTGAACACCGCAAGATGTTCAAAGAAAACGATAAACTTGACAAGCAAGAAAGGAAAATCAAATCAGTTGCCGAAAAAGAGCGTCTAAAGATTGATAAAGAAAATGCAAAAGAGCAACAAAGAATGAATGCCGAAAACCTAAAACTTGCTAAAATTGCCGAAAAAGAGCGCGAAAAAGAGGAAAAAGAACAGAGAAAACTCGATAAAGAGCGCGAAAAATTGTTGCGTGAGCGCGGTGAATCTAACGAATATAAAGTTAAGAATAAGCCTAAGGAAGAAAAGAAAATGAAAACGCCAGAAGATAGAGCAAGAGAGAAAGAACTCAAAAAAGAACAAAAAGAACTCAAGCGAATGGAAAAAGAAGATTTAAAAGCGGAAAAAATGCGCGAAAAAAATAAGGAACGCGAAATTTTGAGTGGAAACAATAAGTTCGCGAATATGTTTACTAAAAAAACAAAGAAAGTTGAGGACGACATCGACTTTGACCTTGACTCACTCGCCGCAAATCATAAGATGCTTAAAGAAAACGACGCCTTGAGTGACGAAGATGTCGGATTTTCGGACAAAGACTTGGACGAAATTTTGGCGAACCGCAGCGCAACCGCGCCAACTGCGCCGAAAGTTCCGCCAAAGCCCGCATCGCCAAAACTTCCGCCACGCCCGAAAAATTAGTGCCAAGCAGCGCAGGGGCAAAGTTTTGCAATCAATGCACTGAATATAAGCAAGTTTATAAAAGTGCTTGACAAAGACTTGAAAATGTTGTAAAATATAAAAACATAATGTAATTTTGATAAGGAGATTAGTATGAACAAGGAAATTCACCCAAACTATCACGAAGTAACAGTTGTATGCGCTTCTTGTGGTGAAACTTTCAAAACAAAGTCTACCGTAAACGGAGACACATTGAAAGTGGACATCTGCAGCAAATGCCACCCACACTACACGGGTAACAAGAAGATTGTCGACACAACTGGTCGCGTTGAACAATTCAAGAAGAAATTTAATCTTGATTAATCATTTTAATAATGATACATTATTAGTAACTAAAAACGAGTTTTGACACTCGTTTTTTTTGTAGTGTATCTATAGTCGTTGATATTATGATATGAGGCTTGATAATGTATAGGCTTCAAGAAGTTGAAACAGACGCACTAGGTGCGATAACGCTATGTGCGTGTTTCAAAAAGCGTGCAGTTGCGATAGAATAGAGCGGCGCATAATGGCAATAATAGATGTATGAACAAAGAATATAATATCGCGGGGTTTCCCGTTGTGCGGGGCGCGTGTTTTTTATATAATGAGTTTTTGTCGGTGGGCGTGTGTGACAAAAGCCGCGTCGTGATGAAAGTCAAGCGCATCAACAGTGA
>JBNMHN010000022.1:0-15330 GCA_050872805.1 Clostridia bacterium
ATAAGGGAGGAGATTATGGCAAAATTAAGCGTTAAGAAAGGCGACAATGTGCTCGTTATTGCCGGTAAAGATAAAGGCAAGACTGGAAAAATTTTGGTTTCCTACCCTAAGGATAATAGAGTACTTGTTGAAAAAGTAAACATTGTGACAAAGGCTAAAAAGCCTAAGAGCGCACAAGAAAAAGGCGGAATTTTTAAAGAAGAAGCGCCTATTGATGCATCAAACGTAATGGTTCTTTGCCCAGCGTGCGGGAAAGCAACAAGAGTTGCACACGCAGTCGTTGACGGGAAGAAAGTTCGTACTTGCAAAAAATGCGGTGGCAGCCTAGAAGTTGCTAAAGCAAAAAAAGCAGCAAAGAAAGAAAAGTCGAAAGCAAAAGCAGAAAAAACTGACGCTCCTGCTAAAAATGCAGAAGAAGGTTCTCAAGAATAATAGGAATCAACCCGTAGGAGGAAAAAATGGCAAAAACTGAAATGCCAAGACTTCAAGAGAAATATATCAATGAAGTTAGAAAAAACCTTATGGCTGAACTTGGCTATAAGAACATTAATGAAGTTCCAAAACTCGAAAAAATTGTTTTGAATATGGGACTTGGTGATGTCAAAGACAACTCAAAATCTTTCAACCAAACAGTTGAAGAACTAGGGCTAATTTCTGGGCAAAAACCTATTGTTACAAAAGCAAAAAAATCAATTTCAAACTTCAAATTGAGAGAAAAACAAAATGTTGGCGCTAAGGTTACTTTGCGTGGAACAAATATGTATGAATTTTTTGACAGATTTGTATCAATAGTTCTTCCACGTGTCCGTGACTTTGATGGCGTATCAACAAAATCATTTGACGGCAGAGGAAATTATAACCTAGGTGTCAAAGAACAATTAATTTTCCCTGAAATCAGTTATGAAAATATTGAAAAAGTAAGGGGACTTGATATTTGTTTCGTAACAACTGCAAAATCTAATGAAGAGGCAAAGGCATTGCTTACAGCACTTGGTATGCCTTTCAAGAAGTAGGAGGAAATAATGGCTAGAAAAGCGTTGGTTGTAAAACAACAAAGAAAACAAAAATTCTCAACAAGAGAATATACTCGTTGCGCTATCTGTGGGCGTCCTCATGCAGTTTTGAGAAAATATGGAATATGCAGAATTTGCTTCCGTGAATTAGCTTATAAAGGCGAAATTCCAGGAGTAAAGAAGGCAAGCTGGTAAGGAGGAGAATGAGAAATGACGACTAATGACCCAATAGCAGATATGCTCACAAGAATTAGAAATGCTTTGATGGTTAGACACGAAACAGTAACAATACCTAGTTCAACAATTAAAAAGAGCATAGCTGACATTTTATTGGCTGAAGGTTTCATCAACGGTTTTAAAGTTGAAGAAAACAATGGGAAGCCAGAAATCGTTATCGAATTAAAGTATAGCGACAAAAAACACAGCGTTATTGGCGGACTTAAGAGAATCTCCAAACCTGGTTTGCGTGTATATGCAGGGGTAGAAGATTTACCTAAAGTTCTCAATGGGCTTGGAATTGCAATAGTTTCGACTAGCAAAGGATTAATGACAGATGAACAGGCAAGAGAAGCCAAACTCGGTGGCGAAATTATTGCCTATGTGTGGTAATGGGAGGAGAATAATATGTCAAGAATCGGTAGACATCCAATCACTATCCCAGCAAACACACAGGTTGAATTCAAGGATGGCAATGTAGTCCTTGTAAAAGGCCAGCTGGGACAATTGGAAAGAAAATTTAATAAAGAAATTTCATTTGAAAAAGACGGCGACACAATCAAAGTTATTCGTTGCGATGATTCTAAAGAAGCACGCGCTTTGCACGGACTTTCAAGAACACTTCTCAGCAATATGATTGAAGGTGTCACACACGGTTTCACAAAGAAACTTATCGTAAACGGCGTAGGTTTCAAAGCACAAAAACAAGGTAACAAATTGGTTCTCGAACTCGGGTTCTCAAAACCAAAAGAAGTGCTTGACGCTGACGGCGTAACAACAAGTTGTCCATCAATTACTGAAGTTGAAGTAAAAGGGATAGACAAAGAAAAAGTCGGTCAATTCGCAGCGAAAATTCGCGACATCAAGAGAGTTGAGCCTTATCACTTGTACGGCATCCGCTATGCAGATGAAGTTGTGATTAAGAAAGAAGGCAGCAAGACTGCAGGTAAGAAATAGGGAGTAGATAATGATTAATAAAGAAAACAAAAATCAGTTGAGAAAGCTTCGTCATTTTAGAGTTAGAAACAAGGTTTCTGGCACAGCTGAGCGTCCTAGATTGAACGTTTATAGAAGTACTACTCACATCTACGCGCAAATCATCGACGACGCGCGTGGGGTAACTCTTGCTAGCGCATCTACTGTTGAGAAAGCACTCGCTGACAAATTGAAAGGAAAAACAAAGAAAGAACAAGCACAAGTTATTGGTAATATCATTGCTGAACGCGCTATTGAAAAAGGTATCAAAACTGTAGTTTTCGACCGCGGTGGATACTTGTATACCGGTCGCGTAAAAGAACTTGCTGACAGTGCAAGAAGTTCAGGGTTGGTGCTATAATGGAGGAAGTTATGGAAAATAATGAAGAAGTTAAAGTAACTGCTGAACAACCAGAAGTAGTTGAAAACGCTGTTGAAGCACCTAAGGGTGACAACAAAGATAGACGCGGCGGAAAGTTTGATAGAAACAAGAAATTTGGCAAACGCGATGACAAACGTCGTCGTGACGACAGAAAGCCACGTGACGAAATGGAAAGCCGTGTCGTTTCAAGACGCAGAGTTTCAAAGTCAGTTAAAGGTGGCGACATCCCAACATTCTCAGTACTCGTTGTAGTCGGGGATAGAAAGGGTAAAGTCGGTGTTGGTCGCGGAAAATCACGCGAACAATCTGAAGCAGTCGAAAAAGCAATCAAGAATGCAAAGAAAAATATGGTCACAATTGCTATGGAAGGAACAACAATTCCACACGCAACTAAAGGCAGATTCGGTACAAGCCAAATCATTTTGCTTCCTGCAAAAGATGGTAATGGTATCATTGCTGGCGGCGCTGCGTGCAGTTGTAGAACTTGCTGGTATTCGTGACATCACAACAAAATTGCACGGTAGTTCTAACAAAGAAAACTGTGTAAAAGCAACTCTTGAAGCGCTTATGAGCCTCAAAACACTTGACGAAGTCAACAAATTACGCGGAAAAAATCAAAATAAGGTAGAGGAGAACTAATTATGGAAAGCAAAGAAAATGTTGAAAACATTGAAGTTGCAGTAGCAGACGCTAAGCCTAAGAAGACTTCAAAACCTAAAAAAGCAAAAAAAGAAATCAAAATTACTTTAATCAAAAGTGCTTGCTCAAGCAAACCAAATCAACGCAAAACTGTTGAAGCACTTGGTTTGAAAAAACTCAACACAAGCAAAGTCATTGAGGATAGCGAAGCAATTCGTGGAATGATTTTCACTGTTAAGCACCTAGTTAAGGTAGAGGAACTTTAAGGAAGGAGGACATAGAGAATGAATATACACGAACTCAGTCCTGCTCCTAATTCCGCGAAAAAGGCAAAGCGCGTTGGTCGTGGTATAGGAAGTGGGCTTGGCAAAACTTCCGGCAGAGGACAGAAAGGACAAAATTCACGCAGTGGCGGTGGAGTAAGACTTGGATTTGAGGGTGGTCAAATGCCTTTGATTCGTAGACTTCCTCGTCGTGGATTCAATAATGCTAATTTCAAAAAACAATACAGTATTATCAATGTTAGCGATTTAGAGAAATTGGACGACGGTTCAGTTGTTGATGCTAAGTTGTTATTGGATAAAAACATAATCAGCAAAGTTGAAGATTATGGCGTAAAAGTTCTCGGCAACGGAGAATTGACTAAAAAACTAACTGTCAAAGCCGCTAAATTCACAAAATCTGCTCAAGAAAAAATTGAGAAAGCGGGCGGCAGTATTGAGGTGCTATAATGTTTGAAAACTTGAGAGAAGCCTTTAAAGCCAAAGACGTGAGAAAGAAAATTCTCTTGACTTTATTGATTTTGCTTATCTATAGAGTCGGTTGTTGGTTGCCAATACCCGGCATAGCATTTAACTATTTTGAAGGAAGCAACGACTTTTTGTCGTTGTTGAGTGCAATAACTGGTGGTGCACTATCTAATGGAGCATTTTTGGCGCTCGGCGTCGTTCCATACATCAGTGCGTCAATCATAATGCAACTAATGACATTTGCGGTTCCGTCACTTCAAAGATTGTCAAAAATGGGAGAAACAGGACGTAAAAAGATTGCTCTTTATACTAGAATTGTGACTCTATTCTTGGCATTAATTCAAGCAGTTGGTATCGTTTATGGATTTGGTGCATCTAAAATCTTGAACGAAAACGCTCTTGGCGGCGCACCATTGTGGCTTATTGGCACAGTCGTAGTGTTGGTTTTGATTGCTGGTGCTATGTTTACAATGTGGCTCGGTGAAAAAATCACTGACCTAGGAATAGGTAACGGGCTTTCACTCTTGGTGTTCGTCGGCATTGTCTCAAGTGCTGGTACAGCATTAATCGGTAGCCTTTCAGGTTTGGGCGAGAACATCGAATATTTGTGGGATATCTTAATATTCCTTGCATTGTTGTTGGTGATTTTCACACTAATGACATTCGTAGATTTGTCCGTTAGAAAAATACCGGTTCAATATGCTAAGCAAATCAAAGGTAGAAAGATGTATGGGGGGCAGTCGACTAATATCCCTATAAAGGTTAATAGTTTCGGTGTTATGCCAATCATCTTTGCGATGAGCTTCATAATGTTCCCACAATACATTATGCAAATCTTTTGGCCGTCATCTGACGCGTACCTATGGTACTCGCAATATATGGGTGTCGGTACAATAGTCTACTTCATTGCTTCAGCGATTTTGATTTTGTTGTTCTCCTACTTCTATGGCGGAATGGTATTCAAGCCTGACGAAATTAGTAGACAATTACAACAAAATGGTGGGTTCATCCCGGGTATCCGTGCTGGACGTCCAACCGCTGAGTACATTAGCAAAATTTCAAACAGAATAACATTCTTCGGGGCAATATATCTCACATTTGTATTTATCGTTCCAACAATCTTGTTCAAGTATGCAACATTTGGTGGCGGCTTGGTCAATGCGTTCACCGCAACAGGTATGCTTATCGTCGTTGCAGTAGCACTTGAATTTGATAAGCAATTGGAAGGACAGTTGATGATGAGAAACTATAAAGGGTTCTTGAAATAATGAACATCGTTCTACTTGGCCCACCAGCGAGTGGGAAAGGAACTTGCTCCGAGTATCTTGAAAAAAAATGCAATATGACGCATATTTCAATGGGTGACCTCTTGCGCAAAGCCGCAAAGGGTGACTCAAGGAATGCGCAATTAATCAACGAGGTTATATCTCAAGGCAAAATTTTGTCGGAGGATATAACCGCTGATATATTGCAACAACATTTGGCAAAAATAGGCCTTTATGACAATATTCTACTGGACGGATACCCACGTGGTATGATTTCGGTGGAATTAATGAAAAAATTCCTTAAAATAGATTTAGTAATTGTGCTTGAAGCTAGTTTAGAGGAAATTAAAAAACGAGTTTTGAATAGATTGATTTGTCCAAAATGTAAAAGTGTTTATTCAAAATTGAATGGAACAACAGTTTGTGACAAATGTCAAACTAAACTTATAACGCGTAGCGACGATACGGAAGAAATTCTGTTGACGCGTATGGATGAGTATCAAAAATTTACTATGCCCGTGATTGAGTATTATCAAAAACTTGGCATCGTGGAGTTTGTGGACTCACAAAAAGACATTTATAGACAACTTGACGTAATAATAAACAAAATGTGTTAATGGATAAAACAATGAATATTCTATTGATTGGAGCGCCGGGAAGCGGCAAAGGGACATTGTCCCAAAAACTTACCGAAAAATTTGGTTTTCAACATCTTTCAACTGGTGACTTGTTTCGTGCGGAAATCGCAAGAGGAACTGAGCGCGGAAAGATTATCGACGAGGCAATTAGCAAGGGGTTTCTTGCGCCGAGTGACATTCTTTTGGAAGTAATGAAAGACCAACTGTCGCAAAAGCGTTATCAAGATAACGTGTTGCTTGACGGTTTTGGTAAAACGCTTGAAGAAGCGATTGAACTTGACAATTTCTATAATATTGATAAAGTAATCTACTTAGATGTCGATTATGAGAATTTGCTCGGTCGAATTTTGAGAAGAAGAATTTGTCCAGATTGCGGAAATGTCACAACAGTCGACGCCTCAGGCGAAATTTGTGGCAAATGTGGTTCAAAGTTGGTTGTTAGAAGTGACGACGGTGAAGAAGTTTTTGCAAATAGATTCAAGGTTTTCACTGAAAAAACACTACCAATCGTTGATTACTTTGACAACAAAGGCGTGTTGACAAGAATTGACGCAAACGAAGGCATAGACGAAAACTTTGCAAAAGTTTGTAGAGCAATTAATAGAGATAAAACCCAAGAAATTGAGCGATAACTCTTGAAAAAGTTTATTCAATGTGTTATAATATAAAGAAGGGTAAAATGGAAATTCATATTAAAACGCCTAGCGAAATAGAACATATGAGAGTGGCGTGTAAAATTACTGGTGACACACTTAAAGTGATTGAGGAAAAAATCCGTGCTGGAATGACTACTAAAATGGTTGACGACATTGTTCGCGACTATATTCATTCTTGCAACGCAAAGTGCTCATTCAAGCATTATCAAGGTTATCCCGCAAACGCGTGTGTGTCAATTAATGAAGAAATTGTACACGGAATACCGAGCGCAAGCCGCCGTATTGAAGAGGGCGACATTGTGTCGGTAGATGTTGGTGCGTATATAAAGGGTTTCCACGGCGACGCCGCTAGAACCTTCTGTATAGGTCAAGTTAGTGAGGAAAAGAAGAAACTTGTCAGGGTAACCGAAGAAAGTTTCTTTGAAGGAATCAAGGATATCAAAGCAGGCAACTTTGTCGGCGACATATCCACTAAGGTGCAAGCGCACGCTGAAGCAAACGGCTATAGCGTAGTTCGTATGCTCGAAGGGCACGGCGTTGGTCGCAACTTGCACGAACCGCCTTCCGTCCCTAACTATGGCAGAGCTGGTACAGGTGCAAAACTTTATGCTGGTATGACTATCGCTATTGAGCCAATGATTAATATGGGCAAAAAAGAAATTGTTTTGCTCGACGATGATTGGACAATAGTCACAAAAGATGGTTTACCTGCATCTCACTATGAGAATACAGTTTTGATTACTGAAAACGGCGTTGAAATCTTAACATTATAGGTGTTATATGGAAGTTGGAACTATTGTTAAGAGCAAAGCGGGGCGCGATAGAAATAAAGTATATTGCGTCTACAAGTTGGTTGACAAAGATTTTGTTGAACTTGTCAACGGCGATTCAAGGAAACTTGAAAATCCAAAACGCAAGCGAACAAAACATTTAGACATTCTAAACTCAAGTGATTTAAGGCAAAAATTGGAACAAGGACAAAAAATTTACGATTCAGATATCAAAACGATATTGAATCCCTACAAAATGAGTTTTAATGGAGGTAACGATGCCTAGAGGTGAAGGAATTGAAGTTGAAGGCATAGTTGTTGAAGTGATACGTAATGCTGTGTATAAGGTAAAATTACCAAACGAACACATTATCGAAGCGTATGTTGCTGGACGACTTGCACAACGACATATTGAAGTCCTAGAAGGCGATAAAGTAACTGTTGAATTATCTCCTTACGACATCAATAAAGGTAGAATCACATATCGTGGTGATAAGAAGAAAAGAAATTAAGGCAAAGGAGCAAAGAAAATGAAAGTAAGGTCATCAGTAAAGCCGATGTGCGATAAGTGCAAAGTTATCAAACGTGACGGCAAAGTTATGGTTATTTGCCCAAACAAAAAGCATAAACAAGTACAAGGCTAATTGTATTGCCCGTACGCAAGCATAAAACAATTTGTTTTGCGTGCATATTTACGTATGGGCAACAAAATTTAAAACACCGCAAACTATCGCGGCTACACAAATTCCACCTTTGTGTCTAGTTTGCGCTAATATAGAAAAATAAAAATCGGAGGAAAATATGGCAAGAATTGCTGGTGTCGACCTTCCAAAAGAGAAAAGAGTTGAAATTGGTTTGACTTATATTTATGGAATTGGTCGCACAACATCAAACAAAATTTTGAAAGAAACTGGCGTTAATCCTGACACACGTGTCAAAGACTTGACCGAAGAAGAAGCAACGCTAATTAGAAACTATATTGACAAAAACCTAAAAGTCGAGGGCGAACTTAAGTCAGAAGTTTTGATGAATGTAAAACGTCTCCAAGAAATTGGATGCTATCGTGGTATTCGTCACAGACGTGGACTTCCTGTTCGTGGACAAAGAACAAAAACAAATGCTCGTACGAGAAAAGGCGCTAAAAAGACTGTTTCTCGCGGTAAGAAATAGGAGTAATTTATGGCAACAACTAATAAACCTACAAAGAAAAGAAGAAGTACGAAAAATCTTGACAAGGGTCAAGTTCACATTAAATCAACATTTAACAACTGTATGGTAACAGTAACTGACGAACAAGGAAACGTTATTTCTTGGTCAAGTTCTGGTAGCCTTGGTTTTAGAAACTCAAAGAAGGATACACCTTACGCAGCCGCACAAGTTGCTGAAACTGCCGTTAAAGCAGCAAAGGAACAAGGCTTGAGGTCAGTCGATGTATTCGTAAAGGGCGCAGGTCGTGGTAGAGAAGCGGCTATTAGAGCGCTTGGAAATGCGGAAATTGCAGTTACATCAATCAAAGATGTATCTTCAATACCTTTTAATGGTTGCCGTCCGCCAAAGAAGAGAAGAATATAGGAGGAAATTATGGCAAAATATACTGATGCTGATTGCCGTTTGTGCAGAAGAGAAGGATGCAAACTTTTCTTGAAAGGTGAAAGATGCTTGAGTGGCAAATGCGCTATGGAGCGTCGCCCAACAGTTCCTGGACAACACGGAGCGCAAAGTGCTCGCAAAAAACAAAGTGAGTACGGAATGCAACTTAGAGAAAAGCAAAAGATTAAGAGATATTATGGTTTGCTTGAAAAACAATTCCACGCAACATATGAAACAGCGGAACGTATGAAAGGAAACACTGGTGAAAACCTTTTGCAACTTTTGGAAAGACGTCTTGACAATGTTGTTTATCGTATGGGACTTGGCGAAAGCAGAGCAAAATGCCGTCAAATCGTAAATCACGGACACATCACAGTCAACGGTAGAGTTGTTGACATCCCATCATTCGTGGTTTCAGCAGGCGATGTTGTCGCTGTCAAAGAAGGACACGGAGACAACGGGCTTTTCAAAGAACTCGGAAAAGTCAAAGTTACAACTCCAAAATGGCTTGAATTTGACACAAAAACATTGACAGGTAAAATCAACGCGCTTCCGCAAAGAGACGACATTGATATGCGCTTCGCAGAACACTTGGTTGTCGAACTTTATAGTAAATAATAAAAACAATTGCAATGGAAAATTGCGATTTACAATTTTCTATTTTAGAATTAGGAGGATTTGTAGTTTATGATGCAAATCGAAAAACCAAAAATCACAGTTGAAGAAAATGCTGACGGCAGTTTTGCAAAAGTTATTGTCGAACCGCTTGAAAGAGGATTCGGTACAACACTTGGAAACAGTTTTAGAAGAATCTTGCTTGCTTCATTGCCAGGTATTGCACCTGTTGCAATTAGAATTGCAGGCGTGGCTCACGAATTTTCAAATGTTAAGGGCGTGAAGGAAGATGTTTCGGACATTATCCTCAACCTCAAAAACATTGCTCTTGCAACAACTAGCAATGACCCTGAGTTCAAAACAACTTTGAGACTCAACAAGAAGGGCGCAGGCGTGTTGAAAGCAAAGGACATTGAATATCCAATTGATGTCGAATGCAAAAACCCAGAACTTTATCTATGCACGCTAGATGATGACGCAGACTTAGAGATGGAAATCACTGTCGCGCGTGGACGCGGATATGTACCTTCAACTCAAAATAAGAGCGAAATTGAAAGCATCGGCTACATTGCAGTCGACTCAATCTTCACTCCTGTAAAAGCCGCGAACTTTTAGTTGGAAGGTGCTCGCGTTGGACACAATATGGGTTACGACAAATTAATTTTGGAAGTTACCACAAACGGCACAAGACGTGCGGTTGAAGTAGTAAGTCTTGCAGGTAAGATTTTACAAGACCACACACAATTGTTTGTTGACCTCATCGAGGATATGGCAAACACTGAAATTCTTGTTAGCCCTGAAGAGGACAAAAACTCCAAAATTATGAGTATGAGTATTGATGAACTTGAACTTTCAGTTCGTAGTCACAACTGCTTGAAGAGAGCAAATATTAATACTGTTGAAGATTTGGTAAAGAAATCAAAAGATGATATGTTAAAAGTCAAAAATCTCGGAGCAAAATCGCTTGAAGAAGTAATCGAAAAGATTAACAACCTTGGGCTTAAATTGAGAGATGACGAAGAATAAATAAAGGAGAGAACAAATGGCAATAAACAAATTAGGTAAAAGAACAGATTTGCGTATGGCTATTTTGCGTGGGCAGTTGACTGACTTTTTGTGGAAAGGATACCTTGAAACAACACTTGACAGAGCACAATCAGTTTCTCGTCTCGCTGACAAAGTTTTGACACTCGCTGTAAACAACTATACTGATACAGTTGAAGTTGAAAAACCTTACGTCAACGAAAAAGGCGAAAAGACAACAAGAAAAGTGTTGAACGATGGCGCAAAAAAACTTAACGCTCGTCGCAAAATTATGGGAATGGTCAACGACGTTCAAGAACAACGTTTGGAAGGCGAAAAGAAAGAAGACTTCAAAGTACGTACTGAAGATGTTGCTCATCCATTGATTGAAAAGATTTTCAATGTATACGCTCCAAAATATGCTTCTAAAAAAGAAGAATCTGGACAAGGTGGCGGCTATACAAGAATTATCAAACTTGGACAACGCCGTGGCGATGGTGCAATGAAAGTTAGAATTGAACTTGTCTAGTTCAATTATCAATAAAATTAATTCAATTCAAAGCAGGTGAATTGAAAAATAAAAGCAAGGTTAATGCAGGATCCTTGCTTTTTTGTTTGTAGTGTGTTATAATTGTTATGCTTTACTTAGTTTGCATTTAGATGATTATAAAACAACCTTATCATTCATTTTGTGAGCGTTTAGTGCCATAAAATGGTGCGGCGAAAAAATATTTTCAATCAAATGTTGTAATATAACAAAACTTGAATGCTAGGAGAGAAAAATATGAGAATACCAAAAGTCGTCAAATTTGATAATGGAGCAGTCTTAATTTATAGAAAAATTAAACATTATAAAAGCACTGCAATGATTTTTGCATTTCGTGCTGGTTCTCTAAATGACGAAGTAGAAGGAACTGCACACTATCTGGAGCATTCATTGTTCAATGGCACACAAAAATATCCAACTAAAGAGGATGTGAACAATCAACTTATAGAGGTTTGTAAATTTAATGCTGGTACAAATTATAGATATATAAAATTGTTTGGTTTGCGCACAAATAAATTATTGAAGGAGTCAATTGACCTTGCTTATGATATGATGATGAACAGCAATTTTGACGACGCCAGCATTGACAAAGAGCGTGGTGTTATACAAGAAGAATTGAGCAGCAAGGAAGTGCGTTTCGGTAGAGAAGTAGCCTTGCTACACTATTCACATATATATTCGACATCATATGATTACCCTAAAACTTTAGGAACGCACGAATCAATTAATGAAATCAATAGTAAAACAATAAAAGCATATCACAAAAAGCACTTTATTGCTGAAAAGTGTGTATGTGTTGCAGTATCAAATTTGCCGCTTTGGAAAATTAAAAAGGAATTTAGCAAAAGATTTATCGAAAAATTACCAAGCGACCCAAACGCTGTTCCTTGCAAACCTATACATTATCCCGACTTACCTGAAAGTGTAAAAGTATATACAAATGACGCGCAAACTGTCGATTGCCTTATTTCTATTTTTTATGACATCAATCTTGATAACATCAAAAATCGAACCTGTCTATCATACATCAATACATTGATGACCGATTTCACAAGTTCAACTGTTTTGGAACTAAGGCAAAATGGTTTGGTATACATATTTGACAAAATCGACATTTATACGAGTGATTATAATTCTGAGGCTGTTTTTGGCTTTAGAACAACAAAAGAGAAGTGCAAGTCAGTCATTGATATTATGAGCAAAAACTTTAAAAAGTTCTTTGACAAAGGGATGGCTAAAGAAATGTTTGAGCAAAGAACGAAAAATTTACATTATATCGACGACGAATCTTATTCGGTCGAACGTCCTACAGCCAAAGCCGATAGCATCTTTAGTATGTATATCAATGAAGATAAGTTCAAGAAATTGAAGGATTGGGACAAAGAAAACAAAAAATTAAAGGTCAATGATGTCAACGAATATGTCAAGACTTTGCTTAGCAAGCACAACAAAATGTATGTTTCGTATATGGGTGATTTGACTGAAGACGACGTCTATAGCCTTGAAGAAACAAAAAATAAATTACTATTCGATTAATGGAGAAAGGAATGAAAGATTATAAAATACATAAATTTGAAAATGGTGCAACAATAATATTGAAAACAATCAAAGGACAAAAATTTACAACCATTCATATGGGGTTCAAAGCGGGGGCAGCGCAAGACGAAGTCGCAGGCACGGCACACTTCTTGGAACATACACTATTTCTGGGTACAAAAAATCGTACGCGCGAGCAAATCGATAAAGATTCTTCAAGAATAACATTTGTGAATGCGCAAACGGGCATATATTCAACACTTGTCACATTCAAACGAGCAAATACGTATTTTGAAGAAGCGTTTGAGTACGCTAGTGACATATTGTTAAATACAAAGTTCAACACCGCAGAAATCAACAAAGAGCGCGAAGTTGTCCGCAACGAAATAATGTCGGGCAAAGAACGCGACAAACGCAGTGTTTCAGCATACCATTTGACATTGTTCAACAACTACTATAGCAAAACATCTTGCCAAGTTTTGGGTGACGATATTGATAAAGTCACTAAAAAGGAATTAGAAAAGTTTAGAAACAAAAACTACATTGCAAAAAATTTTGTTATGTATGTTTGCACCGCATTGCCTATGCAGAAGTTTATTAAACTTTATAAAAAATATATTGAGCAAAACCTCATAGTGTGCAATGATTGTCCCGACCTCAACTATGATTTGGTTGCGCAAAAACCTAGTAAAATGCAAGTTGTCAAACTAGACCAAGAAAAAATTGACGTCCGCATCACAGTTGAAATTCCATTTGGTGTCCACAACTCAAAAAATCGCATATGCCGTCATTTTTATAGTGAATTGCTGGCATTGGGCGGTGACTTGTACAACACATTACGAAAGAAAGGGTTAATTTATGAATATTCGTCCTGCATTGACGAACTTGCCTACAATTCATTTATGACATATGCTTTTGTTTCAACCAAAGAAAATGTCAATAAAGTCATCGACGAGATTTCAAAAGAAGTGCAAAATCGCTATAAAACAGGTATTACCGAAGAAGAATTTGTCAATTTGCGCAAACAAATTGAAATCTTTAAAGAAGAAGACGAAATCGGTTACGTCAAATATTTGCTCAACAATGTCAACTTTGAGTATTTGCTCAACTTCTTGACCGATGAGCCTGACTACAAAAAAGAACTCAAAAATGTAACAATCGAAGATGTCAACGACTATATCGGCTTGTTTAACAACAAAAACAATAAAATTTGGGTTACTGCACTTGGCAATTTGACTAGCAAAGACGTTTATGACCTCGAAACAATCAAGAAAAAACTACTTTAATATAATGACAAATGAATTTCAAAATTTATAATATGTGAATCAAGTACCTATTTTTTAAAGTGAATTTTTAGTCGTGTTTGTTGTTTTGATAATGAACTTAGATAAATCAAACATTAGCAGTGGATAATGCCACTGCTTTTTGCTTTGAATATTGCGTAAAGTATGGTAAAATATCAAAAAGGGGAGAGTTATTTATGAAATTGAATCAATACATTGACCACACGCTTTTGAAAGCAACTGCAACGCTAAGCGGCATACAAAAGTTGTGTGCGGAAGCAGTTGAACATAATTTTTGCGCCGTTTGCGTCAATCCGTGTTATGTAAGCGCGGCAAAAGAGGCGTTGCAAGGCTCAAATGTTAAGGTTTGTACAGTTATTGGATTTCCACTTGGACAAAATACGACGGAGACTAAGGTTTTTGAAGCTCAAAATGCCATAGAAAATGGCGCGGATGAAATTGATATGGTAATTAATGTGGGAGCGGTACTTTCGGGCAATTATGATTATGTCAGCAATGAAATTGTAGCAATTCGTAAAGTTTCACGCGGAAAAACGCTAAAAGTCATTGTCGAAACTTGCTATCTAAGCACTGAACAAATCGCAAAAATGACGCAAATATGCGTTGCCGCTGGTGCTGATTTTATCAAAACAAGCACAGGATTTGGTACACGTGGTGCTAGTCTTGATGACGTCAAAACAATGGCAGCCGCCGCGAATAATGCAATCAAAATAAAGGCAAGCGGCGGAATTAAAACGAAAGAATTTGCGGAAGAATTAATTAATGCAGGGGCAACGCGAATCGGCACAAGTAGCGGAGTCGCTCTTGTTTCAAAGGAGTAAAACTATATGGCAAAAAATGATTTAAGTGGGCGTGGCTTTAACGACTGGAACAAAAACGTAGATAATTTTGATTATAACAAGCGCGCCAACGAAATTGACGGCGAATATATAAAACCAAAAGAAAAAAGTACTAATGAAACAAATTTTGGCGAATTTAACAATAAAACTGATGAAAAATTTAATACTGCAAACAAAACAGTCAGCGAACCAAAAACTAACCAAACAACGCAAGACGAAAATGCGCAAGATACACAAGAGCCTTCAAACGATAACTACAAAAAGTCAAAGTATGAAGAAATCGCGGAGCAAATTATAGCCGAATTGCAAAATAATAACAATGATACTACAAGCGAAAGCGAACAGACAAAAGAACTCGGTGCAGGGCTAATGAAAAAACGTAAAAGCGATTTCCCAATGCTAATCACAATCTTTGTGTCGCACTGCATTTTGTTTGGACCTGCAATAATGTTGTTTTTTATCAAGTTGAATGCAAGTGCTGCTGGTAAAGCATTAATCAGTAATTTTTTCTCAGTTTTTCTTGTTTTAGTGTATGCCGCATTATTCATTGTCGAACTATTTTTGATGCTTAGG
>JBNMHN010000023.1:0-14779 GCA_050872805.1 Clostridia bacterium
AATTAGATGTGTTGGCGCGCACTACAATCCCGAATTTCACGATGTAGTCATCAGTGAAGAAAGTGACCAACCGAGCGGCACAATCATTGAGGAAATCGAAACAGGGTACACCCTCGACGGCAAAGTAATCAAACACTCAGTCGTCAAAATTGCAAAGTAATTTGCAAACTAACTTAGCAAAAATTTTAACGAAATAAATAAAAACTATAATATTAGATGTTTTGCGCAAGCGTTTTGTTTGCAGCAAAACACGAGGAGGAAATTATGTCAAAAATTATAGGTATCGACTTAGGAACAACAAACTCATGTGTAGCAGTTATGGAAGGTGGCGAACCAACCGTTATTGCTAACTCTGAAGGGGCGCGCACAACTCCATCAGTTGTCGCATTCACAAAGGACGGCGAACGCCTTGTCGGGCAAATGGCAAAACGTCAAGCCGTTGCTAACCCAGAACACACTATTTCATCAATCAAACGTGAAATGGGTACTGACCACAAAGTCAGAATTGAAGATAAACAATACAGCCCACAAGAAATTTCAGCAATGATTCTTAGCAAATTGAAAGCGGACGCTGAAAGTTATTTGGGTCAAAAAGTTACCGAAGCAGTCATCACTGTTCCAGCATACTTTACTGACGCACAACGTCAAGCAACGAAAGACGCAGGTAAAATCGCAGGGCTCGACGTAAAGAGAATTATCAACGAACCTACAGCCGCAGCACTTGCATATGGTCTTGATAAAGGCGAAAACAAGAACCAAAAGATTTGTGTCTATGACCTCGGCGGTGGTACATTTGATGTATCAATTATGGAAATCGGCGACGGCGTATTTGAAGTTTTGGCAACAAAAGGTAACAACCGTCTCGGCGGCGACGACTTTGATAACAAAATTATCGAATTATTGATTCAAGATTTCAAAGACAAAAACGGAATCGACTTGTCTAAAGATAGAACAGCACTTCAAAGATTGAAGGAAAGCGCTGAAAAAGCAAAAATCGACTTGTCAGGCGCTCAAAAGACAACAATTAGTTTGCCTTATATCACAGCGGACGCAACTGGTCCAAAACACCTTGAATATGAATTGACTCGCGCTAAATTTGAAGATTTGATTTCAGATTACATTAAAGAGACAATTCAGTTGACAAAGGACGCAATCAAAGACGCAGGTTTGCAACTTAATGAAGTAGACAAAGTCATCCTTGTCGGTGGTTCTACACGTGTTCCAGCAGTTGTAGAAGCGGTTAAAAACTTGATTGGTAGAGACCCATTCAAAGGTATCAACCCTGATGAATGCGTCGCAATCGGCGCAGCAATTCAAGGCGGCGTGCTTGGCGGCGACGTCAAAGACGTACTACTTTTGGATGTAACACCACTTTCACTTGGTATCGAAACTTTGGGCGGAGTGTTCACAAAGTTGATTGAAAGAAACACTACAATTCCTACAAGAAAATCACAAGTGTTCTCAACTGCAGTTGACAATCAACCGGGCGTTGACATCCACGTATTGCAAGGTGAACGCGAATTTGCAGCGGACAACAAAACACTTGGAAGATTTAGTTTGAACGACATCCCACCAGCACCACGCGGCGTACCTCAAATTGAAGTAACATTTGATATCGACGCAAACGGCATCGTACACGTTTCAGCAAAAGACCTTGGCACAAACAAGGAACAAAACATCACAATCACTGCATCTTCAAACTTGAAAGACGAAGATATTGATAAAGCAGTCAAAGAAGCGGAAGAATACGCCGAACAAGACAAAAAACGCAAGGAACTTGTTGAAGTTCGCAACCAATGCGACGGAATGATTTTGGCTATTGAAAAATTGCTCCGCGAAAACGGCGACAAAGTCAGCGAGGACGACAAAAAGAAACTCCAAGACGCAATCGACAAAGCAAAAGAAGGAATGAAATCCGAAAATGTCGACGACGTCCGCAAAGCAATGGACGAACTTTCAAAAGAAAGCGGAGACGTTGTTTCAAAACTTTACGCTTCAGCATCGGCCGCACAAGGTGAACAAGCAAATGCGGGCGCTGAAGAAAAGAAAGACGACGACGAAATTATTGTCGACGAAAAAGACTACAAGCAAACAGACGGGGACAACAACGACAACAAATAATTGTTACTTGGCGAGTGCGTGTAGTACACAAAACAACCGCTAGCAAGGCATTTGAGCCTTGCTATATGCGGTAAAATTGTAAAATCAATAAAATTACACAAACAAACGCAAAAAGAGGAAAACAATTATGGCAGACTTTTATGATGTTCTCGGCGTCAGCAAAAATGCAACCGCCGACGAAATTAAATCAGCATATAGAAAAAAAGCAAAACAGTATCACCCCGACTTAAACAAAGACAACCCCGAAGCGGCAGCGGAAAAATTCAAGGAGGTCAACGAAGCATACAGCGTTCTCGGCGACGAGACAAAGCGTAAGAACTACGACACGTATGGTTCGGCTGACGGGCCGCAATTCGGCGGTGGTGGAGCAGGTGGCTTTGGACAAGGCGGCTTTAGTGCAAACTTTGGCGGTTTTGGTGACATATTTAGTGACCTATTTGGCGGTTTTGGCGGTAGCAGCGCAAGAGCAGGTACAAGCGCGCAAAGTCAAGCGCAAGACGGGCAGGATGTCAGCGGCGTTATCAATTTGACTTTTAAAGAAGCGTGCTTTGGCTGCGTGAAAGAAGTTAAAATCAACCGCGAAGAAAGTTGTGTCAAATGTAAAGGCACGGGCGCAAAGAATGGTACTGAGTTTCAAACTTGTTCTAAATGCGGTGGGCGCGGACACGTCCGTTATACTCAAAAAACAATCTTTGGTATGATGGAAACGACAGGGCTTTGCGACGCCTGCGGTGGTAAAGGTAAAATCATCAAAGAGCGTTGCAGCGAATGTAACGGCAAAGGCGTATTCAAGCAAACTAGAACAATCAAAGTTACAGTTCCAGCAGGCATCGACAATGACCAAATTTTGACCTTGCGTGGCGAGGGCAACTGTGGCAGAAACGGCGGATATGACGGTGACCTTATGTTGCGCGTTCGTGTTGAAAAGCATCCAATATTGACGCGTGACGGCAATGACTTGCGTGTAGAAGTTCCAATCCCATTCACGACAAGCATTCTCGGTGGCAAAGTCGTCATCCCGTCCCTAGAAGGAAAACTAGAGCTCACTATACCAGAACTAACACAAACTGGTGCAGTCTTGAGATTGAAAGGTAAGGGCGTTCCTGTATTAAGGAAAAATACGCGTGGTGACCTTGTTGTCACTGTCCGTGTTGAGTTGCCAAAGAACCTTGACAAAAAGACAAAGGAAGCAGTAAAAACCCTCGACGCGAGCGTCAAAGATTCGCAGTATGAAGAATACCGCAAATACCTTGACAAAGTAAAAAGCCTATAATTTGCCATTGTAATTTATTTCATTTTTTAAAACTCCTTTTGACTAAATAAATAGTTACAACTAGTATACTTATGTGTTTTGCAAAACTTGCAAACTCCGTATAAAATCTTTTGTAAATTGTTGTTATAGGCTTAACCTCCGACTAAAGCATTCACGCTTTGTCGGGGGCTTTTTTTTTGCCCAAATTTGATTGAAATTATCGTTTGTATTTTTTGTTTTCTATTGACTTTGTGACTGTTATGTTGTATAATTTTATTATAGAAAATTGACTGAGAAACTTGATTTTATTAAAGAAAAAGGAATTAAAAAAAATAAACATAGAGGTAACATATGGGGAATATGGGCAATCGTCTTAAAAGAGTAAATAGGGCAATAAAAAGTGGTGCATTCAAGGTAAAAAATGCAACAGTTAACTCAGTGCGAAAAATGAAAGAAATGATTGCAAATCTTTTGTCAAAACTGCCACAACCACCAATAAAGTCCCCATTTTCAAACAAGATAAACGGAAAGAATGGACAATCAAAAGAAACGAATGCATCAAACAATGGCAATCAAAAGAAAAATGACGCCCCAAAAGGGAAACAAGAACGCACACAAAATAAACCTAGCAATTCTAACCAAGCAGGGCAACATAACAACAAGCAAGACAACGATGAGCAAGGCAATCAAAACAATAATAACCAAAGTATAAATAATAAAAACAATGATAAGCGAAATAGTGATGTTGGCAAGAACAACAATAAAAACGAAAATGTTCAAAATACAAGCAAGCAAACTAACGATAGCCAATTAGACAGTGATAGCCAACAAGATAGTAGTTTATTTGATAATGGTAGTCATCAAAATTATAGTAAACAATTAGATAATGATAAACAATTAGATTCCACTAATCGTCAAGATGTTTGTAATCAACTTGAAAATGTTAATCAACAAGATAGTAGTAGCCAATTAGGTGGTAATGGTCAACAACCAAATCAAATTACACAAGACGAATTTGACAAGATGAAGGAAGCGTTGCATAATGCCAAAAGAAAATGTGAACAACAAGAACAAAATGAGCGTGAAGTTGCAAATTCTAACAATCAACAAGGGCTAATTAACAAAAATCAAAACGACGGCGGTCAAGATGTAAAAGAAGGCAAACAAACTGCCGAACAAAGTGTGCAAATTGCTAAGCAAGGTTCGCAAACCACCGAACAAGGAGGTACACAAGCATCCGCGCAAAACCCTCAAGGAGATTTGCAAGTCGCATCAAATGTTCAAAATACGGATAAGAAAGAAGAAAGTGCAGCCTATAAAGATGATAAAGATGGGCAAAAGGGCTTTATTGCCGCAGAGTTTGAGGACGAACAATGCGACACTAAAGGCGTGCAAGAAACTGATGTTTCGCAACCAAATTTTGGAATGGCTGCTGCAAACGGCAAAGAGGATGACGCTCAAGGTAGCAATGACGCACAAAGTAGTAATGGAACGCAAGCGGTTTCTACATTCGCAACAGACAAAAATATTAGCAAGCCTTCAAGTGAGGGGACATCGCTTGATATGCTAGATAACATTTTGCCAAATTTTTCAGGCAATTCAGTTCCATTTGGCGACTTGAATCAAGATGCTGAAAAAGTGAATGACATAATTGTAAAAAATATTATACAAAAGTTTATAAAAATGAGGTTTAAAAGCGCCAATTCGCAGCTTAATACACGTCAAGGTGCAATGGAAAAGGTCAGCGGTGTTTCAAAATGGGATACAATGCAAGTTGTTAAGCACAAAACTACTAAAGAATACAACAAAATGCTCAAAGATAAGTATGACTATGATTACGACAGTGGAAAACAAGAGCAAATTCCGCTCTCAATCTACATAGATTTGTCACCTAGTATGGATAAATATATTCCAAGGCTGATAACAATCGCAATGCAGTTGTTGAAAAATGGGGTGCGAGTTATAATTGGCACTAATGAGGAAGCAAAATTACAAATAAATGAAATTCCACCCAATATGTCAAAATTTGAATTTAGCGAATTAATTGTTAATTACTGTAAAAACTCTAGTATGTCTAAAAATAATGCTATAAAATTTGAAATACTTGACTGCAACATAGGGAGTTATCTTACTAAAAATAAAGCGGAAAAAACATTAGTTTTTAGCGACTATGACCCGAGTTGTACTATTTGTGATTTATCTCGAACAAAATGCCACGTTTATTGGTTCAATTTTGATGGTATATGTGACAGATATTTAAGCGATTTTAAAGGCGTAATTTGCGCAGTTTCAAATTCGCATGACATTTTGAAAGCAATTTCATTGTTTACTAATAGAAATTATAATGCTCTAACGTATAAACAATCTCAAGCAGATTTAGAAAGTGCTTCAAAAAACGCTGAATATAATGATGGCTATTATCTTTAAAGAGAGGTAACAATTTTGGAAGAAAAGGAAAAATTTTTCAGTCTACTATATAGACTTAGTGAGAATATTCACGGAGCAATTAAAATGGACGAACTCTTGACATATTTGCCGCTTAGTTACAACGGCATCACTGCCGAAATTTGCGATAAGCAATTCAAAACTGTCATAAATGACAAACTTCAGTCAATGCTCTATGCGCAAGACGGATGCTTTGATAATATTGACATTTTGCAAAGATTGGTCTATAAATATAGGATTACATTAAAAAGGGATAATGCAGTAGATAAAATAGAATTTCAAACAAAGGTTTTAAAACTAATAAAGGAGAATTTATAATGTCACAATTACAGTCAGGAGAAAAAATCGAAAAAATGCTTTTGGATTCAGGTTATTTTCCAACTGAAGATTTGACGTGGAAAGCAACGCTTTTTGTCAACAAATTTGCTATGCAAAGCCAAAGCAAAGGGCAAGCAGTGTCCGCGCTATGTCTCGACGGCCCACCGGGTTCAGGTAAAACTGAATTTGTCATCAAGTACAAAGAAGTTGCGGAAAAATGCCTTGAGGAAAAAATTAACTTCATACAATACCAATGCAATACAACAACAGGGCGCGAAGACTTGTTTGAAGAAATCAATATCAAAGCAGTCGTACAAAATGATGCCGAAAATGTTATTTTGCGCGGAAAACTTATCGACGCCATTGAAAAACTCAATAAAGGCGAAAAAGTTATCCTATTTTTGGATGAGTTTGATAAAGCGAAAGAAGAAACCGACGACTTTTTGCTCAGTTTCCTGCAATCTGGACAAGTTTTCTCGACGCAGCTAGGAACAGTCGAAGTAAAACCGGAATACTTGGGCAACTTGCAAGTTTTTGTTGTTAAAAACGACAAGCGTGAGCGTTTAACAGGCCCACTTGAAAGCCGTCTTGACTATGTGCATTTGTCTGAAATGTCGCCTGATATTATGTATAAAGTTTTGATGCGTGCTTATGGTAGCCAAGATGAAAGACTTGTAAAACTTTGTTCAATTCTATACGAAATACAGTATAAAAACAAAGATAAACTTGAAAAAGTAACCTCTTGTCGTGAGTGTTTGGTATCAATTCGCAACTGTCTTGACCTAATGAAAGTAAACGCACCGCAAAAAATTATTTACAGCACGCTTTTAGACGGTTTATGCAAGTTAAAGGACGATAGAGAAGTGTTCTTATCATTTATGCGTAGCGCAAACGACGAAAGCATTAACGCCTTGTGCGAACTATTCAAAAAAGATAGCGTAGGGAATGAAAAGCCTCTAGCAAAAATTTGGCTATATGAAGGAGAAGAAGCGCTCAGCCAAAAATCTGAAGCTATAGAGAAAAAATCCGCAGAACTAGATGCAAAGATTGCGGAAGCGGAAAGTTTGATAAAATTGCTTACTGAAAAGTGTGCTAAAGAAAAATAGTAATTTAAGGAGATAAAACTTATGAGCAAATTTAAATATTATGAATACAAAATAGTAAAGCATAAGCACATATGTATTCCATTTACTATATATTCCCTTGTCCCATCTGCAAAACAAGACGAAGATTTGTTTAGAATAAAATGTAAAAAATCATTTAATGTGCAGGGTATACGCATTATTGCAGATAATACAACATCGTCGAATTTGTATGATAATATTGATTCAATGGAATCTTTTGGTGGACGTGTTCAAAATATACAAAGCATAGACGACACGTCTTGGATTTGTAAAAATGTCGTAGTCTATAGCAATGTATTCATAGAAAATGAGTCATATATTGATGGATGTGCAGAAATTAGTGGTTATACTACACTTAGTCATGTTAGAATAAGCGGGACAACTACTATAAAACATAGTTATATACATAATTGCAGTTTGCAAGGTTCATCCAACATTGAACTAAGTGAAATTAATCCTCCTGTCAATGATAAAGAAAGTAAAGTCGAAGTAAAATTTTTAGATGATACAAATTTTAGCAATGTTATAATCGAATTTGTAAATGTTCCTAAATTGAAAACAGTTCCAGTTACTATCAATGCTATAGGAACAATAAAAAACGTTTCTTTTACATTGCCTTATGCAAAGCACTATGTTATTACAGGGGAATATGCTATTGATTTATCTGATCAAATAATTCCCGAAAAAATTTTAGATAAATTAGAAAAATTGGGGAAAAATAAATCACAAATTAGTGATTATGATGTTTCCGATATCCTGCGATTATGTGAAAATTTATGTAAAGCTAGAATAATTCAGGGTCGCATAAAATTATCACTTAAGACGGGTATTATTAAAGTAAGCGTCGATCATAAAGGATATGACTGGCTTGGTACAAGGATTGCCGCTTCAATCATTGAAGAACAAAATCAAGAACTAATTGGTGCGCAAAATGTCGATGTAGGGATCGAAAATAAGAATGAAGCAAATTTTGAAAACACTGCAACTGAGCAAAAAAAATGTGTTATTAATAAAAAAGAAAATGATTATAACAAAAAACTAGATGAATTGAAAAAAGAAGCACGTGAACTCGGAATTGAGATTTGAAATCAAATAATCGTTCATATAATTAGGGAGCATCTATGGAATTTAAAAATATAATTAAAGAAAAGATAGCGGACAAACAGTTTGTAAAAATAAAGTGTATAGATAAAACATATAAGATTTATGCATTGAAGGCGCAATGTGATTTTGAAATCTTCAATAAGAAAATTCACAAAGGTGATCTTAGCGGGAAAATGATACTTGATTGCGATGTTGATGATTTAACATTTAATGGACCGAACTGGATTGAGGAAACTACTATGGTTCATTTTTGTAATGTTTGCACACTTAAAAATACATATTTTCACCGCATTAATAAGGAAATTGTAGTTGACAATTCAGATATAAGCAATTCAGTTATTTATATTGATGGACTTTGGTTTAATAGAAAGGTATCTATTGTTGATAGCATAATAAGTCGCTCAAATTTCATATTAAAGCCTATTTTTGGTACGGAAAATGACATTTCAATCATCTTTAGTAGGGTGATAAATTGCAATTTTTATACTTTGCAAGATGTTTCTGTAAAATTTTTTACTTTAGATGCTTTGGACGTTTGCAATATTCGCATCCCTAGCAATAAGGGATTAAACATATTTAAAATCAAACATTCAACTATCAAAAATGCAATATGCTTAAGTAATGTTTGTGTCGATACATCAAAAGTTAATGATTCTGAGCGTGACAATACGCTATATGTTGAAGGAAATTTTCTTTTGTATTGTTCTTGTTTATATTTTCATTATCCTGAGGCTTATTTACAGTTTTCTAATGTTGAGAAAACTGCATATTTGCCTTGTTTGTCAAATGATAAAATTGGTTCTGCATATTTACCTCATTTGTCAAGTAATTTAGTTGCGAAAAAATATACGCATATTATTGGGGTCGATAATGAAAAGAATAACCCAGATACAGCGACTAATAATGTGTTAATTAAAACAAGTGATGAAAATGAAGAAAAAATTTGTATGAAGTTTGCAAATATTGAACCTGAAATTTTAAATTCCTATAATGCTCTAATGATAACAAAAAAAGATGAAATGAAAAATAATATTGAAATATCTAAAGATGAAATTGAACAAAACAAACATTTGGAAGAACTGATTAAAAAGGCACGTGAATTGGGCATTGAAATCTAAGAAGAATAATTTATATGACAGGTAAAATTTATGCATTTAAAAAAAATATTAAATAAAAATGAAACAAATGAAAAATTTGTAAAGATGAAATGTGTCGATAAATCACAAAGAATATACGTGTTAGAGGCGTTGTGTGATTTTGAGGTTTGTGGAAAAAAAGTTAACAAAGGCGACATTAGCGGGAAATTAATACTTGAGCATAAGGATGATTCAGTTACGCTAAATGGTAAGAACTGGATTAAAGAAAAAGTCACTCTAACTATTAATGGTAAATGTATTTTAGATAATTCATACTTTTATATAAAAAACGGGAAAATTGCGATAAAAAATTCTAGCATAACGAATTCACTAATTTATGTCCAAGACGCTTTTTCAAATAGTTCTGATGTTTATATTTTTGATAGCGAAATTGATTGGTCTAAATTCATAATAAAAACAACATTAAGCGATGCTTCACGAAATATTACAGTATCTTCTAGCCGTGTAAAAAATTGTAATTTTTACACGTTAGTTATGTCTCCTGAACAATTGTATAATGTCGATTACACTGATGAAATATCGCTTTTCGCAATTAAAAATTCAATCATAGTCAATACAACAAGTTTGAAAGATGTTTCGGTCATCAACTCCAAAGTTAATGCAGACGGATATGCTGAAAAAGTGTACATTGATGGCGAATTTTTTGTCAAAGATAGTGAAATGAAGTTCACAACAAACAAAGCGTACGTAGATTTTCCTCGGTTGCCATACTATAGCGCTGGCTATTTGAAGAAAAATATAACCTTAAAGAAATATACAAATGCTTGGACTCCTAGAATAGCGGGGCTTTCATATGTTAAAACTAATGATGAAAATAAAGAAAAAATTTGTATGAGGTTTGCAAGATGCGAACCCGAAATTTTAAAATCTTATAATCTTTTTAAGATGGAAGATGAAAAAAAACGTCAAGCAAGAAAAAGTGAGAATGAAGGAATAAATACCATTACGGAAAGCGCAGGGAATGACGGTTGCAAATCAAGTGATAATGAAAATTTGCAAGGCAACAAAGATGCTGAATCAGCAAAAGAGATTGAACTAGAAAACGAACGCAATAATCGTCTAGAAGAAGTGAAGAAAAAGGCTAAAGAATTAGGAATTGAACTTTGATAAGTGGAAACACAGCAAATAAACTAAACGATTTTATTTCATATGTTGTGGGCAAACAAATATTTTTTAGTTATTATTAGCAATCTTTTATCTTATATAGTTGTGAATAATAGATGTAGACGCTATAATTTATATTTTAAAACAAAAAGGCTTTGCAAATTGCAAAGTCTTTTTACTATTAAATTTACAGAATATTATCTTCATCTTTGTCAATGTTTTTGATACCCATTTCAACATAATCTCTACCATTAAAATTGCTTCCGCCAGTAATTAGCATATTGTTTTCATTCGCAAAAGATAAAAGCATATTAATATTCTCTTGCGTATGAGTTGGATGGTAAACTTCAATTCCGTCGACGCCATTGTCTTTAGCAAAATTTAACAATTTTGTAACATCCAATTTATCTTTATATTTAAATGGATGCGCTAAAACTATAATTCCACCAAAGCTATGGATTGCCTTAATAACTTCCTCTGGAGTAGGCCATACTAGACCAGTATTGACATACAAAGGGAATTCTTTGTTTGCAGTGCTTTGGCGGTAAAAATCGGAACTATTATTAATGCCATAAGACTTAAAGAAAGCATCATTTTTTGAATTATTCAAACATTCATAAATGTAGTTGTGAGCAAATTCTTTGTCCGGGTAAAATTCTTTTTTATCAAAAACTAAATTAGTATCTTTTAATTTTTCCAAAAGCAAATCTTTCAATTTTGTTTGTCTTGTTTGCAGTGTTCCGTAAGTTTTTAAAGACCATTCAAAAGTTTTATCAACATCAAAATTGTAGGCTAAAAGTTCAAAAGTTTTACCATTAAGACAAACGTCACATTCCATTCCATCTATAATTTCGCCTTTAAAATATTTTTTTGGTGATACTATCTTTTTTATGATAGAAAACAAACACGTATCAAAATCTGTGATTGCGATTCTATCTAATCCATTTTTTTCAGCCAAAGTTAATACTTTTTCCCAATTCATTTCGGCATTAGAACTTGCCGAAATATTAGTTCTAATGTGTAAATCATTTTTCATATTATTTGTTCTCCTTCTTTTTAATTATAACATAATAATAAATTTTATGCAATAAATTTTGCCCATGTTGGCGCGCATTACATATTTGAAATTATTTGTTTTTGCAGTATTTCAATTTTTAAAATACATTGTTTGTATGTCATTTTTTCGGGAAGCGGTTTTGCAAACTTAAAAACTCCTCAAGCGTCGTCGTTGGAGCAGGGCTATCAACAACAAATTCGCCCGAAACACCTGAGTACTTGTGTTTGATTTTGTCAAGGTGTTCAACATTTGGTTGTGGTGCAGCATTGCCGCCTTCATTTGGTATAACAGTTGTCGACGTCGCGGACATCGCCTTATTTTTCTTCAAATGCGTTTCCGCAATCGCAATTTCCGCAACCTGTGGTTGTGGTTTGCGCCTTAGCAAAGTAAAGTATCCGCTAGAAACTGCCATTTTTTCAATATTCGGCGTCTTAGACATATCAATGCCTTGTGCAACGCACGGAGCATACGCGATAATTAGGCTAGGGCCATTGTGAGCTATTGCTTCCTTGAATGCCGTGAGCGCCTGATTCGGGTTAGCACCAATGCACACCTTTGCGACATAAACATTGTCATACTGCATAGCAATGCCCGCAAGGTCTTTCTTTTGCGTCTTTTTGCCGCCTTGCGCAAATTTTGCAATCGCACCATAAGGGGTTGCCTTGGACGCTTGTCCACCAGTGTTGGAGTAAACCTCAGTGTCAAGCACCAAAACGTTCACATTTTTGTCACTAGCCAAAACGTGGTCAAGTCCGCCAAATCCAATGTCATAAGCCCAGCCGTCACCGCCAATAATCCAAACATTTTTTTGCATAATCGCGTCGTAAATTGACTGCAAACGCTTAATCTTTGAAATAGTACTAATTGCCGCAGCATTCAATTCGCCGTCGCTCATCTTGATGTAATTGTCATAGAACTTCAAGCGTTCCGCACACAATTTTTGCAAATCAAAGAAAGCCTTTTTGCACTCGTCAAAATTGTCCTCATTCATAATGAACGCCGTGAAAATATCCGCAAACTTTTGGTCGTTTGCTGAAAGTTCGCATAACAAATTGCGCACTTCCTCGTGGCGAATTTCATACGCCGTGCGAATGCCGAGTCCAAACTCCGCATTATCCTCAAACAGCGAATTTGCCCACGCAACGCCCAATCCGTCATCGGATTTTGAGTAAGGACAGGAAGGGTAGGAGCCGCCCCAAATGCTTGAGCAACCCGTCGCGTTTGCAATCAGCATACTTTCGCCGCAAAGCTGAGTGAGCAGTTTGACATACGCCGTTTGTCCGCAGCCCGCGCACGCGCCGCTAAACTCAAGCAAAGGTTTTTCAAATTGCGAACCCTTTAAAGTCGTCTTGTTTTGATTTGGCAATTTTTCGACTGTTTCGAATTTTTCATAATTTTCAAGCGCATTATCCAAAACATCTTCCGCGCTTTCCATAGTGAGTGCCTTGTTTTTAGCAGGGCAAACGCAAGCGCAGTTGCCGCAGCCCGTGCAATCAAGTGGGGAAACTGCAAGGCAGAATTTCCCGCGATTAGGCATAATGTTGTCCTTGCTCTCCGCGCCCTTGTCGTCAAGTGTTTCCTTAGCGCGAATGCACGCGTGAGGGCAAACTAGCGAGCAAAGGTTGCATTGAATGCAGTTTCCCTTGTGCCATTTCGGCAAATCAGTCGCAATACCGCGCTTTTCAAACTGCGATGTCGCAATAGGAACACTCCCGTCCGCGCTAAATTTTGAAACCGGAATTTTTTGCCCCTGCAATTTCGCCATAGGACGCATAATTTCGGTGCAAAACTCATTAGTTTTTTCTTCTTTTTCAGTATTTTTAGTACCAACCAAAGCGGAATAGTCAACTTCAATCAAATTCTCAGCCCCAAAATCAATCGCCTGAATATTAGCCGCAACTACATTTTCGCCAAATTTTGAGTACGATTTTTTGATAAAGTCTGCCATTTTTTCTTTCGCCTTGTCAAAAGGCATAATGTTTGAAAGTTTGAAGAACGCGCTTTGCATAATAATGTTGATTTTGTTCTTCAGCCCCAGTTTTTTTGCACCCGCCAAAGCGTCCACAATATAGAGTTTTGCATTCTTTTCTTTGAGTGACGACACAAAGTAGTCAGGCAAAAAGTCGTTTAGTTTATCGACTTCAAAAGGACAGTTCAGCAAAACCGTGCCGTTGTTTGCAAGGTATTGCAAAACATCCAATTTGGCAACAAAACTAAAGTTGTGAATAGCCACAAAACCCGCGTTGTCGATTTGGTATGGCGCCGAAATCGGTTCGCCGCCAAAGCGCAAATGACTGACCGTCATACTGCCGCTTTTCTTTGAGTCGTAAACAAAGTATGCCTGCGAGTGCAGCCCCGTCGAGCCTATAATCTTTGCACTATTTTTGTTAGCGCTAATTGTGCCGTCGCCGCCAATTCCAAAGAACACGCACTCACGCATTCCGCTGTCAATCTTGAAAGAATAATCAACATCAAGCGAAAGATTTGTCACATCGTCTGTGATGCCAACCGTGAAATGATTTTTTGGTGACTTTTTCATTAAATTGTCAAAAACAGCCTTTGCCATAGCAGGGTTAAACTCAAAACTACCAAGTCCATATCGTCCGCCAATGACCTTGATTTTGCGCTCCGACTGCATAATCGCCGTGCAAACATCAACAAAGAGTGGCTCACCAAGCGCACCTGCCTCCTTAGTCCTATCAAGAACCGCAATTTTCTTGACCGTCTTTGGCAATTTGTCAACAAAATATTGCGCGTCAAACGGACGATATAGTCTCACGCACAATACGCCCACCTTGTAGCCCATTTGGTTGAGTTTTTTCGCCGTTTGCTCCAAAACTTCCGTTCCGCTACCCATACAAACAACAGCAAATTCCGCATCTTCAGCGCCGTAGTAGTCGAAAATGTGGTATTCGCGCCCCGAAATTTTGTACAAGTGTTCAAATTCGTTTTCCACAATTTGCGCAACGCTGTCGTAAAGGGGATTACAGCGCTCGCGGTTTGCAAAATAGACATCAGCACTTTGGCTCGTTCCGTACATTTTGGGTTCGGAGTTAGAAAGCGCCTTGAGTTTGAATTGATTAATTTTATCAAAATC
>JBNMHN010000024.1:0-14456 GCA_050872805.1 Clostridia bacterium
AAATAGACTATTGGCGTGCGAAAATCATTAAAAAACGGCAATAATCTAAAAAAGCATATGAAAAACATTTGACATTTTATTTAAAATTAAGTATACTTTTGGATAGGATAGCATCCGATTGTATATTTTGCAATAAAAATTGAGCCACGCGCTTGTCCAAAGTTCGAAAGTTTCAAATCTCGCGAGTTTGAAACAATTGAGCAACGGAACGGCAGTTTTTAGCGCACAGCAATAGTGTTCGCGACTCTATCGCGTGCCTAAAATGTGACTTGATAATAAAAGCAAAAATTAAATAGCGCTATCAAAAACAAAATTATTAAGGAGAATAAAATGGCTAAACAGAAATTTGTTAAAGACAAAGTCAATATGAACGTTGGTACTATCGGTCACGTCGACCACGGTAAAACAACATTGACTGCGGCTATAACTAAAGTTCAAGCATTGAAAGGTCTTGCTGAAGCAAAGAACTACGCTGAGATTGACTCTGCTCCTGAAGAAAGAGCACGTGGTATTACTATCAACACTTCTCACCAAGAATATAATACTGCTAAACGTCACTACGCTCACGTTGACTGCCCAGGACACAAAGACTATGTTAAAAACATGATTACAGGTGCAGCACAAATGGATGCAGCTATCCTCGTTGTTGCAGCATCAGATGGTCCTATGCCACAAACAATGGAACACATTTTGCTTGCTCGTCAAGTAGGCGTTCCATACATTGTAGTATTTATGAATAAGGTAGACCAAGTAGACGATCCAGAATTGCTTGAACTCGTTGAAATGGAAATCAGAGACCTACTTACAAAGTATGGTTTCCCAGGAGATAAGACTCCTATTATTAAGGGCTCCGCTCTTAAAGCACTTGAAGCAGCTGAAGCTGGCAAGGTAGACGACCCAGCATGCGCTTGCATTGGCGAACTTATGGACGCATTGGATACATACGTTCCAGACCCAGTTCGTGCAACTGACAAACCTTTCTTGCTTCCAGTCGAAGATGTATTTACGATCACAGGTCGTGGTACTGTTGCAACTGGTAGAGTTGAAAGAGGTACAGTCAAGATGGGTGACGTTGTTGAAATCGTAGGTATCAAAGATACTAAGACAACAACAATCACAGGAATTGAAATGTTCCACAAACTTATGGATTCAGCAGAAGCTGGTGACAACGTAGGTCTATTGCTTCGTGGCATTGAAAAGAAAGACATCGAAAGAGGTCAAGTAATTGCAGCACCTAAGTCAATCACACCTCACACTGAGTTTACGGCTGAAGTCTATATCTTGAAGAAAGAAGAAGGCGGACGTCACACACCATTCTTCAATGGTTACCGTCCACAATTCTACGTTCGTACAACAGACGTTACTGGTACAATTGAATTGCCAGAAGGCGTCGAAATGGTTATGCCAGGCGACAACATTTCTATGACTGTTCGTCTCATTAGCCCTATCGCTATCGAAGAAGGATTGCGTTTCGCTATCCGCGAGGGTGGTAGTACAGTAGGTTCTGGTGTCGTAGCAAAGATTTTGAAATAATTTCGGACTTAACCCTGCAAAGTTTTCCGCAATTAAGAAAAATTGATGTTATGGACTAGAATATATGCGAGAGTTTCTCTCGGATATTACAGGTTATAACTTGTGTTCGAGCAAAGAACTGAAATTTGTGTTCGTGCACGGAACTAAAACGTGCCTCCGCTTGGAGTTTCAAGCAGTCGCCTTGACTTTATATAGGCAGTCGAGCTGAAGATTAAATCAGCATCTGTGGAAAGATAAAGTAAATCCCTTTGTTTGTGAAGTGCACAAACCGCCCCGCACTTTGGCGCAAATAGTGTGTTCGGAAAAGAACTCAAAGTCACCGCGCGAAAGGTTATTTCGTGCTTCGCACTAAGGATAAAAGGGCAGTTTGCTACAACTTATAATGTGGTTTTCGTGCCTAAGAAATTAAGAGGGTGTTCAAGCCTAAGAACAGGGCATCCGCCCGCAAGCTCATATAATTTTGCCAGAAATGCTAAGATTGTATTTGTTTGTAAAATGGCAGTTCAAACAAAAGAATTGAAAATTTGTATTCAAGCCTAAGAATTGCATAGCAATATGCGTGAGCATAAAGTTTGCATATGCATAGCACACTTTGTGTCTCAAAAAATGGCGTTCAAGTCGAAGAACTAAACAACGATATTTGGCTACTAAATTGTAGTAGTATTCAAGTCTAAGAAATCAAAATGACCTTCAAACCAAAGAAGAAAGTTTGCTTGCAATCGTGAGCAAATTAAAGAGGTTTTCGAGTTCGAGAAATTAAACGAACCTCAAATCTAAGAGTAAATGGATGTCAAACCTAAGACTAAACAGGTGTTCACGTTGAAGAACTGAAAAACAATATTCAATCAAAGAATTAAAAATTGAGTTCTAGTTGAAGAAATAAAATTTAACCTCTGTCTTTGGAGTCCAAAGACATTCAAGCCCAAGAATTTGGCGCAAGCCAGTGAAAGGGGCAAACCTGCTAGAGATATCAAGTTTGCAACTACCACTAAATGGGTGTTCAAACAAAAGAACTGAAAATTTGCGTCCAGCAACTAGACCTTAGTTGTATTCAAGCCTAAGAATTTTCGATGTAAATCGGCAAAATGTGCATATAACTACCTGCAAACATATGTACATTTTGAAAAATGGCATTCACGCTGAAGAATTTAAAATCGGCATTTGGCTACTAAATTGTAGTAGTGTTCAAGTCTAAGAAATCAAAAATGACCTTCAAACCAAAGAAGAAAGTTTGCTTGCAATCGTGAGCAAATTAAAGAGGTTTTCGAGTTCGAGAAATTAAACGAACCTCAAGTCTAAGAGTAAATAGATGTCAAACCTAAGACTAAATAGGTGTTCACGTTGAAGAACTGAAAAACAACATTCAATCAAAGAATTAAAAATTGAGTTCTAGTTGAAGAAATAAAATTTAACCTCTGTCTTTGGAGTTCAAGGACATTCAAGCCCAAGAATTTGGCGCAAGCCAGTGAAAGGGGCAAACCTGCTAGAGATATCAAGTTTGCAACTACCACTAAATGGGTGTTCAAACAAAAGAACTGAAAATTTGTGTCTAGCAACTAGACCTTAGTTGTATTCAAGCCTAAGAATAGTACGCAAGTACAAACTACCAATAAATGTGGCGTTCAATAACAAAACATTAAGTGTTGGTTTTCAAAATGGCATTCAAGCCTAAGAATAAAAAAAACGGGGAATTGATGTAGCACGACTACGGATACGTCTCCTAAAAAATGGCATTCAAATGTAAGAATTATAAAATACATATTTGGCTACTAAATTGTAGTAGCGTTCAAGTTGAAGAAATAAAAATGCAACTGCCTACATTCAAGGCACAAGTTTGAATGCGTCGAACTGTAGATGTCAATTCAGTGATGTATTGCTTAGTACATTATGTGATAACTTTTATTCCATTAGTTGTCACGATAAGCATTGATAGGCAATCCAACCTAGACCATACTGCAAATTATGAAAGTTCAATTTCACAATTTGAGGTATTTGTCTGTTCAAAAAAGTTTATGAATTTCGATAAAGTAGCAGCCAAGAATAATGTTTTGTTAAACTTGTTGTGAAACGCCGATTGGACTAAATGGCTTTGAACGTATAGACAAGAAATTTACCCATCAGGGTGGCGCTGAGCGATTACAAAATCGCCCAGCGTTTTTTTTGTTGCAATTTACAAGATATGTTCGTATTGCCATACGCCATTATCCCTTTTGGCTTACGTTTTTTTGGTTGACTCACTAAAATCATTTTTTCATAAAAGTTAATTTATATACAAATGCATCTATAAACTTTTCAGTACTTACCGACATTTAGTATGCAACCTATTATATAACTTATAATCTTTGCATTTAGTCATTAGTTACCTTATCTATTCAAGTATTATTATTGCATATTTAAACACTTGCGTTATCTCCCATATGTCCCGCCATACACTTGCCCCTCACCACATATTCTGTTTCTCGCATATGTACGTCCTTTAACACGATTTTTATTATACAAACAAGATTTTATTAATTAATCGCTTGACATTTTTGTTGTAATATTGTATTATATTGATGATTAAATTAGGAGGAAGGGTTATGATTGTACTTAGTGAACCTGCTGCAACTTGCTTTTGCTGCGATTGCAATGGAAAAGGTCATTCGTGAGAATAGGTGGGTAGTGTACCCGCCTCTTTTTATGGTGCAACATATAAAATAAATGATATGCGTATTTCTAGTTACATAGTTACCAAACGAGTGGGAAATGATTATATACTTTTTTCTACAATTTCCAAACGAATCATTAAGGTGTCGCAAACTTATTTTGAAGAAATGAATAATATTAATTCCAATTGCTTAAATGAAATTAATCAAAGTGAACTTGATTACTTATTAGATTCATATTTTCTAATAGAAGACGAAACTCAAGAAAAAAATATTGCTGAATATGTGTTAGATAAGGATCGTATTGACCAACAAATTTTTTCTAGTTATATTGTTTTTTCTGCAATGTGCAATTTCGCATGTGTATACTGTTATGAAGAAGGTCAAACAAAAAGAAATGTAGTGATGAGTGATGAAATTCTACAGAAAACGATTGATTGGTATAAAATGGTTCTTTCAAAAAATAGATATAAAAAATGCAAAATTACTTTGTTTGGTGGTGAACCATTAATACATAAAGACCTAATTCAAAAATTTGTTGTTGCTATCAGTGAGTATACAAAATTGAATGGAATAGAATTGAAACTAGCAGTAATTACCAATGGATACTTATTGGATCAAAAAATTGTAGATTTTTTAAATGAAAATGGGTTAGAGGAAATACAGATCACATTAGATGGGGTTGGAAAAATTCATGATGAGAGACGTCCTCTAAGGAGCGGCGGACCTACATTTGAGCGAATAATTGCAAATATTACAAATCTAAATAAATTCAATGGTAGATTCTTGTTTAGAGTTAGTTTTGATAAAAACAACATTTTACATGTAAAAGAGTTGTTAAGTTTTATAAATGCAATAAAAATTAAAAATGATTATCAAGTTTATCTTGCACCAATACATCAAACGACAGTTCAAAATGAACATACTTGTTCTTTTTGTAGCAAAAACACGACCGCGAATATTGATGATTTGATTGAATTATATACTGACCTGTATAAATATATGGATTCCATTGGTCTAGTTGTACCAAAATATATTTCAAATGGTCCGTGTATGACCGTTTCAAGAGATACTGTTCTAGTTGATCCTTATGGCAAACTATTTAAATGTGTTGAAATGATTGGAATTGATAAATTATCAGTAGGTAGTGTGTTTGATTCAGACTACAATCAAAACATTTCTCGCTTTGTAGGTCATCCATGTTTTAAAGAATGCATAAAAAACGATTGTAAATATGTTTGTTTGTGTGGCGGTGGATGTCTAATGAAATCATATCTAAAAGATAAAACATTAAAACACCTAGATTGTCAACGCAAATTATTTGAAGAATTAATACCTTTTTTATTGGAGTTAAACTATGGAAACAAATCAAAATAACCTAACAAGTATTGTTAATACTTTATTTGAAGAAAATAACATTATAAGAATAATCATAAGTAATCCTGTTGGTAAAAATTGTGAGTATAAAAAAGTAGTTTTTGAGAACAAAGTTGAAAACTATATGCAAAATGCTTATACTGAAAAGCATTCATTTACAAAAATGATTGCAAAGGACAAAATTGTTGACTCTATTTGTCAATTTGCGGATAGCTTTAAACAGTTTAACATTTTCTCTGACGAATTTGAATTTATGGTAAAGTTTTCTAAATCGGGAAAACTATTCTTGTCTAAAACTAAAATTCAAAACAAAATTGAGGTAACACAAAACAATAATAGAATTAAAAACTACATCTTTAAAGAGGGAGAAATTATACCCCCATTAATTGATATGGGTATTTATAATGCGGATGGTAAGGTTGTAAAATCTATGTATGATAAATACAAGCAGATCAATAGATTTATAGAATTAATCGACGATTATATAAAAGACAACAACTTGCAAAGAATAAATATTATTGATTTTGGGTGTGGTAAATCTTACCTAACTTTTGTAGTATACTACTATTTCAAATTTATAAAGAAGATTGATATAACAATGGTTGGGCTAGACCTAAAGGCGGATGTAATTAAAAAGTGTAATGAAGCAGCAAAAAATATGGTTACACCACTTTGCGTTTTGAACTTGGTGACATTAATGGTTACAAACCAAATATGGACGTAGATATGATAATTACATTGCACGCTTGCGATACTGCGACTGACTATGCTTTGTACAACGCAATTAATTGGAATGTCAAAATGATTTTCTCAGTGCCGTGTTGCCAGCACGAAATTAACAAACAAATAAAATCCAACGAATTACCTATCATAACAAGATATGGTCTTATAAAAGAAAGAATATCATCTGATTTTACTGACATTATTAGGTGTAATTTATTACGTGTTATGTCGTATAATGTCGAATTGATTGAATTTGTTGGGTTTGAGCATACGCCTAAGAATATTCTCATTAGAGCAAACTTAACAAAGATACCACTGCAAGTTAAAAAGCAATATTTAAAAGAAGTGGTTGATTTGAAGAATGCGTTCCAATTTGAACAATCACTTTATACGTTGCTAAAAAGTAGAATTGAAACGCTACTTGATTAAAAAGTACTTATATATGTTATTTATGTATAAATAAAAAAGCAAATTATAGTTTTGATTTGCTTTTTTGATATAAGGTTCAATATAATTTGACATAAGGTTCAATATGATATTATTTTATAAACGTAATATGCTCAATCTAAGTAGCAATAACATACTTAATGTAAGTGTCTTGTATAATGAAGGTTTAAGTAGGGGTGTTAGGTATACGTGTTAGGACTTTGCGTTGCTTGCGTCACTCACAACTTACTATTTCAAAAAGGTTGAGTCGTTGAAGTAGTCGATGCCCATTGCGTTTTTGACGCGCGTTAGGGTAGACTGCGCAATTTCAAGCATTTTGTCACTGCCGCGTTTTAGTATGTCCATAAGTTGCGCTTTGTCGTTTTCGTAAATAGCACGTTTTTCGCGAATAGGAGTCAAGATGCTTTGCATAACTTCAATCAATATGCGCTTGATTTTGACATCGCCAAGCCCACCACGGCGGTAGTGTTCCTTGATTTCGTCAATCGTTTTGTATTCACTGATTTGCGCAATTTGCGCATCGCTTGCAAAAGCATTGAGGTAGGTGAACACCATATTGCCTTCGACTTTACCGGGGTCGTTGACGTGGATGTGGTCGGGGTCAGTATACATTGACATAATTTTTTGCACGACGGTGTCGCTATCGTCTTTCAAGTTGATAGTATTACCAAGTGATTTACTCATTTTGCCGTTGCCGTCCAATCCGGGAAGACGGTGGCATTTGGTTGCTGAGTCAAGCACTGCTTTTGGCATAACAAGTGTTTCGCCGTAAATGCGGTTGAAAGTCGAAACAATTTCGCGCCCTTGTTCTATGACAGGTAATTGGTCCTCACCAACAGGCACAATGTCCGTGTCGAAAGCGGTAATATCCGCAGTTTGGCTGACAGGGTAGGTCAAGAACCCTGCAGGAACGTTTGCGCCATAACCCTTTTGTTTCATTTCCGCTTTAACGGTCGGGTTCCTTTGCAAACGGGCAAGTGTTACAAGGTTCATATAATAAAATGTCAATTCCGTCAAAGGGTAGATGTGCGATTGAACACCGATTGTGCTAATATTCGGGTCAATCCCAACCGCCAAGTTGTCCGCGCAAACTTCAAGTAAATTTGCACGTATCTTTTCGGGATTGTCAGCATTGTCGGTTAATGCTTGCGCATCCGCAATCAAAATAAATGGTTCATATTTACCGCTGTTTTGCATATCAACGCGTTGTCTCAATGCGCCAATATAATGCCCGATATGCAGGCAGCCAGTAGGACGCTCGCCAGTCAAAAATCTAATTTTCTTTTCCATAATTTTCTCCATTAATGCTAAATTATACCACACGCTATGTCGCAAAGTCAATCGTTTGCAAAAAACAATACAAAACATAAGAATTTGAGCATATAATGGTATTAGATTGAGCAATGTATGTGTTATAAACGATGCATATTTGTGTTCAATAGCGAATTTTGCGCTGCAAATTGGGCGCAAATAGATAAATTACAACCTTTTATAGTCAAATTCCTTGCTAAATTCGACAAAATTTAGTATAATATAACAAACACCGACACGAAAAAAAATGTGGCGAGGCGCAAATGTATATTAGCAAATTGAAAAGACCCCAAATTATAGAAATGCTCAAAACAATGATGTTGCAGGAAGCAAAAACAGTTGGTTACTACCAAAACAATCTTTCAGCGATTTTGGATGGGAGTCTATTTGAGTTCAAAGTTATTAAAAATAGGAATAGCGAATATATTGTGAGCGAAATTAAAAACGGCGACTTGTTTGTTTTTGACGATTGCAATTACATAAAGTTTGAAATGCCGACGCTGCAGCCAGTTTCGCTGCAAAAAAATACAAACATATATAATGGATTTATGCGCAGTAGATTTAACGATTTTGCTGACTTCGAGGTAGTGTATAACTGTGACAGCGAAAACATCGTCAACATTGTCAACTTTTGCGATGCATACTTACAACAGTATAAGCGAGAACTACACAAAAAAAATGCGAATACTAATAAACGTTTTAAACAAATGGAAAGTTCTAAAATTTCCGCATTGACGCTAGAAAATGAAGTTGAATACTAACTTAATGACATTTTAAAGGTTTATATGTATAGTTAAACGTTTCTTTGAAAATTTGAGAATATTTATTTACGAAAAATATTATATGTTAAAAAAGTAAAAAATATAATAAAGGGTTATATATGGAAAAGCATTTAGACAAATTACTACGAGCGATATTGAAAGACGCTACAATTGTTTGTACTGCAGATGAGTTTGCGGACGAAGTCTTGAATTGTCTTGATTCACTTGATTCAGAATATATAGATTTAGAAAATACAATTTACCAATTTGTTGATTATAGCGACGATAGTGACGACTGGGAACGTTTTGAAAACGTAGATCAAATTATTGAAGAAATTCAACAAAGTAACAATAAAGAAGGTAAAATAATTGTCAACAAAATGTTTGAATTAAGAAAAACATTTGAAGACATAATTTTTGCATCAAAAATACTGATTGATTATGGTATTGCTACTTCTGGGACATTTAATGGAGATGTTGAGAGTCGCACGGATATGTTCAAATCGGCGTCGTCAATTGTTCGCGGGCTAAATATAAACTCTGTAGCGTGTGGCGAAATTTTGCTTATCCTTGCGGGCAAGGCTAGCGTAATTGGTTTGATGAAAGGTAATGCGCATTCAAAGAATTACCCCGAGTGGGAAAATGGTGCATCGACAGTCTTTGAGTTTAGGTTGAAAAGGCTTTGCAATGGGGGTTATTCTCCAGAACTAAAGCAGGCGAAACAAAATGCCGATGAAAGAGTATTCGAATACTATAGAAAGAAATATAAAGAACATACTATTGAGGGGATATATAATAACACATAATGGACGATTTAACAGTAATAAAAGTAGGGTCGATGGCGCTTGTCAACGACAAAGGGGATGGCGTTGACTACAACGTCATTTCGCAATTATCGCACGACCTAAATGAGCATACAATTCTCGTAACAAGCGGTGCAGCAGTTGTTGGAAAACTTGATTTTATCAAACGCAACGGCTATGCACTTGACGAAAACAACAATTTTTATAAATCCGATTACGCCTCACAAGGGCAAACGATACTGATGGACTTGTATCGCGAATTTTTGAACCCCAAATATTCGCTGCGCCAAGTTTTAGTTGAGCACCAGCACTTCAACGACGTTGAAAAGCGTGAACACCTAAAAGGATTGCTTTCGCGTTGCCCAGCGCAAAATGCCGTCGCAGTTATCAACTACAACGACTGCATTTCAAGCGAGGAATGCCGCAAAATGGAAATAAACCTACTGAAAGAAAAACAGAAAAACGTCGTCGAATGCATTGACAATGATGAAACCGCCACGCAAATTGCCGTCCTTATGCACGCCAAAAAACTGCTCCTTCTCACAATGGGCAACGGCATTTTGCTAGATAAAGACGACCCAAGCACGCTTGTGCCAGAAGTTTTTGCGCGCGACAAAGAGGAACTCTTATCGAAAATCGCGGAACTACAAACCCACTGCGTCGGTGCAAGCCGCAAAGGTGCAAACGGTGCGTTCGCAAAACTTGAGTACGCGAAATATGCAGTAGAAAACGGTGTCGACGTCATAATTTCGAGTTCGCACTTCCGCGTGAGCGACATACTTGCCGACCGCGTCCCGAATACGCACATCTTCGTACGCTAGTGCAATGAAAACATAGTCGAATTGTGTAATTTTGACAAATATAGTAATGATAGGGTGTTTTCTATTAAGATAGAGTAAAAAAAGAAGCGATATGCTTCTTTTTTGAGTTATCACAAGATGTGTATAATAATTTCATCATTTTTATTTTTGTTTTTCTTGTTCATTTGTAATGATGCTTTCGGTAGGAACAACTTGTTGCGCCTTCAAAAGTTCGCGGATGTCGCGCAAAATATCTTCTTGCGTTTCAACCTTAGGTTGATTAGCAAGTTCAGCGTCCTTTTTCGCTTGTTCTTCAGCAGCAAGCGCTTCAAGGGCAGCCTTGACTGCTTTTTTATCCTTTAGATTGATGCCGCGTTCTTTCAAAATCTTCTTTTGTGCTTTGGTAGGATTAGATTTGTGGATTTCATTGTTCAAATTTTTGAATGCTTGTTGTGATTTCATAATGATTTTCATAATAACAAATATGCAGAATGCAATAATCAAAAAGTCGATGATTGTTTGAATGAAATTACCATAATTCCACGTAAGCGTCGCAACACCTTCTGCGTCGCGCCTCAAAACAATCGATAGGGCGGACAAACTTTCCGCGCCAAGCCCCCACGTAACAAGTGGCATCAAAATGTCGTTGACAAGACTCGTGACAATCTTCCCAAAAGCCGCACCGATAATAACACCGATAGCCATATCCATAATATTGCCGCGACTAATAAACGCCTTAAATTCAGCAAAAAACTTTTTCATAATCTCTCCTTTATAAATTCATTTTATCATTTGCACAAATTTGAATATAAAAATGTTGTCGCGAAAAATACCAATAATTTGCGTCAAAAATCAACAAATCGTTGTGCAAAACTTGCCTATATTATAAACCAAAACCCGCAAAAAATCAATTATTTTGAAACGATTTTGCAATTTATATGCCATTTAATTGCAAAATTTTGGAAAATGTTGTATAATTAATTATAATTTTTTTTGAATATTTTTTTATTTTTGCGAGGCAAGTTATTCTCAAAAATAATGCTCGGAGCGGCATTGTAATTGAGTTTTTGCAACACGCTGCAAAATGTTATTAATAAACATAAATAAACTATCAAGTATTCAAAAATTTAAGGACAACATATAAATGAAAGCACTAAAAAAGCAAAAAAATAGTAGATATTGCATAATTTGCGGAATGGATAACGACGCGTCCGTCAAAGCGCCGTTTTATGAAATGGAAGATAAAACTATCGTTTCAAAGTTTGAGTTTCGCGACATCCACCAGTCGTACCCGGGGCGCGTTCACGGCGGAATGATTACTGCAATGCTTGACGAACTTATCGGCCGCGCGCTTTGGATAGACGCGCCCGATACATACGGCGTCACGACAAATTTGAGCGTCAAATACCGCAAAGCGGTGCCGTATGGGCAGCCGCTTGTCGCCGTCGGCAAACTCACCAAAAACACTTCAATGTTTTTTGCGGGCGTCGGCAAAATTTTTGCCGAAAACGGCGATTTGCTTGCCGAAGCGGAAGTAAATTACATCAAATTATCACCCGATAAAATCCAAGAAAATTTGCACGCCGACAATGAAATGATATACCAAATTGACGACGGTGTAAACGAAATTGATATGGAAAAATACAAGATTTAGCGTAAATTTTTTTTGCGCTAAATAATGTTTTTTATTCAAAAAAAATGGCAATAATCAGTTAAGATGCCATATTTTGTGATTTTGTCAAGCAAAATTGTTAAAATGTAATCACAAACGATTGACTTATTTGGCAAAATCTTATATACTTTTATAAGCGTTTCTCAAGGGAGAATTTAAATGACAAAAAAATCAGCAATAAAGGGCATAGTGCTGACCGCGCTATTGCTAATATTAGGAATAGTGTTGGCGTTTTGCCGTTTTGACATTCCGTATACAACATCAACATATAATGGTTTCATCAACTCTATAAAAATGGGGCTTGATGTCAAAGGCGGCGTTACAGCAGTCTATGATGCAAAACTTGCCGACGAAAATAGCGGGCAGGACATCGACACTGCTATCAAATCGACCGTCAATAGATTGCAAAGTATCTTGGCTAATCGCGGGTATACCGAAGCGACAATTACCACGCAAAGCGGGCACCGCATTCGTGTGGAAGTTCCTGACGTCGACGACCCACAAGCAATCTTTGACCTCATCGGTCACCCTGCAGAACTCAGCATTAAAAAGGACGAAGACCCTAATGCCGAATCGTTCATCAAAGCAAGTGACATCACAAATGTTCACTACAGTATGCAAGACGGGCAACACGGTATAGTTATCGAATTTAATGCCGCAGGTGCAAAGAAATTCCAACAACTCACGAAAGATGTTTCGAGCAGTGAGACAAAACAAGTCCACATCTACCTCGGGACGGAAAAATTTAGTACATTGACTGTTGAAACTGAAATCACAGGTAACTCGACCTTTATTAGCGGCGGAAGTATCGACTCACGCGCATCTGCTGAAGAATACGCATTGCGTATTATGAGTGGTACATTTAGTGCCGAACTTTCGCTCTACGAAAGCTCAATCGTCAGCCCAACACTTGGTATGAACGCCATCCAAAGCGGCTTGATTGCTGGTATTGTCGGCTTAATTTTGATTTTCATCTTTATGGCAGTTATCTATAGAATGATGGGTGTCCTTGCGGACATCGCCTTGATGTTCTATGTCATCCTCGTGCTATTCTTCTTGCAAGCATTGCCGTTTGTTCAACTCACGCTCCCAGGTATCGCAGGTATTATCCTAGGTATTGGTATGGCGGTCGACGCAAACATTATTATCTTTGAAAGAATCAAGGACGAATACAAGCGCGGCAAACGTATTCCAGCTAGTATCAAGGGCGGGTATAGACGTGCTACAGCAGCAATTTTGGACTCAAACATTACGACAATTATGGTCGGCATCGTATTGTTCATTTTCGGAACAGGTGCAATTCAAGGGTTCGCTTCAACATTGCTCATCAGTATCGTTGTTTCAATGATTTCGTCAATCTTTATAACAAGATGGCTAATGAAATTGTACTTGCCATTCAATAGCACGAAACCAGAAAAGTATAATCTATATAGGGAGGAAGGTGTAAATGAAATTGCTTAAGTTTTTCGATAATATCGCTAAGACAAAATTTAATTTTGTCAAACACGCGTGGAAATTTGCTATCATCTCTCTCTTGATTATCGGCGCTGGACTCATTACGTGGATTGCCGCAGGGTTCAACCTCGGGCTTGACTTCACGGGCGGAACAATTGTCAAAGTTCAAATCGGTGCGCAACTCGACGAAAAGGGCGCATACGATAAATTTTCTAAAGAAATAACCAGCGTGCTTAGCGAATACAAAATCAAAGTTTCGCAAATGCAAAAAGAAGATAGCGGGGAGGACGCAGCAATTTCTGTGCGCTTCCAAGACATCAGCGGCTATAGCGCAAGCCAAATGTCTGACCTCGTGAAAAACGAAGTTACGGCAGCGCTAACCGCTAAAATCAACCCCGATGGCGCAAACCAAGATTTCAAAGTCGAAGAAAGCCAAAGAATTGGTGCAACTGCAAGTTCCGACTTGCTCACAAGCGCGTTGCTCGCAATTATGATTTCAGCGGTGCTGATTTTGATTTACATCGCAATTCGGTTTGAATTGCTAAGTGGTCTAGCAACACTTGTCACAATTTTGCACGACGTCTTGATTGTGTGCGCATTTGTCGCAATCTTTAGGATTGAAGTAAATAGTGGCTTTATCGCCGCATTGATTACCGTCATCGGTTATTCAATCAACAACACGATTATCATTTTCGATAGAGTTCGTGAGAATATGAACAACGAAAGCGTCGCAAAAATGGGCACAAGTTATGTCGTCAATGAATCAGTCAAACAAACGCTCGTGCGTTCGTGCTACACAACATTGACAACGTTGCTTGCAGTTGCATTGCTCGCAATAATCGGCGTTTCAAGCATCAAGATTTTCTTGCTACCAATCATCATTGGTACAATCGCAGGTGCATACTCGGCAATCTTCCTTGCTCCAGCAC
>JBNMHN010000025.1:0-13884 GCA_050872805.1 Clostridia bacterium
ATTACATATAGTCCTGCTCGCCAAATGAAAAACCATAGATATAATGTAAAATGTGCCATATTAGACAATAAAAGTATACTTTTTGATAATAAAACCGCACAAGTTGATGAAAAGAAAGAAAAGTATCAAATTGTGCCAAAGCGTGGAATACTCAAAAGAGCGACACTTACAATGTTTGCTGAATGTGGCGCGCTGTTGCCACTGATGTCAAAGCGCGTTTGTGATTTAGGGTATCGCGGCTTTGAGTTTGCGTGCGGAATTCCCGCAAGTTGTGGCGGAGCAGTCAAGATGAACGCGGGCGCGTTTGGCGGGCAAATGGCGGATGTTGTTTCGCGCGTTTTGATTTTCAACACAAAGAAGTGCAGCGTATATTATAAAAACAATGAAGAATTTAATAAAAAGTGTGATTTTTTGCGTAAAAAAAGTAAAAAATATGTAAAAAGTGTGCAAAATGCCGACTTTTTGCAAAGTGGATTTAATTTAACAAATAATTACAAATTCGGTTTAGAAAATAATTTTTGTGAATGGTATAAAACCGATTATCGTAAAACAAACATAGAAGATTGCGAATTTATCATTGGCGCGGAATTTGTTTTTTCGCGTGGCAATCGCCCTGAAATTGCGAAAAAGTGCGCGGACAACACAAACGCGCGTCGCGCCACGCAAAGTGTGGGTTATCCCAGTCTTGGGAGCGTTTTCAAACGAAGCGGCGACTTCATCCCGAGCGCGTTCATTGATAAATCTGGGCTAAAGGGCTTGACGCTCGGCGGCGCGCAGGTGTCAAAAGTCCACGCAGGGTACATCGTCAATTGCGGGGGCGCTACAAGTGACGACATTTTGAAACTTTTAAAATTTCTGCAAAACTACATTTGCAAAATTTCTAATATTGTGGTACAATATGAATTGAAATTTTTAGGAGAGCATAATGAAGAAGAATAAGAGTTCTGTTGAAACGCAAAACACTGCCACGCAAAGCCAGCGCGCGTGCCAAAAACTTGGCGATGGCGGAACATACATCGGCGGCGGGCGCCTGTTCAAAAAGACAGTTGTTGAGGAGCCGAAATTGAATGATGAAGCGGCAGCCGAACAATCCGCCGCGAAAAACACGGACAAGCAAAGCGGCGAATTTGCAAGCGTCGAAAGGATAAATGATTTAACTTTTGCAAATGCGGCAAATGAAAATAGTGAAATGCTTGAAAGTAAAACCTTGAAAGAGAATGAGACGCCTTTACAGTCGGCAAATCAAAACTTAGATAATGAAAGTACGGAAGAAAAGCAAGACATAATTGTTCCGTACGGTGACTACCACACTCACACCGTTTTCAGTGACGGGACAGGCACTTTGGAGGAGAACATCCAGCACGCCATTGCAATCGGGCTCAAGGAGTACGCGGTTACCGACCACGCTTTCCGCCACAAGGCGCACGGCATAACGCTTGCAAACTTCCAAGTGCAAAAGCGTATGGTGGAACTCTACCGCGAAAAATACCCGCAAATCAAGATATACCACGCGCTTGAAGGCAACATTATGGGTTACTCAGGTTTGCTTGATACGGACGCCTATGTCGACGACCTCGACTTTTTGCAAATGGGATTCCATAAAACCGCCGCAAACGAAAGCTTTGCCACTTGGTGGAGTTTCACGCTTATGAATTTGATATTCAAGCCAAGCAAAGCAAAGATTGAAAAGAACACCCTTGCATACTTGCGCTGCATTGATAGATACCCACTAAAGTTTGTCAATCACCTAAACTACGGTGTTCTAGTCGACTGCAAAGAAATTGCAAAACTTTGTGTCGAACGCGGCACAAAAATCGAACTCAACGGCAAGCGCGTGTTCTTCTCGCAAAAGGAAGTGGACGATATGCTTGAAACGGGCGTTGAATTTGTTGTCAATTCGGACGCGCACGCCAGCGACAAAGTGGGGAATGTGCAACTGCCGATTGAGTTCGCAAAAACGCACGGCATCCCACTTGACCGCATTGTCAATTTAAATAAATCTATTTTATAGAGTATCATTGGAGAAAAAGTTATGTCATTTTCAGTAAAAGCAAAAACAGAGGTCGCGCTGCAGCCGACAGGTAGCACGTTTGAAAATCTTGCCGAACTCTCGGCGATGATAAAGACGTGTGGGCAACTAGAAAGGGGCGGCGACAGTTACAAACTTCGCTTGTCGACCGAAATATTGCCTGTCATCGAGCGCATACAAGCGCTTATTGCATCCGTATTCAACGAAAATGTCGACTACACAACAGCGTGCGACACGATTAGAAAAGAGAGCACCCGCTACACAATCGTGATAACGGACAAGTTTGCGACCAAAGTTCTCACAAATTGCTATGTTATCAGGCGCAATCAGTTTGACGGCTGGGAGCAACTAAACGGCGTTTCGCGCTTTATTGTCTATGACGAAAACACGCAGCGCGCATACATACGCGGCGCGTTTTTAGGCTGCGCGAGCGCAAACATTACGATTGATGAAATCGACAGCGTCAAAAAACACCGCGGCGGTTATCACTTGGAGTTTGTTTTTGACAACAAAACTTACGCAAATGACTTTGTTCACATAATGAGTGAGCAGGGCATAACGCTGAAAACGACTTTGCGAAAATACAACGTCGTGTGCTATATAAAGGAAATTGAAGTCATTAGTGACCTACTAGCACTTGTAGGCGCAAGCAATGCGGTCTTAGTATTGCAAAACGAACTTGCGATACGCCAAGTTCGCAACAACCTAAACCGCCAACTAAATTGCGCGTGCGCAAACATTTCAAAGTCCGTCGACGCTTCAATGAAACAACTTGACGCAATCAGCAAAATCAATCAAACAATCGGCATCGAAAATTTGCCTGACCACTTGCAAGATTTGTGCCTGTTGCGTCTCGCAAACCCCGAAGCGTCGTTTGACGAACTTGTCAAACTGACAAACCCGCCGCTTACAAAAAGTGGCATCAATCATAGATTTAGAAAAATCATACAAATTGCGGATGAGATAAAGGAGATATAATGGACGAAATTTTTAAAGGTGACAACATACAAGATTTGAGCGACGACATACAGTTTGCCAAAGTTAAAGAAGAACTTGACGCGCAAAGCGAAATCGCACCCGCGCAAACCGAACCTACGCCAAATCCCGAAACATTTGAATGTAACTATTCAATTTCGTCAAATATATCGGCGAGTTTGAACGAAAAAAATGGTGTGGACGGCAAAAATACTGACAATTCACAAAATGTGGAAAACAAAATAAATGAAAATGTCAAAAATGCACAAAATAGCGCGCAAACTGACAAAAATGACAATATTCCCGCACAAAACGACGGTAATGCTGCAAAAATTGTCAACAATGCTGCACAAAATGTGGATAACTCAAATTTAAATAAGGGAAAACCACAAAATAATGATGAAAATAATACCGAAAAGCCAAAAACAAAGCCATTTGTACATTTGCACTTGCACACCGAGTATAGTTTGCTTGACGGTATCGCGCGAATTGACCAAGTCGTAGATTTAGCAAAAGAGCGTGGCTATCCCGCAGTGGCAATGACCGACCACGGCAATATGTATGGTGCGCTAAAGTTCTACAAAAAATGCTTGTCAACAGGTGTAAAGCCTATTTTGGGTACTGAATTTTATCTTTGCGAAGATAGGTTTGACAAAGTTAGTAAATCAAAATACTACCACTTGATTTTGCTTGCCAAAAATAATGAGGGTTATAAAAACCTTATCAAATTAAATTCGACCGCATTCATCGACGGGTTTTACTACAAACCGCGCATTGACTACAAGTGCTTGAGAGAACATTCAAAAGGTTTGATATGCCTTTCCGCGTGCCTTGCAGGGCATATTCCGCAACTGCTAATTCAAGATAAGTACGACGAAGCAAAAGAAGTCGCGCTGATGATGAAAGATATGTTTGAGGAGGGTGACTTTTATCTTGAAGTCCAAAATCACGGTATCCCTGAACAGCAAATCGTCAACAAAGGGCTTGCGCGAATGAGCAAGGAAACGGGCATCAAACTTGTCGCAACAAACGACGTCCACTATGTCACGCAAGACGACTGGGAAACGCAAGACGTCTTGCTTTGCGTCCAAACAGGCAAACAAATGGAAGACCAAAACCGTATGCGTATGCCTGAGCACGAGTTTTATTTCAAAACATATGAAGAAATGCTTGAAGCGCTGCCAAATTTTGAGGAGGCCTTGAACACAACCCTCGAAATTGCCGACAAATGCGACGTCGTCATCCGCTCAAAAGCGCACTCCGATATTCCAAATATCGACCCGAAATACGTGCTGCCCGCAAACGAAAACTTTATTCCAAAATACGTGCCTGAAAACGGAATGGAACCCTACGAGTACTTGCGCTGGCTGACCGAAAACGGGCTAAAGGACAAATACGGCGAAATCACGCCAAAAATTCGCGAGCGTGCCGAAATGGAACTAGAAACAATCCATTCGCAAGGATTTGTCGAATACTTTTTGGTCGTTTGGGATTACGTCAACTTTGCGCGCGAAAACGGCATCGGCGTCGGGCCGGGGCGTGGTTCAGGCGCAGGGTCAATAGTCGCGTACGCAATCGGTATCACGCAAATCGAGCCGCTGCGCTACGACTTGCTGTTTGAAAGATTTATCAACAAAGAGCGTGTCTCTATGCCCGACTTTGACGTCGACTTTTCCGTCGACCGCAGGCTTGAAGTTTACGACTACTGCAAGCGAAAATACGGCGACAACAATGTTTCCTTTATCGTAACATTCGGTACAATGGCGGCAAAAAACGCCATCCGCGACGTCGCGCGCGTGCTTGGAATGCCGTATTCGCAAGTCGATAAACTGACAAAACTAATTCCCGCAAAACTGCCCGAAGGTATCGCGCACCCACCAATCTTGCGCCACTACTTTGGCTTGACAGGCAAGCCTGAAAATGATAAATACATCATTCCAGAATTGAAAACGATATATGAAAACGACCCCGAAATTAAAAGAATTGTCGACTTAGCCGTCAAACTAGAAGGCTGTCCGCGCCAAACAAGTATGCACGCAGCAGGCGTCCTAATCGCGCCCGACCGCATCGACGAATTTGTCGCGTGCGCGCGCAACGGCGAGGACATTACAACGCAAGTCGATATGATAGAACTTGAGTCTCTGGGGCTCCTCAAAATGGACTTTTTGGGACTCCGAACACTAACGGACATCAACCTTGCGCTTGACTATGTCAAAGAGGATAAGGGCATCGACGCAAGTTTCGATAGGTGCCAGTACGACGACCCGAAAGTCTACGAACTCATCGGTTCAGGCAACACGGACGCCGTGTTCCAACTAGAAAGTGCAGGTATGAAAAACTTTATGCGCGAACTAAAGCCGACCAGCCTTGAAGATATCATCGCGGGTATCTCGCTCTATCGCCCAGGCCCTATGGATAGTATTCCGCGCTATGTCTTTAACAAGCACAACCCCGATAAAGTCGTCTATCCACACCCTATTTTGGAAGATACCTTGAAAGCAACGTATGGTTGTATCGTCTACCAAGAGCAAGTTATGCGCATATTCCAAGATATGGGCGGCTACTCGCTCGGGCAAGCGGACAACGTGCGCCGTATTATGTCAAAGAAAAAGAAAGACAAAATGGCGCTTGAAAAAGAAAAATTTATCAATGGTTGGGTCGACCCGACAGGCAAAAAGAGCATTTCAGGTGCCGTAGCGCACGGCGTCCCGAAAGAAGTTGCCGAGCAAGTGTTTGCGGAAATGGAGAGTTTTGCTAGTTACGCCTTCAATAAGTCGCACGCCGCCGCATACGCGTACCTTGCGTACCAAACGGCTTACTTGCGCACGTATCACGAAGTCGAGTTTATCGCATCAGTTTTGAATAACCGTATCTTTAACTCGGATGAAATCAAAACTTACACTGCGTTTGCAAAAAAGCAAAAAATCGCGATTTTGCCACCCGATATAAACCACTCGAAAGCGTACTTTAGCGTCGAAAACGGCAACTTGCGTTACGGGCTGTGCGCAATCAAAAACGTTGGCTTGCCAGTTGTTGAGGACATTATGCGCGCGCGCAAAGAGGGGGGCGACTTTACCGACCTGCTTGACTTTTTGAAGCGCACGGGCGAGCAAGTTGCAAACCACCGCACGATGGACGGACTTATCTTGTCAGGGGCAATGGACTGTTTCGGCAAATCGCGCAACCAGTTGATGAATGTCTTGGAGCAAGCGCTGCAAATCGTACGCGGAGATAGAAAGAATTCCGCATCAGGGCAAATGAGCCTGTGTGATAGTATGCTCGCTAACGACGAAGCCGCATATCACCTTGATTATCCAAATGTCGACGAATATCGTCTCCCGCTCAAACTAAAGTTTGAAAAGGAAGTTTTGGGTACATACGTTTCAGGCAATCCGCTTGACGAATACGCGTATGAAATGCAGGAGTTTACGCACAGTTCCGCCGACTTCAAACCCGTCGAGGACGAGGGTATTGGCGAGGATGAGAACGGGAACAGTGAAGCAACATATAAAGTAAGCGACGGTGAAAAAATCGTCATCGGCGGTATTATCACTGAATATAAAAAACGTATGACCAAGAATGGCAATCGTGAAATGATTTCAGGGCGTGCTGAAGACTTGTACGGCACATATGAGTTTGTAATCTTCCCAGCGCAGTATGAAAAAGTGAAAGGAATGTTCAAGGAAGAGGACGTCGTAAAACTCACAGGACACATCGGTTTGCGCGACGGCGGTACACCGTCCGTCATCGTCGACACAATTGAACCGCTGAGAACGGCGGAAGCGCAAAAACGCCTCGATAACCGCGTCGTAAAGCCGCCCGAAATTATACCAACCCTATATTTGAGGTTCAACCTCAACGACGCGCAAGCAAAAACGCTCGTCGTTAGCATCCTAAATGACCGCCCAGGGAAAAGCGAAGTCGTCGTCAAGAACACTGCCGACGGCAAAGCATATAAACTAGCGCAAAAAGTTGAAAAATCAAACAACTTGCTTGCGGAACTTTATTCTGTCATTGGCGAAACAAACGTTGTTCTCAAATAAAACTCAGTGATTGTTTTATGTAATTTGCTTTACAAATCTTTGTGGGAGTTGAAAGAAAAAGTTTGCAAAACATAATAATAGCAGAAATAATGTAATTAAAAATAATAATGGCGGAAGATAAAACTTCAAAGCATTAGACACCCAAAAGTGCGCGGGAATGGCGCAAAGGGGTGTCTTTTTGTTTTGATTTTGGCGCGTTTTGTGGTATAATTGCTCGCAAGTGAAAATAAATGAGATTGAGAGCAAAAATCGTTGATTTATTTTAAAGTTTGCAAACTAGGAATGCGCAATTTGTGTTTACCAATGTTTGCGTTGCATAATGTATTGTATGAATTTAGTGAAAAAGGGAAAAAATTATGAAGAAAATAGCGGTTTTGACAAGTGGCGGTGACGCGCCAGCAATGAATTCGTGCTTGTACACAATTTTTCAAACGTGCGCGGTCAACGGAATTGAACTTTATGGCGTTAGGCGCGGATACGCGGGGCTAATTGAGGGAGACATATTTTTGATTGATAAGTTGTTTGTGTCAAACATCAACAACATCGGCGGTTCGGTGCTAGGCACGTCGCGTTGCAAGGCGTTTGAAACGGCGGGCGGTCGCAAAATGGCGCTTGAGAACTTGAACAAACTCGGCATTGATTGCTTGATTGCAATCGGTGGTGACGGGACATATGCGGGGTTGCGCGCGTTTATGGCGGATGGCGCAAAAGTTATTGGCTTGCCGGGCACAATCGACAACGACTTAGGGTACACGGAACGAACAATCGGGTTTGACACAGCAGTCAATAATGCGGTCGACGCCATTGATATGATTCACCAAACAATGGCAACAAATCACCGCATTTCAATCATTGAAACAATGGGGCGTCACTGCGGAATGATTGCATTGCACGCGGCAGTCGCAAGCAATGCGGATATCGTCGTCACGCGCGAGCGCAACAAAACTTATGAGGAGTTGCGCGACCTTATCGAAGGGCAACTCAAAAGCGGAAACGTCGCGCCTTGTGTTGTCGTCGCTGAAAAATTAATGGACGTCCACGACGTCGCCACGCGCCTTGAGACGGAACTTGGCATCGAAAGCCGCGGCATCGTGCTTGGCTACGTCCAACGCGGGGGCAGTCCAACAGTCGCCGACCGCATTTTGGCAATGCGCTACGGCGTCGAAGCGGTTCGCTGTGCAATAAAGGAAAAGTATGGCGTGGCACTTGGACTAAATAAAAATATTATCACGCAAACAAATCTTGCCGACATCCCTAGTTTTGAGCCGCTTTTTGACGCGCACTTGTACGACGAGTTTTGTGAACGCAATAAAGGTTAGGATAAAAGGAGAATTATGGCATATTTATTAGCAGTTTTGGCTGCTGTTGTTTCAATCGCGTTTATTGTCGGTTTCTATTTCTTTAGAAAAGATTCACTCTATGTCATCGGCATCGGCGCAGCGGTTTCGTCAAATGTCTACAATGTCAATGCGTATAGCATCGACGCTGGGTGGCTCATCTTTGGGTTTGACTCAGTAATATATATATTGTTTGTGTTTTGCGTTATGGTCGCGTGCAAAGATTATGGTAAAAAGATTGCAAAAGCAATAATGTTTTCCTCAATGGCAGGCATTATGCTCACCGCAACATTTGACTTTTTTGCAAAGTGGGCAACAATCGGCATTGCGCAAGACGTCATTTGGGGCTTCGTATCATACGCAATCAGCGCAATTGCTATCTATGTTTCACTTATTTTGGGTATATGGCTCTATGAAAAAATGCGCTATAAGGTCGCAAACTTTTTGAATATGGGAATTTCGGTTTTAGTATCCAGCGCAATCAATAGTGCCATATACTTTGGAATTATGTACATCATCGGTGCGGATATGTTCGGCAATTTCTTCGGCACGCTCGTCGGGTCACTTATCGGCAAAATTGGAACGATCATTATCTTGGTTTGCGCCTACGAAGTTGTGCGCCTCATAGACGCCCGAAAGAAAACAAACTCGCTCGCCGCAACGCCGCCCGCCCCGCAAGACCCCCCCGAGGAATAATGCTTTATTGAGAATTGAAAGGAGATTTTAAATGGAAAATATGAAAATTGGCACCGAAAATTTGATTGAAGTATCAAAAAACGACAACATACAAGTAATTACCGAAAAAGTTGATAAACTTGATACTGTTGTTATTTTGAAAGACAATAAACCCGCATATTTTATAACAAAAGTGGATAGCGGGGTGCTTAGTTCCAGCGAAAGCGCGCAAATCGAAACTGCCGCGATTGAAAAAATCGCTAAAGACATTTTGAAAAAGAACAAACGTGCATTTGAGGTGCTTGGGAACTGTTAACTGACAAAAGATGACAAAATTAGGGTTTATTTTGCTTGTTTATTTTGGCAAAATATGCTATATTATCAATATCAAGCGCGCCATTAACTTTTTGAAGTTTGGCGGAATATAATAAAAGGTGGAATTTTTATGATTGGACAATTATTGGAAGGAAATTTCTTTCAAACTTATGGTATTATGATTATCCTCATTGTCTTTTTGGTGTTTATGCTTGTTTTTTCAGCAACACGCCGCAAAAAAGACGCAAAAATGGCGGAAGATTTTGCAAACAACTTGAAGGTTGGTGACAAGGTCAAGACTTATAGCGGAATTTATGGTAAAATTATTTCAATCAAGGACACGCCAAGCGGCAAAATTTGTGTGATTGAAACGGGAGAAGGCAAAAATACTTCATATATGGCGGTAGATGTTTTTGCAATCTACAATATTGAAACGCCTGTCAGCGAGAAAAAGGTTGCTGAAAAGGCGGACGAAACTGCTGAAAATTCTGTTGTTGACAACAAGGCTGAACAGGTTGAACAAGGACAAAGTGCTGATGCAGTAATTGCGGACGCTGAGAAAACTGAGGCGGAAGAACAGCCAGCACAAAAGAAGTCGCGCAAAAAGGCTGAGCCAAAGGGCGAACTTGACAAAATTAAAGCCGAAGAAAACAAATAGCGGTGAAAGCCCCGCGGCTGTGAGTACTGTCTCTACAAGCAATTTGCTTGCGTGGACGGCAAACGATATGCTTTTTATGCGATTTTGTACTCGGCGGGGATAGTCACGCTGCTATGATTATGGGCTTTATAGATAAGTTGCTTTTTGAAATTGTATAGTGGCAACTTATTTGAGGGCGGCACGATGCCGTTCTTTTTTATGGTAGGATAAAATATATGGATTTAACACTTTTCATCATTGCGCAAGCGATCGGACTTGTTTCGCTTGTTGTATATTGTATTTCGTTACAAGCGCGTACGCGCAAAACATTGATTACATTAATTATTGTTGTAAATATACTAAATAGCGCCATTTATCTTTTGTTAGGAAGTTATACTGGTGCAATATTAAGTATTCTAGGAATAATAAAACTTTCCATTTATCAATTATATGACAACAAAAAGAAAAATTGCCCTGTGTGGATAATGCTCATTTTTGTGCTTGCAATTATTGTGAATGGGGTGTTTACCTACACCGGGTGGTACGACGTGATTGCAGTTGTTGAATCTGTCGCCGTCACGTATACTACATGGCAAAAGAATATGACAATCACTCGATTGGGGTACTTTATATCTGGCGTGCTTCTTGTCTTGTTCAATCTATGTGTCAGTGCTTACACAAGCGCGTTGAGTGAGGCAGTGGGGCTTATCTTTTCAGTCATCGGCATTGTGCGACTTGATATTGTGCCGAAAATCAGGCGAAAGAAAACATCCAAAATGCTCAAGGAGTTAGTTTCAAAGAAACCGATTGTTTACAACGTCACATTGCTTGATTTGCAAAAGCAACTTGAAAAGGGAAAATATTATTCATATGGGCGCTACACAACCAAGCCGCGCATAACTGATAATGTTGAACAATTCGATAAAAACAAAATAAAAAATCTCGTCAAAAGTGGTGACGCAATCAAGCAAAACGCCTACACTTTGCTTGACGCCGTGACAACTCAGTCCGCACCCATAGTTTTGACAAAAGAAAAACCTATCGAAAACAATGACACTCAAAGCGGCAATAGCAACAACATTCAAAGCGGCAATAATAATGATAAAAAATGAAAAACAAGTGTAAATCACACTTGTTTTTTGGTTTTATTTTTGCAACGAGTCAGCAAATTTGGCGTTGTTCACATTTTTATACATAAACTTGAGTTCGTCAATGTGGTCGCACATAATTTGCTTGCAAGCATAAAGATACGTTTTGAGCCACAGTTCTGGCGAATACTGTATGCCAAGAGACTCTAGTCGTTTTGTATTCCCACTCAATATATTTTTAATTTCTTCATCGCTTGGAACAAAAGTTGACTGAGCAAATTGCGTGTTGATAGGCGAGCGATTTAGAGAGTCGTGTTTTGCAGTTTTGCTAAATTTTTTGTAATGTGGTGCCAATTCTAATATTTCGGGTGAATTTTTTTGTAAATGTTCAATAAAATCATCAAATTGAGCATTCAAAAATGTATCAATTTTTGTAATTGTGCTGCGCGCATTTGGGCTTTTTAACAGTTCTTGCGTAATTCTCGTGTGAAATTGCACATGAGATTCGTGAGAAATGGAATTGCTTTTAAACAACAAGCAATGCCCGTTGTCAAAGAGTGGAGCGAAACGCAGCGTGTTGCCACTCAAAATAAAACTTATGTTCCCAAGGTGGCGGTCAGTTTGCGCAACGACATAATCGAACAAAAGCATTTGCGCTAAACGCTTTTCAAAATTTTCATCTAGCGTATAACCGTGAATAGACGCATATTCTTTTGCAAGACTTGTCAATGTTTCAATTGTTTTAGATTCATTATGTTCGGTACTTATTCGGTTAATTAGTTCCATTTTACTGCAAATTGCATTGATTACTTTAGCACCAAATAGTTCTTGAGCAGCAGGACTTGTCTTTGACAAATAAATGTCGACAAGCAATCTAATTTTGTTTTGTGAGTCGATTTCAATGTCTTCCAAACTTATTTTTGTAGGGAATTTGCCGTCAACACTCTCAAGCCCAGTCGAAGTTTGTGGTTTCTTTTTTCTGAGCGCCGTTGCTTCCTTTTGCGTCTTTGGTATATATGGGTAAATGTTTTTTTCTAAAAAGTTTTTCCCAAACCCATCATCAATCAAAGCATTGCATTTTTCATCCAAAATGTTCTCCATCGAAATTTCGCATTCGTCGCCATTCAAAAAACTCCTAATCTTAGCGCCATTCACATTACTGAGCGCGTGGCGCGCAAGTGTTGCTTCTTGACAAGGAATTCCTATAAATTTACACATTTGGCTGACTAGCATTTCATTTAAAAACGAGCGTCCCAAAAATTCGTCAGCCGCCGAGTATTTAAACATATAATTTTTTCCGTTTTGTTTAAACCAAATGTGCGAATTAAAATTTTTTCGATTTGTCTTATGAGGTAAAAATAATTTTTTACTTTTTAGTATCCCAATTTTTTCCATTATTCTACGGATATCCTTCTATTATTTTCATTATATCACATTTTGTTTCAAATTTCAAGCCCGCTTAAGTAAAAAAAAGAATATTTTTTGCATTTGTTAATTCTCTAAGTAAATTTCATAGTAGAATTTGATGTGGGAATTAACGTATTTTTTGCATTACCATAATATAAAAATATTTATAAAGTGTCTATTTATTTGATGAACTAGAAATTGCTTGATAACGCTAAGCACAATTGGCGCCCCCGCCGCATATACATACTTTGAGTACAACAAAAGAAATAGTGGGGTGAAAAAATGGAAATTTCTTTTGTAGAACTTCGGCAAAAAGTCGTCGTCAATATCGTCGACGGCAAAAATCTAGGGCATATCATCGACGCAATTTTTGACGACTCATACGGCAAACTAATGGGCTTTGTAGTTCCGGGGCTAAAACGCGGATTTTTCAAATCGCAAAACGACATATTCATTCCGTACCAAAACATATGCAAAATTGGTATGGATGTAATTCTTGTGGAATTGTTGCCAAATTCGGCACCGCCACAACCCGCACCCGCGCCACAAAAGGAACCGTCGCACACTTACGCGCAAGAGTACTCAAAAAACATTCAAGCGACCAACTGGGAGCAATCTTAACGACTTGCGCTCATCGCATAGGCCTGCTTACAAAGATAAATGTTGTATTTATATGTTAATTAAACGACATAAAGGTGTATAAACACAATATAAAGGAATAAACTAAAATAATATAACCAAATTGTTACAATGCAAAAAGGCACGCAATTATTTTTGCGTGTTTTTTACAATGAAATAGGTATTCTTTAAAGGGTTGCCAACTAAAGCGACTTATAATTACATAACAAGGGCAAAACGCTAGTAGAATTTAGCAAAGTATGCTATAATGAAAATGTTGGGCAGCGTTGCTCGTACGGGGTTGGAGCGCGCAATGCTAAAAAAGAAGTATAAGGAGAAAAAATTATGTCAGGATTTTTGGGGTGGTTATTTTCGATTCACGACAGGCATTTCCGCGACGGGGAAAATTATTCTAAAAACGCGCTAGGCAGGGTTATTGCGCTCATTACGCAAATTCTGTTTATCGGCATTGGGCTTGGACTTGAGTACTGGGCAATGCAACTATGGGGCGGCGACAATTTTGTTGCGGCGTTCCTCGTTACGCTATTCGCGTTTGGTGTGATTGTCACGGCAGTCGAATATAGTTTTGTGTACACAATATTCGGTTTTATGTGTGCAATTACTGGGACGCTTGAGGGCTTTTTGTCAAAAGCGTCGGATAAAAAGAAGAAAAAGCGCGCGCAAAAGCAGGCGGAACTTGCTGCGCAATCGACGACAGCAGCGGACGCTAAGACGGCAGACGGCGGATTAGAGGATATGG
>JBNMHN010000026.1:0-13807 GCA_050872805.1 Clostridia bacterium
ATAAATTCCGTCACCCGTTTTTGCAAAGTCACTAATGATTATATGCCCTGCTTTTTCGCCGCCGAGGGGTAGTTTTTCGCTTTGCAGGCACATACTGACGTTTTTATCCCCGACTTGCACACGCTTTACGGAGATTCCGCGATTATTTAGCGAATGTTCGACACCAAAATTTGTGAGTATGGTTGCAACTAACGTATCGCCATAGAGGATGCCCATTTCTTTCATAAGTGTGGCAAGCACAAACATAATTTTGTCGCCGTCCAAAACTTCTCCGTCGTTTAGCACGCATATGACACGGTCGCCGTCACCGTCGAATGCAAAGCCGATGTCAAAGCCGCCGTGCTTGATTGCGTTTTGCAAAAACTCAGGGTGTATCGCGCCACAGTTGTCGTTAATTTTTGCGCCGTTTGCGGTATTATTGAACGCGGTGACTTTGGCGTTTAGTTTTTTGAAAGCCTTTTCCGCCACTTCCCAGCACGCACCGTTTGCGCAGTCAAGCGCGATATTATAGGACGACAAATCTATATTGATGTTGCTAACTACCTTTGATACATATTTTTCGCTCAAACTATCGTCACACACATACTGTCCCATTTTGTCATAGGTTTGCAATCCAAAATCAGTTTCGTTTTTTAATATGTATTCCAATTTTTTGATTTGGTCGTCATTTAATTTATTGCCGACGCTATCAAAAATTTTTATTCCGTTGTATTGTGGCGGATTGTGCGATGCGGTTATCATTACGCCAAAGTCAAAGTCTGCGACGAGAGCGCTCACGGCGGGCGTTGGCAAGATGCCTGCATCCACAACCGTTGCGCCGTGCGCAAGAGCGCCTGAAATGAGTGCGTGCTTAACAAAGTCTGTGCTAGTGCGCGTGTCGCCTGCAATCAAAATTTGCGGACGCTTCTCGGGCGACAAATTTTCTTTTGCCATAATCGCAAGCGATTTGCCCACTTTGTAGCAAAGTTGTGGCGTCAAAAACTTCCCAACAATGCCGCGTATGCCGTCTGTTCCAAACAAATTCATAAAGTTTCTCCCAATTCCATTATTATAACTAGATAATATAAAGTAAACTATGTTTTCCCCTTATTTATTGTGCTAAAGTGGCTGCTTTTATATCATAATGGCGTTTTCAAAAACATATAATGTAAATTACGATAATATTTTACTATTACGTATGCAAATTTTTAATATTTACTTGTATTTTGACGCAAAATATAGTACAATGTTAGCATATGAGAAAAGGAGAAAATTATGGAAATCGCTACAATAGTAACAATTTCGCTCAACGCTATTTTTGCGTTGTGCGTGATACTCGGTTTTCTGTGGGGGCTCAAGCGCGGGCTGAAACGCTCGGCAATGCGCATTGGCTTTATTGCGGGCTGCTTGCTGCTTGCGTTCTTCATTGCAATGCCTGTAACAAATTCGATTGTCAATATGGACATTTCGTCCGTGTATACATACACTGACCCTGACGGCATTGTTCACAAGACGCCGAATGACATCATCGCAAACACGGTTGCAAACATTTCACCTGATATCAAAGAGGCTTACGACAACAGTGAGAGTCTAAGGGCGCTCATTGACGCTTTGCCTCAAATGATAATTCAAAGCATTGTGTTTGTTATCTTGTTCTGGTTGTTAAAACTCATTACGTGGCCGATTTTCGCCGTCATCGCAAAGGCGCTTTGGGGCGAGAAAAAAGAGAAAAAAGTTAAAGAAGAAAAACAGCCAAAGACAGTTCAAAGCGGCAGAGTTATTGAAAACGGCAACACGCGCCCTGCACCTAAGAAAAAAGAGAAAAAATACAGGTGGGCAGGCGCTGCAGTTGGAACACTGCAAGGACTTTTGATTGCGTTCTTCACACTTCTACCAATTGCGGGCTTTTCAAGTATTGTTCAAAACATTGACAAGCAGGCAAGCGTTTCGGCGGCGACAAGTGAAAGTAAAGATGAAAACGAGTTAAAACCGCTTGGGCAAATGCTTCGCGAGAGTCTTGGTGACGACTATGTGAACGCACTTTCCGCGTACGAGAAATCGGCACTTGGCGTGATGTGCGGCTGGACAGACATTGACGGCGTAGCGTTCGATATTCAAACATCTGCTAAAGTCAATGGAAAAACAACAAATTTGAGAAAGGAAGTTAATGCTCTCAGCAGTGCTTACAACGAAGCGACAAAGATAAAAAGTTTTAACTTTTCAAAAATGGACTTTGACACTGTTCAAAAATTGTTTGACTATTTGATTTCATCCCCTAGCCTTTCAGGAATTGCGGACGAATTGATGCCTTACTACATCAACAAGACTATCAAAGAATCAAATGACATTGCCCCAACGCTAAAAGAACTTTTGACAATGTATGTTGACGCCTACGGCACGCCAAAGATTGACGAACTTCGCGACGACATCGGGCATATTTGCACAGCAATGAAAATTATTCAAAGCAACGACATTTTCGCTTATGTTGAAAACGCAAGTCCATTCAACTTTGACGATTTTGTCAAAATAATCGAAGCTGACGGCGAAAAGAATCCACTTCGCGACATTTTTGCGGAAGTAACACAATCGACAACTACTCAAAAGATTTTCCAAACATTTATAAACTATGGTTTGAAGTCACTTGGAAATGAAGTTTCTAAAGCAACAAACAAAGAAATTACTGTAACAACTGTTACGTTTGACAATGTAAACTGGGACAATGTGAGAGAGGAAGTTCCTAGCATTCTCAACAAGAGTATTTCTGTTTATAAAAATTATAAAGACAGCACTGAAACGAGTGAAACAAACAAGATTTTGAGCATCAACTTCAAGTCGGTGGGCGAAATATTGCAACTATTCTCGTCTTCAAATTTGCTAGAAGGTGCATTCGATAGCGCGATGGATATTCTTGACCAATATGACGACTATAGCAAGTACATTGATTTCAGCGCGATGAAAAATAAAGTCAACTTTGTTTCTGAAATGACGTATGTTCAAAACACGATTGACGCACTTAGGAGCGTTGGCGCGCTTGAGTACTTCAACGACGGCTCGACGATAAAAGTTGAGGACTTGCTGAAAAAAATTGACACTGTCATTCCAGACACTACAGACCATTGCATTGATGTCATTGTGACAAATATTACTTCGTCGACAGTTTTGAAAACAAGTTTGCCAAAGGCACTCAACACCGTTTACCCTGACGTTTTGAAAGATTGGTCTAGCGCAATTGAAAAAATTAATAATGCAAACATTGACTGGAAAAATGAAACTGCCACGCTCAAGAAGATTGCGCACTACGCGTGTGGCAACATTGATGTTTTTGCTAAAGGCTTCACTGCAAAAAAATTGTTAAATGAAATCAACGTTGCAGAACTTGGCGAAAACATTGATGCTATGCGCGACAGTAAATTGTTCTTCCCTGTCGTAAAGGCGGGAATTGACTACGCAAAATCAAAAGCAGACTTCAAAGACTACCTCAATGTCGACGCACTTTCAACAGACCTCAACTTTACAAACGAATTCAAGGCGCTTTCAAAAGCGATTACCGTCGCTAAAGATTCGGGCATTATGGACAAAGTTTTGACGGGCGGAAACAATATGACTCAAGACATTTTGGACATTTTGAACGCCGACCAAACTATTGCAAACAATTTGGTAAGCAACTTGTTTGACAGCACGATTATTCAACAAAGTGTCGAACCTATTGTCAACAAACTACAATCACTTGTTGGCGATGCGCTTAACCTTACGATTGAAAAAACAACTGTCAATGTCGATGACTTTGTTCAAAACCTCGCTGCAAAGAAAGTTGAATTTAGCAACATTCTAAACAGTATCGCAAAAGTTGGTAGCACGGCGCTTGCAAGTACATTCTCGCTTGATACTTTTGCTGACTCAATCGACGATTTCGCGGGCGCGTTCACGGCGCTGCAAGATTCTAGCGAGTTCCACAACACTTATGTTGCATTGCTCGACTACTTGGCAAAGAATGAGAAGATTAAGGACGTTGTAGACTTCACGGTTGTTGGTGACAACTTTGACTACACCACTGAATTTGGCAAACTCAAAGAAATTATCAATATCTTGAAAGCAAACAACATTTGGCAACCGCTTGTCGACGGAACAGGCAAAGTTGAAGACCTTGTCGACACGATTGATGCAGACGCTAAAGAAGAAATCACACAAAAGATTCTCGAAAGCAAATTGTTTGTTGGTTACGCAACAAAAGCGCTCAACAATATGATTGACGAATTTAATACGTGCCTTGGCGCTTCGGTCGCGCACATCCCTGACGGCACAGACCTATCTAGTCAAAGCGAAAACATTGCAAAGATTACGAAATATCTTTCAAATATGGACACTGACAAAGCAATTAATATCGACAATATTGATTTAGATAACCTTGGCAACCTATTGACCGAACTTAAAATCAATAAATTCAACTTCACGCCAAGTGGCGCATTGAGCGGCGTATACGACGCATTTGTAGACTATATGCTCAATGATGAGACATATGGCTACATCATTTTGGAAGCCTGCAACTTCAGCACTGGTCTTGAAATTGAGCCAAAAAATAATGAAACTATCCTATGGCCGCAAGTGACCTCTGCGTTTGACGAACTCTTGAATGTTTACAACAACCTCACGACTATTGAAACTTTGACTGCCGACAATGTTGTTTCAATCTTTGAAACAATCGGCACAAGCAAAAACATACTCGTTCCTAGACTCGTCAAAACTTACTTGAAGCACGGCGAAACTGACACGGGCAAGATTGCCGCAATCAATAACTTTGATTTCAGCGACACAACATTCAATAGTTCAGCAATTAGAACGCTTTACTCTTTGAAAGACGCTGCTGACACTATCAATACAAGTGGCACTGACACAGCGCTAGGACAAATCAGCGAGCGACTAAATACACTTAGTGTTTACGACCGCACAAAACTTGACAACTTGATTGCATTCATTGATGCAGTTACTGACAAGGACATTGCGTCCTACACGAATGGTGTTGACTTTGCGACTGAAAAGGCTTGCGTTGACAACTTGAGAACTCTTCTCAATGAAGAAACGTACTCAATTGGAACCTTGAAAGCCGCAATTGACGCAATCAAAGATTCGACAATGATTCTCGGAAAACTTGCCGAACAAAATGTAATCATTTGCGATGTTGACTCGGATGAAGTTATGAACGACATTGTTGGTAGTTCCGCTTCCCAAGAAGTGAAAGAGGCTACCCTCAATGAAATTCGCAACTACATTACAAGCAATGTCACAGACACTACAAAACAAAACAACATTGCCGCAATTCTCGGCATAACACTAAACTAAACAACAACATTTAGTTACAAGAAAAGCCTTCACGGAACCACCGTGAAGGCTTTTTAATTGAATGAAAAACATTAATTAAATACGATTATATTTATTCATTGCCTTTTGTATATTATCATTTACAATTTCTTTAATAGAATCTTCGACATCGCTTGCACATTTTTTTAGACCACTTAGCTCTTCGTTAGTAAATTTACTTATTACCCAGTCTTTCAAATCTATAGATTTGCTTGGTTTATCATTAACACCAACCTTAATTCTTATAAATTTATCCGAGTTAAACGCCTCAATAATACTATTTACTCCCTTATGCCCTCCAGACGAGCCACTTTGTCTAATTTTTATTTTACCTATAGTAAAATTCGTATCATCACAAACTACAATTATATTTTCTAGGGGAATCTTAAAATACCGTGCTACTCTATAAACACAGATACCACTATTGTTCATATATGTTTGGGGTTCAAGCAAAATACACTTTACATTTTCAAAGCTTGTTTCAAGCAACAGTCCATCAAACTTAGATTTTACTGAACCACTATCAAATTCTTTAAAAATTTCTTCAAGTAATATGAACCCAGCATTGTGCCTCGTATTAGAAAATTCTTTCCCAGGATTTCCCAATCCCACAATTAACCACTTTTCATTCATCCTTTTTAGCATTTCCCTTCTTTTCTTTAATTTTATTCTTTATAAAAAACTTTATCATTTTACATTTGTTTCAATATCTAAAATGTTACGTTTATGCTTAAAAAAACACCCGTTCGGGGTGCTAGACAACATCGACATCTACAAGGCATACAATGTTTTTGCTTTCTTTTTTGACAACGTCAAACGGAGTTGGTTCGGCAACTTCTTCATCATACTTTTTCGCGTACTTTAGATATGTGGACAACACCTCTTTTGCCCTTGCAAACGCCTCCTCGACAGTTTTCCCTTCCGCAAACAACTCAAGGTCGTGTATTGCGGCGGTGTATGTGTCGGATTCGTCATCGTAATAAAATACGCACGGATACGAAACTATCATAATTCACCTTTTTTGTAGTATAACACATTTTTTTATTTTTACCAAATTATTTTACGCAAATTTTTGATAATTATAACGCTGCCATAAAGTTTGCGCTGATTGCTCTGCCGATAAACATCATCATCATACTCAAACTCAACATAAAACTCAATATGAAAAACGATGTTGCTATATTATTATATTCCTTTTTCTCGCCACTAATTTTGAGTTTTTTGCGGTTCTTTTTGCAAAAGACAAATGCAACCACGTGCGCACAAGTATATAGATAGATAGGAATTCCCCACCAAACGGCGTATTTGTGCGGTAATCCAAAAATTAGAATCATTGCAAGTGCAACGACTGTCAGTGCAAGCACGCCGTATGCCACATAACTTAGATACATTGACTTCTCTCTAGCATAAAGTTTGACTTGTCCCGCATCCTGCTTTTCGGGCTCAACTATTGATGTCAAATCAAATAATCTAAAATCATTAATATCCATTCATCAACACTCCTTTTGTGCTTGTCCTGTGGGTATATGCACGGAAAGTTCACTTCAAACTTGCCGCACAACTCATTCACTATATTATGTGCCTCATAGCCTATCTAATACGTTTGCCGTCAAATGTTATTCTATCAAATCTCAAGTTGTAGTGCTTTAGTTTGTCGTCCAAAAGTTTTATCACGTCATCAGCGTCTTTTGCGCCCCAAACCATATCTTCAAAATTTTCGTCATAAATACGTTTTTCGCCTACTTGCGTGTTTGCGACTTTGGCACTCCAGCCAGTTGCCGTTTCCATTGCGATAACCATACGATAAAGCGTCCACGCGTTGGCGATTTCACCAAGCGTTCCGCTGCCGCCGCCGATTGCGATAACTGCGGGCGTATTTGCCGTGATTACGTCGCGTGCAAGGTCAATACCCGTTGGAATGACAATGTCGGCATATTCATTTGCGACTCTTTCGTCGTACATAGGCAAAACGGCGATTGTGTCCCCTTCGCGATACTTTTCGCTTGCTTTTGCACCTTGCAAAGCGTACTTCATAACGCCGTCGAGCCCGCCCGTCATAACCCTATATCCGTTGTCGACCAACTTTTTGCCGACTTCAAACGCAAGGCGTGCGTTAACTGAATCTTCCGCGCAAACCCCATTGCCACAAACTGAAATAATTGTTCTCATAATATCTCCATAAAGTATTTTATGCAAAAACAAAAAATGAAGTTACATCTCCATTTCTTGTTCTTTATTCTTCTTGACATCTTCGCTCAAAATCTTGATTTTTTGTTGATATGTGTCAATTAGCGAACGCAAAATTTGATTGTTTTGAATCAAAAATTCCATTTCCTTTTTAATCTTTTTAATGTCAAAAAGTTTTGCTTGCAAAATAATCAAGAAATCTCTTGACATAGTATTTAATTCGTCCATTGAAATTGAAATTCCAAGCTCTTCAAGAGCGGCTTTGATTTCGTCGATATTTACTTCTAATTCTTCCATTACAAATCTCCTCACTTTGTATTGATATGTTCATTATAGCACAATTTTTTGAAAAAATCTATTCATTTGAACCACTTTTTAAAATTTTATAAATTTTATCTTTTTACATTTTACATATTTCCAGAGTCTCTACACTCCACGCAATAATGAAAGATAAAACAATGACTACCTGAACTCAGCAACAACAGTCACTTCTTGTCGATTGTGGAAAAGTTTTTTGACGCCGATGATGGTAAATTTTTCTTTCAACACGTCAAGAGCGGCGGTAATTTGTTCCCAAATTTTCGTTTCGGCAAGTTTGATTGTCATAACAAGCGTCGCGCCGTCATTAATTATTTTTTCGCAATTACAAACAATGTGCGCTGATTTGTCCCCAAACATTTTCATATCATTGACGACCATATCAAATTTGCCGTTGTAGTGTGTCAAAAAGTTTTGCGAGAGTTCTTTATAATGTTTAACGTTTTTATTTTTGCTAACGCGCGGGTCGAGTTCGGCAGGGTCTACGGCAGCAACTTTAATCCCCTTTCCCGCTAGCAAATGCGTCCAGCCACCGGGGCTTGCGCCGAGGTCAAGCGCTGTGCGAACTTTTGCAGTGTTTAGTTTATAATACTCAATCGCTTCTTGCAATTTAAATTCGGCGCGCGAAATTTCGTTGCGCTTAGCATAGTGCGGCATACCTTGTTTGTAGTTCGTTGGCAGTTCTTCACGGCTTGAAACACCGATGTATATTTTATCTAAAAATGTAGCAGAAATGACGATTTCAGGTTTTTTTATGTCGCATTTGTAGCCTTCATTTTCAAGCATTTTCAACACTTCACTTGTTTTGTTTTCAACATCAGCGCCATAGACTGCGTGCAACGCACAAACTTTTGTTTTGTCAATTTTTAGGTCATTAATTTTTAGTTGTTCAAAACTATTTAGCTCGGTATCTAACCTATAATAGTGACGAACAAAGATTGAGTGTTTTAGTCGACTTGCAAGGCTTTCATCGACATTGACATACTTGTCCATAATATAGTTTTTGCCGCAAAAATCGTCGTCACATATTCTCCCGATTCCGTCCGAAAGCACGACAAAATCGCCGATTTCTTTCTTTGCTTCATTCAAATAGTTTTCGTCATAAAAAATTATATATTCCATATTTTCTCCATTGTTTTATTAAAAATAGTGCATTATGCACTATTTTTCTAAGGTATCAACCATTTCATTTTCTAGACTGTCGTCTTTTGTTTGTGATTGCTCATTAGGTTTCGGCACTTCCTTGACTACCTCGCCGCTTGTTTCAATTTCGTTGTGCGACTTCTTTCGTTTGCGCGGATTTTTGCAGTAGATGTTTTTCATTTCAAGCATTTTTTCTTCAATCATCACACTGACTCTTTCAACGTTTTCCTTTGATTTGTCCGCCAAAACTTCATCACTAAGATAAATCGGTTCACCAATAACCAAAGTGTTGAAGTGGAACATACGCGGTTTTTTGACAAAGTACATAGGAATAATAGGTGCGCCCGTCTTTACTGCAAACATTGCTGTGCCGTTTTTTATATCTTCCTCAAACGAGTCATCTTTGCGCGTACCCTCTGGAAATATTACAAGTGTTTTGCCGTCATTCAAAACGCGCAATCCTGTTTTGATAGAACTCAAATCTACTTTTGCCCTGTCGACTGGAATACAGTTCATTTTTTTCATAAACCACGACATCGGCTTGCTTGCAAAAAGTTCTTTTTTTGCCATATAGTTCATCGGACGCCAAAACAATGTCCAAAGCAAAATCGGGTCAGCGTTTGACTGGTGGTTGCCGATAACAATCGACTTCCCTTTGATAAAATTCTTTCTATTCTTGACGCGCATCGGGTAAAGTATGCGCACAGGCAGCCACGTGACCACTTTCAAAAACCAATAAAAAATATTCATACTATTATTATATCTAAAAATTAAAAAAAATGCAATATTTTTTTATTGCATTTTCAATTCAGTTTACTGATAAGTTTTTAAATGTTAATAAATTAAAGTTCAAATTCTACAATTTTATCTTTTCCGTCTTTTGATTTTTTGCCGCCGTTTTGTTTCAATCTTGCGACTTCAATGCGAAGTTCGCATTCATCCAATTCAATCTTTTGCATTGCAAGCCATACGCGACGCACTTGTGAATGAGGTTTTGACTTTTCGCGTGGCTCAACTGGTTGAACCCCAGCACCGTCATCAACGACTTCAGTATTCTCAACAATGGTTGTTTCTCCGCCATCTTTCACTTGTGTTTCATCTGCTTGATTGCTAGCATTAAAATTTGCATTACCTTCAACAATTTGATATCCATTCATTTGATCTAGTGACGGATTGTATTTCAATTGTTGTGCAAGGCTTGAAAGTTTATAGTCAGGAACATTCGCAAGTTGCCCCAACAAAATCTCCATTTTAGCACTTTCTATAGCCTGCTTAGCAACAAAGTTGATTTCATCAACCATATGACTTTTAAAAACAATCACCTTTTCCAAAATTTGCAAAGTGTTTTTATTTGCATCATCAAATTTCTTTTTTATTTCTTTAATATCCATAATTTTTACCTCTAATTTATTTTACCACAAATATAAAAAATGTCAAGAGGTAAACAAATTTTTCTTTATACTTTCATTCATTTTATATAGTATACTGCCGCATCTAATTTATCTTTCCAAGCAAATTTTAGTTTTACTCTTTTTCTTTAACACTATTGAAATAAAATTTAGATACTTTCCTGCTCCTGCATTCATAGATTTTCTATCATTTATTGCGTATTCATTTTCTTGCGCAAGCCAGTCATTCCAAACTTCCGCGTTAGATTCCATTTCTTTTATCTCAACAATGTCACAATCTTTGCTTTTTGACACAATATTTTTCCACCACTGGACATCGTGCATATACTCAAGTTGTTCAGGCGTCCACGACAACAAAAGCTCTTGAGGCAAATTTTCGTGACAATCTTTTTTCATTCCCGCAATTGCGATATAAACATAGCCGCCATTTTTCAAATATGGTAGCAGTTTATTGTCAAGATAGTTTTCATCTCTCCCAAAGTAATTGTAAGAATCAATGCTGACGATTTTATCAAAAAATTCCTTTTCAAATTCAAGTTTATTTGCATCCACTTTAACTGGTACAATGTTTTCTTTTGTAAGTCCTTGCGAAACAAAAAACTTCATATTTTCATCAGGATTACTCCAAAGGTCGGCAGCATAGACCTTCGCGCAATATTCTTTGGCAAGAAAAACGGACGTCAACCCGTTTCCACTTCCAAGGTCGCAAATGGTTTCTCCTGCTTTAATATTAGCACCGCTTAACAATTCTTCCTCTAACTTTACGGGATTCGGCCCCATTATCATTGATTGCAATTCAGGTGAAGAATACTTTTTACTTAACTTATATTCCATAATTTCTCCTTGTGTTCAAAATTTTTAATGAATTCATTTGCATTAAAAACTTTTATATGATATATTATAACTACCGAACGGTAGTTTGTCAACTAAATAAACACATAAAAGAGGAAAAAATGAACAAAACTAGAAAAGAAGAAATAATTATGGCAACGCTAAAACTTGCCTCAGAGAAAGGATTGAACGCTATTTCAATGAATATGATTGCGAATGAAGTTGGGATTAAAAAACCTTCACTTTACAATCACTTTAAATCAAAAGATGAACTTGTAAATGAGATGTATGTATTTTTGAAAACTGAGGCACAAAGGCAAACCCATACACAAATGGATTTTTCAATATTCGAGAAAAATTCTGCTTATGAAATTTTGAGTCAATTGGTAAACAACTACATCCTTTTGTGTAGCGAACAAAATATGCAAATGTTTTACAAAGTTATTTATTCCGAACGCGCTATTTCGAGCGAAGCAGCCAGCATTATGGCAACTGAAACTGAAAAAATGATAAATGCGACAAAAGATGTATTTACTGTTTTAGTAAATAAAAAATTATTACAATTTAAAAACATAGAAATCAGCGCAATGAGTTTTGCATTGACAATACATTCTCTTATGGATTATTCACTAGATGTCAGTTTGAGTAAAAACAAAAAACCGACAGTGAATGCAAATCTTATAAACAAATACATTGCAAATTTTTGCAAAGAACATAAAAACAAGGAGCAACTATGAAAAAACAATTATTAAACTATTTGGGACTACTAGGCGTCGTAAGTTTTGTGTCATACGCCGTCGCAGTTATTTTCTCGCCTCTTGCATACCCTAATTATAACTGGTTAAGTCAAGCAGTTAGCGATTTGAGCGCGGCAGACGCCCCTTCACTCGGGCTATGGAATCAACTTTCGAGCTTATACAATGTTTGCGAAGTGCTTTGCGCAGTTGTCGTATGTTTAGGGATACAAAACAAAGAGTCCAAATTGCTTAGAATTGGAGTTTACCTTTTTGCCATTATGGAATTTGTTTCAGCCGTTGGTTATAGAATGTTCCCACTATCAACAAGCGGATACGCAGGCTCATTTCAAGATATAATGCATATTGTGACAACCGTCATTGTTGTCTTGCTTTCAATCACTTCCCTTACACTCATAATCATTGCAGGCTTTAAGAACAAAAAGTACAAATCATACTCCATTTGTGCATTGGTTGCACTGTGTATGATGCTAATCGGCGCACTGGGAATGAAAATTGTACCTGCCGAATACTTTGGCGTCGTTGAACGATTTAGTGTTTTTGCAGCCACAGGTTTCAACGCAGCGCTAGGACTACATTTATTTTTCACAAAAGATGAACCACAAAAAAATAGCATTAATCAAACAAATAACAAAAATAACAAATAATTTATATTCAATCATAGAATATCAAAATAATTGAAATGCAAATAATGCAAAAAAAATCGCCAACCATCACAATGTAAAGGTTAGCGATTTTTACTTATGGGGCTGGTGACGGGAATCGGACCCGTGACCCCCACCTTACCAAGGTGGTGCTCTACCGCTGAGCCACACCAGCATATTTATGCTGTTATGATAGCATAAATATTTTTATTTGTCAATTAAATTCGGCTTATTAATTTCAATAAAGTCATTAATGCTGGTGTTTTGTTTAGTTTTTACTCTAATCCCCACAAGACTACTTGTTCACGTTAATTGAACGCGCGACGATAACAAGTAGCGCTACCAAAGAATACAATTCCTTGTTTAGGCGCGACTTGTCGTAAATCGAACACAACAATGCCATAAGTTTTGAGAGCATTTTGCTGCGATTTACAAAATAGAACAGCGGGCGCTCAATCGCGGCAACTTGTGGGAGATACTCCGAAAGTCCAAAATCGTCCTTGAAATACTGTCTTAGGTCAAGAACAAGGTCATTCAAAATTGTAGTTTCGTAGGTGTTCAAACCCTTATACGCAATTTGCGGCGCAGGCTCGACATATGGCGCAATTTCTTCAACTGTGCTTTCGCCTGAAGATTGATTTGTTTCACTTGCAGGAACACTCCTTTGATTTGGCAAGTCAGGCTTTACCCCATTGTTTTCGCCAAAAACTTGCAAGTTGGAAATATCTGTTTCAATATGTAAATTTGATTTACCGTTTTCAGCAATGTACGCGTTTGCAAGTGCCTCATATTCGTTTTGATTGTACCCGTCAATTCGGTCGTCATATTTTTCCATATCATACCTCTTACCAAATTATATTTGTGCAACCACAAAATTATGACACAAATTGTAGGCGCAACTTGTGAATATTTTTTTTCTAAAGTTCATATAATACTATTGCTTAACCACTAAAAGCACCAAATTTGTCAGCGCTAAATGCCCCGATTTGGGCGAATTATAACCCAAAACACAGGCAAAAACGGCTAATTTTGGGCGAATTTGAGAAAAAATTAAAAAAAATTTATGTTTTTTCAATTTTTTTATCAAAAACTGTTGACAAATTATTTAATATATAGTAAAATAAAAAAGCCGTTAGAAATATCGCGGGGTAGAGCAGCTTGGCAGCTCGTCGGGCTCATAACCCGA
>JBNMHN010000027.1:0-13771 GCA_050872805.1 Clostridia bacterium
CTGCTAGCGCGCCCGCAGGGCAGCCTGTTCCGCAAATTGTTATGCGCGAAAGTGCGCAAAACGCGCCAAACGCCGCGCAAACGCTCCCCGATTTATCTCAAACAGGGAAATTGCCGAACGGGCAAAAAATGAGTTTGACCGACCTAATGAAAATAATTTTGCCGCGCAACAAACAGGCGGAAAAATATAAGCCGACATTCAAAGAAAACTTTTTCTTGTATTGTTCAATCTTCCTCGGTGCCGTTGTAACATTTATGACATTCTTGTGGGGTTTATTCTAATGATGAAAATAAAACTCGTGTGTGTTGGGTCAATCAAGGAAAACTTTTTTAAATCCGCCATTGACGAATACGTCAAGCGTTTGCAAAAGTTTTGCAAGCTTGAAATAATTGAAGTGAAGCAGGGCAAGTCGGACAACGAAAACGCGCAAGCGGAGGAGTACGCGGAAATTGTCAAGCACCTTGAGGGGTACATTTGTGTATTGGCGATTGAGGGCAAACAACTTTCTAGCCCTGAACTTGCTGAAAAACTTAACGACATTGCCACGCACGGCGAGTCGGTTGTCACCTTTGTTATCGGCGGCTCGTTTGGTGTCGATGACCGCATTAAGCGTGCTGCAAACTTTTTGCTTTCGTTTTCAAAAATGACGTTTCCGCATCAATTGTTTCGCGTGCTGACTTTGGAACAAATTTACCGCGCTTTCAACATTCAATCTCACACCCCCTACCACAAATAGTGGCGGCATAGGCCGCAGCTGCAGGTGCAGTTCCTACGCCTAATTTACTTATTACGTCGGCATATTTTAGGAACTTTCTATATTTCTTATCACTCGACGGTTATAGTCTCGCTGTGGTTACTATCCCTACGTCCAAGCATCTTGACCGCGTCAGCATTCAATCAAATACAACCTTATTAACAGGAGAAAAAATGAATAAAATAATAGTCATCGAAGGTACAGACGGCTGCGGCAAAGAAACGCAGTCAAAAAGACTTGTTTCTTTTCTAAAAAGCAAAAACATAAACGTCGTAAAGCAAGACTTTCCAAATTACGAAAGCGCAAGTTGCGCGCCCGTCAAAATGCTTTTGAACGGGGAACTCGGCGACACCGCCGACGCGCTTGACGCCTATCAGTCGTCAATATTATTTGCCGTCGACCGCCTTTGCACATTCAAAAAGGAATTGAAAAACTTTGAAAAGTCAAACAACACCGTTTTAGTTCTCGACCGCTATGTCGAGTCAAACTTATTGTACCAAGCGTGCAAAATCGACGACAACGTCGCGCGCGAACAGTTTACGAACTGGCTATTTGACCTAGAATACGGCAAACTAAAATTGCCAAAACCCGACCTCGTCATTTACTTGAATGTTCCGCCACAAGTGTCAACCCAACTTGTCAAATCGCGCGGCGCAAACAAAAACGGGCAAGAAAAAGACATTTACGAAAGTGATAACGACTATATGCAAAAAGTCTATTCGCGTGGAATCAATATGGCAAAATCGCAAAACTGGGCAATCATTGATTGCTTGAACGAAAACGGACAACTAAAGTCAATCGACGAAATTGCCGCACTTGTAAACGAAAAAGTCACCCCAATCGTCGCAAAAACCGACCAACTGGAGCGCTAAAGTCAATTAGGCACAAAATGTTTTAATATATTATGAATAACATTTTTGTTTTCTTTGTAAATTTGTTTTAAATTGTCAACCCGAATAGGGTGTGACAATTTGTCATCCCCAACTTCAATCGTGAAGGCGGGGATTTTTAATTTTTCAATGCAGTAGTCCTTGAAGCCGCCCGAACTCGACGCACTAACATCAACAATCTTATATTTTGTCGTCTTTTCAATTATTTCCGCAATTTCCTTGTCGCGCAAAAGTTCCTTTTGCCCTTGAAAAAATTGATAGTAAATTTCTTGCCCCTTGCAGTGATAACTAATCGTCACATCGGGCTTGATTTTATCCACCAACTTGACAAGCGCCTGCGTCTCGGGCTCGGAATTTGCAAAGCGCCCAATATAGTTTTCAGCGCCGCCAAATTTTGCATTTTTTGCGCCCAAACCAAACCGCGCATCAAAATTGACATTCAAATCAACCGCATTTGCGTTCGCTTTCCACAGCGAAAAATCGCGACTGCCAAGATTGAGTTCAATCAATCGATTTTTGATTTTATCTACCATTTCAGCACTTGTGCATTTGCTCAAATCGCCAAATGTGTTTGTGTCAAAATTCTTTCTTGCCTCTGTGCAAATTTCTTCATCAATAAAATTAGTCCCCTCAGCACACAGCCGCAAACCGTCCACATTGCTGTTCGGTACAAAATACAACTCGTAATTGAGTTTGAAATACGGATTGTGCGTGCTATTTATTTTGGACAACTCGCGATACACTTGCACATAATAGTGTTCAATCAAGCGAAAAACCAAAAAAGTCGTAATATGTTCCCGCGCGTGAATACCCGCCTGCACCAAAATCTTAATCGGCTTTTTGTTATAATCAACACGCTTGATAAGCTTGAAATAGTAAAGTGGCTGATTTAGCACCGTCTTTCCGTAAATTTTCGGCTCAAGCCCCATATTTTTTAGTTCCGCAATTTTTTGCAAATAAAGTTCAAATTCATTCATAAAAATATTATATTAGTCCCGCATTCCATATGTGTCACGTGCAAAAGTGCAAGAATTGCAGTGATATTTTAAATTTTTCATTATTTAAAATCAATATAAAGGAATTTATGAGTTTAATTTATTGATATACATCAAAAAAACAATCAAAATTGCAGTAAATCATTTGATATTTATTTGTCGATGTGGTATACTAAAAATGAAAAAATATAAGTGAGGTACGAGATAATGATTAATTACTTAACTAAATGGGGGGGGGGGGTATAATAGTTATCCACAAATAGGTGACATTCCTACAAGAAAAACATACTCAAAAAATGGTATAAAAATTAAATCGAAAAGAGTTTTCGCTACATCGCAAGTTGTGTTGTGGCTTTTTGTCATCTTGACGACATTACTAATGTGTGCATTGTTCGCACAAAGCAAAAACTCATTTTGTCTAGGTGCGAATGGTAGCGAGGTTGCACCAGCAGCACAAGTCCAAAGTTTTACTAATGGAGACGGCACGGAGAGCAGCCCATATCAAATTACGTCTTTTGAAGATTTACAAGTATTGGCTACAAATTGCAACGCGGGCGAAACTTATTCGGGCAAGTATTTTAAAGTTATGAAAAACATAACAATTGATAACACAAATTCATCCACAAACTGGGTTCCAATAGGAATTGGTAAAACGGATTCAACGCTCAATGTATTTTCAGGCGTTTTTGACGGGAATAATAAAGATATTACTATAATCGGGGGGTTATCGCACAGTTTTACATTTTGGTATGAATCATATGGTTCAATTTTTGGTAGTGCTGTTGACGCTACTATCAAAAACTTGAATGTTATATTTCAAACTAACAGTGTGAGTACTTTTAGTTTTACGACAAACGACAGTTCTGGTTGGGGAGGCTATTACTTAGGTGGGATAATCGGCGCATTATATGGTGGGACAATCGAAAATTGCTCCATTAGCGGAGATAAAATCACATTTAGTGGTGTAAGTAGTGCTTATAAGTTTGGTGGAATAATGTGTTTGAGTACTACAAGTAGTGGCGAACAAAAGGAAACACACATCAAAAATTGTAAAGTTTTATGCGACATCGAAGGAAGTTTTTATCAAGCAGGCGGTATTGCCGCTGGATATGTGAGTACAATTACAGATTGTTTTGTGAAATCTAACTTGGTGTTTAGCCGTGGTCAAAAACTTGGCGGTATTGCAGGTACTAATGTAGGAATAATTGAAAGATGTTGTGTGAGTGGAAATCTTACTTTTGCAGCATCTTACAGTATAGGTGGAATAATTGGTGATGCTACTTATTCTTCAAGTGCAAGCACTATAAAAAATTGCATTGTAAATGGAACAATTGATTTTTATTCCGTAGGAGACCCAGGGAATATAGGCATTCTTGTTGGATGTGGTGGAACAATCATAAATTGCATTGCCAATGTAAATATTACAAGACTAGTCGTGTTGGATGGAAGCATCGGCGCTATAGGTGCCTCAAACGTAACTGCCTATAATTGTTTAATAATTGGCACTGCTAGTTATGGACTAATCAATTATAGTTCAACAAACAATTCAACAAGAGATGCAACAAACGGATTATATTCAGTGGTGTCAGATTCAAATTTAAAGTTAGTAAATACTTTTAAAGGAACAGGGACTAATGGTTACACTTGGAATAGTTCTTATCCTTGGGACATCGGGAATAGTAATAGCATATGGTGCATTGAGGACGATAAAGCAATGTGTCCTACTTTGACGAATTTTCCACTTGATAAAGTAGTGGTCAAAATCACTGTTAATAAAAACAATACAATTCGCAATGACATCATTTATTTGTTTGATGAAAATAACGATATTTTACAGCAGTGCGTGGTAAATGATGGAAGTGTAATAAAACTCGAATTTGCCTATAATTCAAGTTTTAAAATATTTGTCTATAAAACTTTATATACGAATTGCACAATAGATGAAACTCTAACAAATACAAAAGTAGTCCAAGTCCTTTCAAGGAATATGAACATAGAAATCAACATTACATCAGTTGAAAATATCAACAATTGGATAATGGTTTGACAAAAGAAAAATTTTAAAATCGCTATAAAATATTTTGAAAAACGCAAAAAATATGTTAAAATATAACAAGTTTAAAAGAGGGAGTGACGTAAATCACTTCCTCAAAACTTTCAAATAAGGAGATTTATATTTATGCAACAAACTTATATTATGTTGAAACCCGACGCCGTAAAACGCGGACTTATGGGTAAAATCATTTCAAGAATTGAGGATAAAGGCTTCAAAATTGTCGACGCAAAAATGTTCACCCTCACGCAAGCACAACTTGAGGAGCATTACGCACACCTAAAAGACAAACCATTTTTCCCTGAAATCGTGTCATATATGACAAGCGGCCCCGTTTTGGGAATGATTGTTGAAGGTGACGACGTTATTGCAGGAATGCGCAAACTAATGGGCGCTACAAAATGGCTTGAAGCAGACGCTGGCACAATTCGTGGCGACTTTGCGTGCAACACAACACAAAATCTTATCCACGGTTCCGACGCGGAAGAAACTGCAAAAGCAGAAATCAAAAGATTTTTTGGAAAATAAAATCTAGGACAGCAATGCTTTTGTTGTCCTTTTTTGCATAAAAATTTGTTATGCACTAATACTAGATTAAATTTGCAAGTGACAAATTACAGGAGGCAAAAAATGAAAAACTATCTTATCAGCGGAAAATTCCGCGAAATCCTAATACGATTGCTAGACAATCCATTCGGCAAAACCGACCTAGCGGAACTATGCGACGTCATACCATTTGAGGACGGGGAAGAAGAAATCTTTATCGAGGACGGGCACTGCTTTGTTCGCCACACAAATACGTATGCCACATTTTTCTACGTCGACGGCAGAGAAATTGACAACTATGAGTTGATTCGCCGCATTGTTATGCGCTATGGTATCGAACTACAAGGGCAGGACGAGCGCTCTAAAGCGCACTTTGTCGACGAAGTCAAAGCACTACTCTTAAAAGAAAAATAATATTGTCGACTTTTTAACTTAACAAGTTGACAAAATTACCCATAATAAGCAAAATATTAATATGGAAAATAATAATCAAGAAAATAATGAAGCGAATTTGAGTAGCGAAAATCAAAATAAGGAATCCACACTCAAGCAAAAATGTGCCGCATTTTTCAAAGAGCGCACTAGCAAAGCGTATATGCGACAAGGCATAAAATCAAAATGGACGCAGTACATAACATTTTTTGCAATCATAGCAGTGGTTTTGGCGCTTGATTTGGTGCTAAAATCTGTGTTTGACGGCAAAGTGGCAAAATTTATTGGTGGGTTTATCAGTATAGACGGGCGTGCGCACAATACAGGTGCAGCGTTCTCAATGCTTTCAAACGCAACTGTCGCACTGCTTGTGTTTTCAATTATATTTGTAGTGATATTTTTATTGTACGAATTCTTTACTATGAACACAAAACGCGGCTTCCTTTACTACATAGCGTTTGCACTTCTTTTGGGCGGAACGCTCGGTAACCTCGTCGACCGCCTGAACTTAGGGTACGTGCGCGATTTCATCAAACTCGACTTCATTGACTTTCCAATCTTCAACATTGCTGATTGCGCATTAACTATAGGCGTCATCTTGCTTGCAATTTGGATGCTAATTATTGAAACAAAGCGTCCTAAGCAAAGCGTTGAAAGGGAGTAGGTAAGTTTATGGGAGAAAAGCAAACCGAATTTGACGATATCACAACTTTGACATACGAAAGTAGCACCCCGCAACGACTAGACACGTATTTAGCAGCAATATTTACCGAGTCATCGCGTTCGCAACTAAAAAAACATATCGACGGCGGTGATGTGTTAGTCAATAATAAAACTGTCAAAGCGGGTTACGCACTGCAAGCAGGTGACGAAATCACAATATCAAGTCTCGCGCCCCCGCCAATGGACATAGAACCCGAGAATATTCCGCTTGACATCGTCTTTGAAAATGACGATTACGCCGTGATTAACAAGCCTCAAGGAATGGTCGTTCACCCCGCAATAGGCAACTACAGCGGCACGCTCGTCAACGCTCTTTTGTATTCAATGAAAAACCTCAGCGGCGTCAACGGGCAAATCCGCCCGGGAATTGTGCACCGCCTCGACAAAGATACGTCAGGGCTAATCGTCATCGCAAAAAACGACGTGGCGCACCGAAATCTTGCTAAGCAAATCGAAACCAAAGAGTGCAAACGTTACTATCTCGCGCTTGTCGAAGGTGTCGTGAAAGATGATAGCGGAACAATCGAAACTAACCTCGCGCGTGACCCCGCCGACCGCAAACGCTTTGCCGTTTGCGCGCCAAACGTCGGCAAACACGCCGTGACACTCTATAAAGTCGTCAATAGATATAGAAATTATACCTTGCTCGAGTGCGAACTCAAAACAGGTCGCACTCACCAAATTCGCGTCCACTGCAAGCACATCGGGCACCCAATCGTCGGCGACATTACATACGGCTACAAAAAGCAGCAGTTTAAACTAAACGGACAACTTCTGCACGCCTACAAACTTGTCCTGACCGACCCTGCCACAGGCGAAGTCAAACAATTTACTGCACCTCTACCCACCTATTTTGAGGACACCCTCAACAAACTACCAAAATAAAAATTTTGTTGTTTAGTATCTAAAAGCAGCAATTATACTATACAAAATTTGTAATTTTCTGTTAAATTTTGAAAAATTGCCAATGTTGTATTTGAATTTGTAAACTAGGCTCAAAGGGGACAACCCGTTGAGTCTTTTTCAAAAGTTGACAAAATAATGGTAAAAATTGCAAATTAAAAGGCAAAAAGTGTAGACAAAACTTTCAAAACTTGCTATAATATATCATAACGGAAGCAAGGTCGAAAGATTTTGCGAACGATTGACCGCCTTTTCGGCAGTCACAATGTTTTGTTTGTTGTTAATCAAACAAAGCAAATAAATTGAAGGAGAAAATTATGGCTAAAGGTGATTTTGGGAAATTCCTTAACATTCTTGCGTACATCAGTATTGTGCTAGTCGCAGTAGCCCTCGTTTTGGCGAAGATTTTGGGTTGGGCGAAAGCAGGGCAGGACATTGCAAGTGCAATGCAGTTAGTTGCAAACATTCTTGCGTATTTCATCACCGCAATCGCTGCATTTTACTATGTTAGGAGCAAGAAAAATATTTGGTTCACAATCGTGTATATCGTGTGCCTTGTGTTGATTATTGTATTTATTTGCTTAATTGGTTTTAATGTATAATTATGAAAAAACAACAGAAAATATTGTTCACAACAATGGCGTGCCTCGCAGGTAGTGCTGTGTTGTTTATGGTTTTATCAAAAGTGGAACCGCTATTATTAATGGTTGGGCTAGCGCTGCTGTCGGTGTTTTTTGGAATGCTCACATATGTGAGTGTCGTCGCAATGCGCAAGCAGGAGCGCGAGGCGCGCAACCGTGAAATTGAAGAACTAATGAATTCGGAAGATGACGACGAAGTCGTGATTGAGTCAAAAAAGAAAAAAAGACCAAATCTTGATAAATATAGTTATGTTATGCTCAGCATAATCGCAACGTGCGTCAGCGTCTATATGCTCATTTGTTCTATAATATCATTTTGAGCGAACAATCGCTCATTTTTGTCAAACTAGGAGAGAAAAATGGAAAACAAAATAATTAGTCAAGATGAAGAAAAAATAGTTTTGTCCGTTGAAATGAACGCGGAAGAATGGGACAAAGCATTGCAATCCGCGTATGAAAAAACACGTAGTAAGTTTAACATTGAAGGTTTTAGAAAGGGCAAAGCGCCACGCAAAGTAATTGAAAAATTCTATGGTGACAATGTGTTCTTTGAAGAAGCGTTCAACGACTCAATTTCTGAGTTTTACATCAAGTATTTGCAAGAAAACAAGGACATCAAGCCTTTGAACAGTTACCCTGATTTTAAAATCGACGACCTCAGCAACAACGGCTACAAAGTAACAATGACAATCGCGCTTACACCAAAAGTAGAACTTGGCGCGTACAAAGGACTCGAAGTCAAGAAAATTGTGCACGAAGTTAAGGATGAAGATGTCGAAAACGAAATCAAACGTATGCTTGAAGCGCAAGCAACCGAAGTTGAATGTGACCTTGATAAAGCAGTCGAAAACGGCGACATCGCAGTCATCGACTTTGATGGCACAATCGACGGCGAAAGATTTGACGGCGGGCTTAGCGAAGATTATCCGCTTGAAATCGGCAGCCACACATTCATCGACACTTTTGAAGATCAACTTGTTGGACTCAAAAAAGGTGACACAAAGGACGTTAAAGTCAAATTTCCTGAAGATTATGGCGCAAAGAACTTGGCGGGCAAAGACGCAGTGTTCTATGTAACAATCAAAGAAATTAAGCAAAAGAAGTTGCCAGAACTCACCGACGAATTTGCTAAATCACTTGGCGAATTTGAGGATGCAAACGCATTGCGCGCATTCATTCGCTCAGCGCTTGAAAAACAAGCAGCGCAACGCTCACAACACGAAACTGAAAACGCACTTGTTGACTTGATTGTCGAAAAGAGTAAGGTTAAAATTCCAAAAGATATGATTGACGCGCAACTTGAAAATATGATGCGCGACATTGAGTATAGACTTATGTATCAAGGTGTTTCGCTTGAGCAATACGCGAAAATGTCAGGCACAACTGTCGAACAATTGAAAGAAGAAAGACGTGCCGACGCTGAAAAATCAGTTAAGACAAGACTTGTTCTTGAAAAGATTATTGAGGACGAGAAAATGGAAATCACTGCCGAAGAAGTCGACAATAAAATACAAGAACTTGCAAAAAATTCTAATAAATCTTTTGAAGAATTTAAAAAATCGTTGCCAAAGCAACAACTTGACTATATAATTAATGATGTTATTGTCAATAAACTATATGACTACCTCGCAAGTCAAAACACCTTTGCCGAATAGTCGGCTTCTGTGGTTACTGTCCCTACGATTAATTCGCTTTTGAGGACAGCATACACTATGCCTTTCTATGCGGTTAAATGCTCATATGCGTAGGCCACTGCTGCAGGTGCTGGCGGGGATAGCCCCGCGGCTAAAGGTACTGTTTGTACGCTAAAACAACTATAGAGAGATGCAAATTTAGTTGCTTTCTATGTGATTTGTGCTTGTGTGGCATAGGTCACTGCTGCGAAATATCTAAAAATCAATGTTGACACGGCATCCGCCGTGTTCATTCACGATACAAGGAGTAAATTATGTTGATACCATCAGTTATAGAAAAAAATGCTAACGGAATATTCAATTACGACATCTATTCGCGTTTGCTTGAGGATAGAATAATATTCTTGCCACCATATCCAATCAATGCCGAAATTGCAAATTCTGTCATCGCGCAAATGTTGTACCTTGAATCAAAAGACAAAAACAAGGATATATTCCTTTATATTGACAATCCGGGTGGCGAAGTTTATAGCGGGATGGCAATCGTCGACACAATGAACTTCATTTCTTGCGATGTGTCCACAATTTGTGTGGGACTTGCCGCGTCAATGGCATCATTGATTTTGGCTAGTGGCGCGAAAGGGAAGCGATTTGCACTTCCACACAGTCGCATTATGATTCACCAACCACATAGTGCAGCCGAAGGGCAAACGACGGATATTCTCATTCAAGCAAATGAGTCGCAACGTGTGAAAGAGGAGTCAATCACGCTTTTGTCAAAAGCCACAGGAAAAACAATTGAGGAAGTCACAAAAGATATAGACCGTGACAACTATATGACGTCAGAGGACGCAAAGGCGTACGGAATTATCGACGACGTTATGTCAACGCGTCAAATTAAAATCAAATAACAAGGAGAATTTATGACATATAACGACGAATTAAAATGTTCATTCTGCGGAAGAAGTAAAAAGGAAGTCGGCAGATTGGTTTCCAACGCCGAGGGCGATATTTGCATTTGCGACACGTGCGTCAAAGTGTGCCGTGAAATTTTGAACGCGGATGAAAGAACAATGTCTACAAACGAAAAAGTAAATTTGTTGCCACCTGAAGAAATAAAAGCGTTTTTGGACGAGTTCATCGTGGGGCAAGACGACGCAAAGCGCATCTTGTCAGTGGCAGTCTACAACCACTATAAGCGCATAAATTACCTTGCCGACCATAGTGACAATGAAGATGCCGTCGAACTTGACAAGAGCAACATCTTGCTCATCGGACCAACAGGTAGCGGTAAAACATTACTTGCAAAAACGCTCGCCAAAATTTTGGATGTTCCGTTTGCTAGTGCGGACGCTACAACTCTCACCGAAGCAGGTTATGTCGGTGACGATGTCGAAAATATACTACTAAAATTGATTGTTGAAGCAAAATTTGACATCAAGCGTGCCGAACGCGGCATTATCTACATCGACGAAATAGACAAAATTGCCAAGAAATCGGAAAACAGGTCAATCAGCCGCGACGTTTCAGGAGAGGGTGTGCAACAAGCATTGCTCAAAATCCTTGAAAGCACAGTCGCAAATGTTCCACCTCAAGGCGGACGCAAGCACCCTCAGCAAGAAACAATCCCAATCGACACAACAAACATCTTGTTTATCTGCGGCGGCGCATTTGTTGGACTAGATAAAATTGTCGAAGAAAGAAAATCGGAAAAGAAAAGCGTCGGTTTTGTTTCCGAACCGAGTGAAGAAGCCGACCAAAAGGACTACAAGTTTGTCAAAGATATGCAACCTCAAGACCTCATCAAATTCGGTCTCATCCCCGAATTTGTCGGGCGTCTACCAGTCGTCACAGGCTTGCAACCGCTTGACGAAGCATCACTCATCAACATCATCACAAAACCGAAAAATAGCATAATCAAACAATATAAGCAAATGTTTGCAATCGACGGCGTCGAACTTGAGTTTACCGACGACGCAATCAAATACGTTGCCGAACGTGCCATAAAACTTGGGACAGGCGCACGCGGATTGCGCACCATAATGGAAGAAAGTATGCTAGAACTTATGTATGAAATTCCGTCAGACAAATCAATCAAGAAGATAGTCATCACGCGTGACTACCTCGACAAAAAAGCGGATGCTGAAATAACTCGCGGCGAGGGAGTCCCGAAAATTGAGAAAGTCAAGCGCGAGCGCAAACCCGAACCTAAAGTCGATATGAGAGTCGTACACAATTAACAAATAATCATAAAAAGTATTGCAAAAATATTAAGATTTGCTGTTTTATAATTTAAATATATAGTAAAGCATATAAATGTTAAAATAAAGTAAGTTTTAAATGAACTTGCTTTGTTTTTTATCTTTTTAATAACTATAATTGTGCAACTTGCGTATTTTTTATGCTTTTATATGTTTAGTGTACACTATTGCAAAAAGTGATTTACAAATCAAAAAAAACTATTTAATGATAAATTGTTTTTATAGATAATTATACTGCAAAAAAAATTTTAAAAAAAATTCTCAAAATGCTTGACTCTATAGTTTACTATAGTGTTATACTAAACTCAGCGAAGGAGAAAGCTATGATGAAAATTGGTGAATTATCAAATATAACTGGTATTTCTATTCAAACTATACGCTTTTATGAAAGTGAAGGATTGATTAGTCCCATCGAAGTCGACAGATGGACTTCCTATCGTTACTATGATGAAAGCAGTATAGTAAGATTAAGTGAAATATCATATTTGAAAGATTTAGGTTTTACTTTAAATGAAATTAAAAATTTAAGTGAAGAAACAATTAAGGAAAAAATTTCTCAAACAAAACTTAATATAAATAAACTCACTAAAAACATTGAAAAACTTTCTAATATTCGCAAAGGGAAAGGAGGATTTATTATGCAAAATTTCGTAAATGATGAAAGAGTTGTAGGTAAATGGGGAAAATTAGCTGTAGTAAAAAACAAAGAAGATTTCAACATGGGGAAGTTTGATGATAATTGCATTTTCCATTTTGAACAACTATATTTCTTGCCAAACGGCGAAGGATACTGGGCGTTTAGTGGTTGGACAAAAGGTATTGTATACTTGATGGACAGACAATTGCCTTATGAAATTATAGACGGCAAATTATTTGTTGGAATAGTTGATCGCGAATCGAACAATATTGATAACTACGCAGTTTATGAGAAAGTAGACAATAAACAGTATTCCAAAGAAGAAATTAAAATTAAAGACGACACAAACATTCCATTTATCAAAGATGATAAAGTAATTGGTTTCTGGGACTGTATAGATTACGTACATAATTTTGATGAATTTGAATTGGGTAAGAAGTTTTGTAAAAATAATTTGGTTTTAACAAAGTACATATTTGAAAATGATGGCAAATTATTTGTTGGATACCATGATAGTGAAGCATTGTACCCTATGAATTGGAGCAAAGGTGTTGTTATCAACAAAAACGCAAGCACTGTAAGTGAATATACTATTAAAGAAATTAATAATGAAACTATAATGTTTGTGGAATGGAAATCTGGGGATTATGCTTTCGGCGGCAAAGTTAATGGCTATTATGTATTTAAAAGAACAAAGTGAAATAATTAACAAATCAATGTAAATTCATCATTTTGTTACAAGGAACAAGAATGACGTATAACTAAAATACGCATTTATGGAAATGACTAAAAATAATCGAATAAATAAATCCACTAGGTGCTGAATTGCCTCTCCAAGAGGACTTTCTAGCGGCAGTGGATTTTTTTTTAGTTGAATTGGAGTCATATAACCAATGTTAGTATTATGAAAAAAAATCGCCAAGCGTTGATGCTTGGCGATTTAAAATTAATTCAAGAAATAAAACGTTTCTAATACATATGGAGCAGGTGAAGGGAATCGAACCCTCACAACAAGCTTGGGAAGCTTGTGTTCTACCACTAAACTACACCTGCAAAACTGTGCATCCGCTGTTGTTGTTTCTACCAAACGTAGCCCTCACTTTATCGACTCCCCCAAAGCAACCTTGTGGCACATACTAGCTCCTACTTAATGCTGCTGCGGTCAGGCTCTGACATGGTTCATAGGTTAATATTGCACAAGACCTTGAGTTCAACGTCGAAAAATGTTACTTGCGTGAGGCGCGAAGACCCCGAAAACGGCTTTCAACCCTACTATAGCGGATTGTAGGTTGAGGGCACCGC
>JBNMHN010000028.1:0-13257 GCA_050872805.1 Clostridia bacterium
CTACAATCTCTAAATGCAGCACTGCCGATGCTTGTCACACTATCGGGGATTGTGATACTCGTCAAACCACTACAATCATAAAATGCATCATCGCCGATGCTTGTCACACTGTCGGGAATTGTCGTATTCTTACATCCCAATATCAATGTATTTGTACTAGTTTCTATTATTGCATTACAGTTGTTACTACTATTATATTTAGTGTTCCCAGATGCAACCACTATGCTCGTCAAACCGCTACAACCATAAAATGCATAATTGCCGATGCTTGTTACACTAGCAGGGATTGTGATGCTCGTTAAGCCGCTACAACCATAAAATGCAAAATCGCCGATGCTCGTTACGCCGTTGGGAATTGTAATGCTCGTCAACCCACTACAATCATAAAATGCATTATTGTTGATGCTCTTTACACTGCCGGGGATTGTAATACTCGTCAAACCGCTACAACCATAAAATGCATTATTGCCGATATATGTCACACTGTCGGGGATTGTGATACTCGTCAAACCGCTACAACCATAAAATGCATTATTGTTGATGCTCTTTACGCTGTCGGGGATTGTGATGCTCGTTAAGGCGCTACAACCATAAAATACATAATTGCCGATGCTTGTTACTCCGTCGGGGATTGTGATACTCGTCAAACCGCTACAACCATAAAATGCATTATCGCCGATGCTTGTCACTCCGTCGGGGATTGTGATGCTCGTCAAACTGCTGCAATTATAAAATGCATCATCGCCGATGCTTGTTACTCCACTTCCTATAGTTATACTATAAATTTCACTATTTTCATAAAAGGGCGAACGACGAGAAGAAGGAGAATAAGAATAATTTGTCATTACGCCAGTTCCTGAAATTGTAAGCGTGCCAGTACTACTATCGAATGTATATGTTACATTATCACCGCAAGAGCCCGTGGATGATAAAGCAGACACAGCCATTTTGTTTTGAGGGTTTGTTTGAACATTTTGAGGTGGCACAACAAAGAATAATATTGACGCATATAGCAGCATCGCAAAAAAGAACAAGACAAAAACAGGCAGTCTATTGAACCCCTTTTTGCTTGCTATTCCGTTCTTATAATTTAGTTTTCGTACCTTTTTTGCTGAGACTTTTTTGCCATTATTTTCGGGGTTTACCTTACCTTTCTGAGACGCCCCCCCCCCCCATTTAGTTAAGTACTTAATCATTTTTATACCTCACTTAGTAAATTTTTCATTTTTAGTTTACCACAATTATAGAAAATTATCAAATGTTTTTAGGCGTTTTTTCATATTTTTTTTAATTTTATTATTTTGGGGGTTGTTGCTGGCGCGGGCGGAGATAGCCCCGCGGCTGCTGGTTTGGCGCGTGCAACTGCAATGGGTGTAGTTGGCTTGCCACTTTTATAAGGGTTTCCTTTATTATTATGGTGCGATCAAATGATAGATGGCTTACCATAATAATAAGGTAAATATGATTGCTTGCCACTTGAGGGGCAAGCATATGCAAGGGGGGTGAGTCATATAATGAGATATGAAAAAAAGAATAGTAAAAACTGCTTTGCTGGTGGCGGTATTTATAGTTGCGATTTGTGTTTTGCCGTTTTGGTTTGGGCGCTACGGCGTGTATGTTCCGCAAAGCGAAAGCACGGAATCAACTTTTTTGAAACTTTGGCACATTGATAGTTTTGAGGGCGGCAGCGGTAATCGCGCAGGCTTTTTGAGTCGAATTGCGGTTAAGTATCACGCCAAAAAGGCAAGTTGTTTTGTCGTTGTGCAGACGCTGAGCGAGGAGGAGGCTATAAACGCGATAAGTAGCGGCAATTTGCCTGACCTCATTTCTTTTTCACATCACGTTGCGAGCAACTTTTGCGACAAGTTGCAAAAGCTTGACCTCAAGAGCCCTGCCCGTGCTGAAATCCAAAAGTTTGCTGAAAAGGACGGCAAGACTTATGCCATTCCGTGGTATATGTCGGGCTACTGCTTGATTGGCAATTCCGCCGTTGATGAGCGCGTTTTGGCGCAGTTGTCCGTGGACACGGCGTATTCATTTGGAAAGCCTGATGCTAAGAATTCAAAATACGCTTACACTGCTGGACTGAAGAACAGTTATGCGCAAGTTGCTATGCTTGAAAACTCAACTGCGCGCGCAAATCTAAAGTCCTGCGACCCCAAAATGCTAGAAAAGACATCTTTTGAAGCGTACAGCGATTTTACCAAAAATAGTTCCGCTGTTTTGCTTGGCACGGCGCGCGATTTTTACCGCGTGCAAAACCGCGTCAGCCTCAACGGTATGCAGGCGTGCGCATATGTGCCACTACAAAAGTTTTCCGACCTCATACAATACATTGGCATTTTGAACCCACAAAGCACGGCGCAAAGCGAAAACTTTATCTCGTTTTTGCTAGAGTCTGAAAACCAGCGCGCCCTTGCAAGCATTGGTTTGTTCCCCACAACCGACTTAGAAATTTACGCCGATAATGAATACAAGAAGTTTGAAAAGGCGATGCAAACAATTACCAAAAGTATCAGCATTTTCGCCACCCCTGACGAAAAACTAGCCCTATACAAAAAGGCAATCAACGCAATGTGCTGACCACCTAAAAAAAATATTGTTATTTATTTAAATTATTGTTATTTATTTAAATTTTGTTTGCACAAAATTTACAACATTTGTTTTGGCAATAAAAACTACAATAGTTTTGGCATTTTTTCAACAAAATAGAGCGGAATATTTACAATTGTTTCTTGTCTATCAAATGGCAGGAGAGAAAAGCGTACTGCCATTTGTGGCTTGTATTTTTCAATGTACGCTTTCAAACTTGTCGAAGAAATGGATATGTTTGATTTTACCTCGATTGGAACAATGTTTTCCCCCTTTTGAATTAAGAAATCCGTTTCGTAATGCCCAAACGTAAAATAGGTTGGCGCGACATTTAATATAGGATACAGTTGCTGCAAAACATAATTTTCGGTCATAGCACCTTTGAATTGAAAGTTGCTGTTTAACACGATACTTTCATTCTCTACGCCTGCCATATATTTCAAAAGTCCAATATCAAAGAAATACAACTTGAACGCGCTCAAATTGTCATACGCGCGCAGTGGGTATTGATTGTTGTTTGATTCATAAACCTTATAAACAAGCCCGCTAGAAACTAGCCACTCGACTGCTTCCTCAAACTCTCTTGCGCGCGCACCGCTTTGCACGTTGCCGTAGATAAATTTTTTGTTTTCTTTGGCTAGTTGCGTGACAATGTTTCTAAAAACCATTAAAATGCGCCCTGCATTGACTTTGCCGTTGTGTTTTGCAATGTCGTTTTCATATAGTTCAATCAAATTTCGCTGAATGGTGCTTACCCTTTGTGGGTCTTTTTTGCTTATCCACGCGTTTACGCATTCGGGCAAGCCGCCAACAATCAAATAGTTTTGGTATGTTTCAATCAGTTGCGTGGCAAAGATTTGCTCTATCTTTCCGTCTTCACATTGAGCGTATGCCTTGTATAAATTTTCATTCGTATTCAGCAAAAATTCCTCAAACGACAGCGGGTAGAGCCTCAGCATATCCACTTGCCCCACGGGGTAACTTTGCGGCTTTGCGAGCAATGTTCCTAATAGGCTGCCCGCTGCGATAACGCAATACTCGCGCGCATTCTCATTGAAGTACTTTAGCGAATTTAGCGCTGCGCTGCATTCTTGAATTTCGTCAAAGATAATCAGCGTTTTTTGCGGCTTGATTGCCTGCCCTGCAATCAGTGTCAAGCGCTCAATCAATCGCGATGCCGATTTGTTTGTCTCAAATAGTTCTTTAATTTCGACATTTTCATCAAAGTTAATGTAGACGTAGTTTTCAAAACAGCTTTTCCCAAACTCAAGCATTGCCCACGTTTTGCCAACTTGTCGCGCCCCTTGCAGTATTAGCGGCTTTCTATCTGGCGAATTTTTCCAATTTTTTAACTCCTCAAGTATTTTTCTATACATAAATTACCTCCCCAAAAATCATATTCCGTATGCAAAGTGTATTTTACTTTTCACAATTATAGCACATTTTCATTGTAAATAAAATGGGTTTTACACATTTTTTCAGTTTTTTTTTGTAGATTTTACACATTTTTGCGCGTTTTTTTGAGAAAATTTACACATTTTTTCAAGGTTTTTAGGGGGCATTTTACACATTTTTGACAAAACGAGGGTTGCTACACTTCGAATTAAAGTAATACCGCCCTATGTTCCTCTATAGATTCAACTTTGAGAATTAACAATTTTGCTTTGAAAATTAACACAATAAAAGCGCTATTGCTAAAAATGTTTAATTGTGGTATAATAATAGCAAAGGTGAGTTATGAACGACGAAATAATGAAAAGGATAAAAGAAAAACTGCACAAGTTGCCGATTACTAGCGGTGTTTACTTGATGAAGGACATTGACGGACACATCATTTACGTTGGTAAGGCGAAAAATTTGAAACGCAGGGTTAGTTCCTACTTTCTCAACACGGAAAAGACTGTCAAGACGGACGCGCTTGTTGCGCACATCTACGACTTTGACTACATTCTCACGCCGTCCGAACTTGATGCGCTGGCGCTTGAAAGCACACTCATCAAAAAACACCAGCCGTTTTACAACATTTTGCTAAAGGACGGCAAGGCGTATCCTTATATTCGCATAAACCTAAAAGAAGATTACCCTACCGTTGAAATTGTCCGCAAGGTCAAAAAAGACGGCGCAAAATACTTTGGCCCCTACTTTGCCGGCATTAGCGCGACCGAATTACTAAAGACGATACATCTTGCGTTCCCTTTGCGCCAGTGCAAACTCAATATGAAGTCAAAGCAAAAGCGAGAGTGCCTCAACTACTCGCTCGGGCTGTGCCTTGCGCCTTGCACGCGCAGAGTTACGCCCGAAGAATATCACAAAGTCGTTGATGACTGCATTGACTTTTTGAAAGGCAAAGACAGCAAGGTTGAAGAAATTTTGACTCAAAAAATGCTCAAAGCCAGCGAAATGGAACAGTTTGAGAGCGCGATTTTGTTTCGTGACCGCTTGCAAATGGTTGCCAAACTAAAGAGCAAAATCATTATGCAACTCGGCTCGACGGACGAATTTGACGCCATAAGTTTTGTCACAAATGGCGAAAACTCAGCGATTGCGATTTCGGTCATTCGCGGCGGAAAAATGGTTGGGTGCGAAACGCACACAATTTTCGACCGCAATTTGACTAGCAGCGAGGCTATCACAAGTTTTTCGGTTCAGTACTACGGGATGAACGGGCTTGTGCCGCCGCAGGTGCTTGTTCCAACCGACTTTGAGGACTGCAGTCTTTTGCAGGAGTATCTTGAAAACCTTTGTGGGCACAAGGTTGAAATTGTGCAGCCGCAAATTGGCGCTAAGGCGCAAATTCTCAAAAACAACTGGCAAAATGCTTTTGAACACCTTGAAAAGCAAGTTGACCGCGACAAGTATTTGCGCGACTTCACTTTCGGCGCGTGCGAACAACTGAAAGAAAAATTGAACCTTTCCAAACTGCCGCACAAGATTGAAGGTTACGATATTTCAAACATCAGCGGAACAAACAAAGTTGCGAGTATGGTTGTTTTCATTGACGGGCAGCCGAACAAGAAACTATATCGCAAGTTCATAATCAAAACCGTTGAGGGCTCCGACGACTTTGCGTCTATGGCGGAAGTTTTGCGCAGGCGCTTTACTGACGCACTCACGAAAAAGGACGAAAGTTTTGCCGAACTTCCTGATCTCATCGTTGTCGACGGAGGTAAAGGACAACTCAGCAGTGCGTGCGAGATTTTGGACGAATTTCCCTTTGATATTGACATCATTGCACTTGCAAAACAGGAAGAAGAAGTTTTCAAACGCGGCGAGAGCGAACCGCGCATCCTCGCGCGCTCAAGTTTCGCACTTCGCTTGCTGCAGCGCGTGCGCGACGAGAGCCACCGCTTTGCAATCACTTTTCACCGCAACAAGCGCCAAAAGATTACAAGTGTTTTGCAAAACATTGACAAAGTTGGTGCAAAGACTGCGCGCGAACTTATGCTGCACTTCAAGAGCCTTGACAACATTGCGGCGGCTTCGCTTGCCGACCTTGAGGCGGTCGTCCGCAAGGACCAAGCCCGCGCGATTTATGCGGCGTATCATAATGACGCAAACACATAATCGTTTAGAAAAATAAGCAACACAATTTAATGCTCATTTTTTGATATGTGTACCATTATAACAAAAGTCATACCACTTTTATTGTGATATGACTTTTTGTTTCCATTTAATCTTAAGTGCGTGCTGGCTTTGTTGTCACGGACTTTGCAGTTGCTTCCGATGCAAGCAATGTTTCGGTAGCGGCCATTCTTACATAAATAGTGTGTAATGTATTTTCAAAAAGTCCTGTAAATTCACGCGTACTACCCCACTCGCCGTTATCAAGTTTATATTCAGCGCCTTCGATTTCTTCAATCGTGATTGTTGTATCGGTTGCTGTGACCGCGATGTCGCTGTCACTTACGGGGTTTTGCGTACCCATAACTTTGATGCCTGTGATTGTTGTAATAGCGCTAGCGTTGTTATTCTCACTTTCCTTAAAGCGCACGGACAAATCGTATGTCATTCCGTTTGTTAGCCCACCGAATATGTTGCTGTCCTGCCAATCGGTTGCACCAAGTTTATATTCCGCGCCGTCAATCCGTGTAACAGTGAGCGTGCCATCTAGGGCAATGTATGTGATTTGTTCCGTCTTAAGAGCGTCCACATTTCTCTTGTTGACAGTGATTTTCAAAGTTACTTTTTTGTTTTTGAATGCAAATGTAACTTGAGTGTCCTCAACTGTTAGATTCTTTTTGTAAAGGTCGTAGGTATAACCCTCATTGTTTTTGTCATTGTTGTCGGCAAACTTGATTGCTTCCGACTTGCCGTTTTTATATTCGACTGTGATAACCATACCAGTGGCGTCAAATTTTTCACCCGCCAAGTATGTTGTCTTTATCGGGTCAGTAGTGATTGAAATGCTTTTGACTTTATCGTCGTTACAACCCGCAAAAACTGCGACAGTTGCAAGCAAAAGCGTCATTACCAAGCACACTAGCCCGAGTTTTTTTGTGACAAAATTTGATTTCATATTGCTCTCCTTGAAATTTTAAAATCCTGCGCAAACGCTTGCGCTATAGATAAAAAATGAGTTTCATTTTTGTTCGTTTTAATATAGCATACTAATAATTTTTTGTCAATTGTTTTGCACCCCACGCACGACATTTTCAATGCTATCGATAATTTCATTGCAAATGTTTTGCTTAATTTCAAACATCGCACCAATAGCCATTAAGTCGTCCCGCGATGGCATATCTTTGCCCAAAACACTCATTTCGTGCAGTGGCTTTAGCGGTGTTTTTGTTATATCATATGCGGGCGAAATCTTGTAGCCGTCCAACTGTTCGTCAAACAAAAATGCGAAATTCTTGCTGTGGTCATCGGTATTCCCGAACAAAACATTGAAGCACATTCTTTTATAAACCTCAATGCAGTCATCCGCATTTTCGCAAATTCGCTGCGTGACTTGAAACAAATGCGTATAATCAAGGTTTGGCACACGGTGAGAAGTTTCAAGCAGTGCCGCAAGCGAAATCATATGCACGCGCTTTCCATTTACTCTATCAAAGCGCTTTGCGCCAAAGTATCCTCCGCAAATCTTGCTGTCAAAGAGCCGAAACTCATTCACATTGATTCCGCATTCTTTTGCCGCAACATTTGCTGCATACTCCTTTTTGCCAATATCAAGCGGGTCAATAGAACACGGAAACTTGACAATCCATTCTTGCCCGTCAATTTTTATGTGCGCTTTCGGTCTTGCTCCACCACTTGAACCACCCAAACAAAATATCTTGTCCAAATCTTTGTCGTTATATTCGTCGTTCAAAATCTTTTTGACGTCTTTTGCTAGGACGTCAAGTTCATAAATGTTATCACTGCTTTCAGTGTTTTGGTTTGGCTCGTAAGTTAGCCCACCAAGTCCACTTTCTCCAATCAAAGTGAGTTTTGTCAAAATTGAAACATTTGACAGCCCCATTGAGGCAAGTTTTCGTTTCATCAAAAGTTCGCCCCACCCGTCGGGCAGCGAATCAAAAAATACGCCGTAAAGTCCGCTAAAATTGTTTTTTTCGTTGACAAAAACACGATTTTCTAGTGGTAGCGAAAACGGCGAAATTGGAAAGCCGTTTTTCAGCCAATTTTCATCGTATTGAAATGCAATTTTGTTGCTATCTAGTTGCACAAGCGCGCCGACTGTTGCGCCGTTGTATTTTACAACCACATTTTTCACATTTTCAATCATTTGCCTTTCCTCCGCGATTTTTCTTGCATTTTGATGTACTCTTTTAGGTCAAGAATTTTCGGCGTCGAAAACAGTTGCTCAAAGTCGGAAAGACAGTCGATGACGCGCGCGATTTGCAAAAGTGATGTTAGCGAAATTTCGCCCGTGCGCTCGAATCTACGGATTGAGCCATAACTCACGCCCGATTTGCGCGCAAGCGCTTGCTGCGACAATTTGAGTTCCTTTCGTCGTGCGCGGACGCGCGTTGTCAAGTTGCAAAGCACTTGCTGCGGCGTCAGGACATTGACAAACTGACTTATATCAAACCTATTTTCCATACATTCCTCTACTATATTATGTGTTAATATTTTAACAATTATTTGACATTTTGTCAAGCATTTGTCAAAATATTGACAGTTTTTTGAATTTAATATACAAAGGCTTTGCAAATGAAAAATTGAATAATACCATTGAAAAATTGCAAAATTTATGATATAATGACAAAAATTTATAATTAGGAGAAATTTATGGCAGAATATCGCGACGATGAAATACTTTATATTCCTGAAGGAACAACCACTCTAATTGATACAAATCAATGGCTCAACAATAATGAAAAAAACAATATTAAAAAAATCGTAATGCCGAAAACATTGAAAAAGATATGCGTGAAGAGTCTTGCAAAATTTATCAATGTAGAAGAAATTATCTTAAATGACGGTTTGACTGTTATTGAAAAATTTGCGTTTTTAGACTGCAAAAAACTAAAACAAATAACAATTCCAAAATCTATTGTAGATATTTCAAACGGAATTTTCATAGGCTGCACGAGCCTTGAAAAAATCGTTGTTGAAAACAACAATCCTTTTTATCATGATATGGGTTGTAACTGCATTTATGATAAGTTTAAAAGTGCAGTCGTTGCAGGGTGCAAAACTACTACAATTCCTGATTGTGCATACTCAATTCGCTCGCACGCGTTTTCACACAATACTGAACTACGGGAGATTCACATACCAGAATCAGTTGCTCGTATCGACGAATCGGCATTCTTTGGTTGTTCGGGGCTTCGCAACAAATCAATTCACTACCTTACATCCGTTGGACATCTCAATGATGACCTTTTAAGTGGCGCAGTCATCCATTTTGAAGAGCAAGAAATCCTTTTGGGCGATATTTTGGGCTACACAAACAGTATCAATGGTCTTGTTTTTAAGACAAAGGACGGCAACTATCATTTTGCGGACAAGGATTTAAATTTAGTTTGCATTTCTAACGAAGAATTTAACAAAATGGCAACATCGCACAATAAATTAGAATTCTTCAAACACGCAGAAATGTACAAACTTTATGAATGGAAAAATTACGACAATATTCCACACTGCATAGTTATAGAAAAGATGCCAATTGCGGAGATTCCTAATTTTTACCTCAACAATAACCGCAAAAACTGGCAATCTTTGATGAAATACGTAAAATTTAAGACTGACGTTGCGATTGAAACGGTTTTCACGCTTGCTCACGCACTTGGTGTTTTCAGCACAGACGGGAAAGAAAGCAAAATTGCTACCGAATATATCGCGACAAACCTTTTAAGCAACTATAAAATTGACGAACTGCATACACTAGTGGGCGACTTTAATCACGAAATCAAATATAATCCTGAATTCGCAAAGTTTTTTATGCACAACTTTTGCGGGCTTGACTTTTTGCAATACACTATTCCTGAAGCTGATGAACGCATTTCACTTGTCGGCGCGTGCCACAATGGTTTTGAAAAAATTCAAAAGGCGTACCCCGAAAAAAAGGTCATCACGCGCCATAGGAGCGAATGCTTGACGCCCGAACTTGTTTTGAAAATTCTCACTCACAAAAATTATGAAAATGTAGATGAAAGAGCTATTGAACTTGCTGAAAAAGTGGGACTTTATGGCTATACGCAATATCAGTTTGACCTATTACAAGAGTGGTACTTGCAAGGACTAAAAGAAAAATGTGTGTTTTCACCACAGAAGGACGGCGACTTTCCAATCACTTTTGAAGTGCTTGAAAAGCGCGACCCGCTTGGCGCGGTCATTGGAACAATCACAAACTGCTGCCAAGTCGCAGGCGGCGTTGGCTCACATTGCGTTGAGTACGGAATGACTCAGCCAAACTCCACATTCATCGCGTTCCGCGCGGGCGCACGCATCGTCGGACAAGCGTGGATTTGGTACGACGAAAAAAACAAACAAATAACACTTGACAATATTGAAATTCCTCACACCGCGCTTGATGATATCTATAAAGGTACTATCAGTGGCAAAGAATTTTTACAATGCCTAAAACGCTTAGCGGTAGCACTAAAGGACGACTTTAGCAAAAACAGACACCCGATAAACAATATAACTATCGGGTTAGGATATAATGATTTCAAAGAATTTTTGGTCAACAATTTTAAAAAAGTTGAAAAGCCACAACTATTGTCTGATTACAAATTTTACACAGATGCAAGACAGCAAGTTGCACTTCTACAACCCGCAATGGTTACAGAGAATGATTTTTGTAATGTCACCGAAAGATAACACTACGCGCAATATACAATGCTCACTTGATGAACTACGATACATAGAGAATAACTGAATATTGCTAAATTTATTAATCTCATAATATGCAATTAAATAAAAACATAATTCTCAATTTGTTAGTTGTATAATGCAAAGTTGATTAATTGTATAGTGCAATACGCAAATGATAAATTGCATAAGAAAGGGCTACAGAATTTTCTGTAGCCTTTTTGCACTCAAGCAACCTTTTAACTTATCACACAAAGTCGCTTGAAAAGAAACTGTTGCTGCGATTGCAACGATTTGTAGAATTGACGCCATATGCGCCAAGCGCAAGTAGCAAAAGCAAAATGAAGTTGGTGTTTGTGAACAAATCAATATTGTTGCTCGTGACAAATATTGAAAGGAATATCGCAAGTAAAATCAAAATTTGATAGTCCATAAAAATGCCTCCACGATTTTACATTATATATGCACTTTCCTCAATAAATGTGAAAAACCACGTTTTATAGCCCTATCAAAAATTTGCAACTTCTACTTTTGCAACAGGTGTTCGATGCCCGATAGCATAAGGTCATTAATTATGTAATTTGCGGCACTATACAAAATAATTTTGCCTTCCCTGCGCGAAATGACAAGTTTTTGACTTTTCAAAATTTTGAGTTGGTGCGAAAGCGTCGTTTGATTGATTCCCAAAATGTTTGATAGGTCACTGACACACATTTCCGACAGCGCCAGCGCGGACAAAATGCGTATGCGCGACGTGTCCGAAAAAATCGCGAAAAAGTCGGCTAATTGCTGCAATATGTTGCCTTCGGGCAGGTAACAATCTAGATCATTGACCGTTTGCTCGTCAGCTTTGAGTAGTTTAAATTGCGCTTCCATAATTTTCTCCTTGTTTGATTCTATTTTACAAGGTTTTGCCGCGCGCGCCTACCAAATTAACACGTCTATTTTGTACTTTCAGCACTTTATTTGTCGTTTTTTGTTGAAAACGTAAAATAACATAAACCACTGTATAATTATTTTATAATCGCGTACAATAAATTTATGAAAAGGCAATATATAATAAAGAAAAACAATGATAATAGTATTTATGCGCAAGCGAGTGTAATTACCACGCACAAAAAATGGTGGAAATCATTTTTATTGCTGGCGGCTGCGATAATTGCTGCGATGGTTCTCATTCCGCCTGCAAAGAAAATGCTTTCGGCGCTGCTTGTGGGACTGATGCCGATTTACATTGCGGCGTTTGTCATATATTTACTAAAAGAACCGCAAAAGTGGCTTGCAAACAAGGTGTTCAAATCAATGTTCAAGCGCGCAAAAAATCCGCAGCACTGCCGTATGAATTTGGCGCTAGTTGTCGTATTTTTGTTGTTTATCGCGCTCATTGTGGGTATTTTCTTTCTATTCGTGCCAAAATTTTTGTCAATCATTGAGGATATTGTCAAAAATGCAGACACCTATACGGCAAAGATTAAAACCGAACTGACCGCGTTTTTGTCGCAAATTCCGTATGTGGGAAAAATCGACGTTGACAACTTCATTAATGAAAATATTGACCAATTCGTCGACTACCTCAAGGGGTTTGCGCCAAAACTTGCAGGCATACTTGCGGGGTTTGCTAGTAGCGTTTTGAGTTTTATCGGCGTGCTTATTGTCAGTTTGTTTTTCAGTTTTCTTTTTCTGCTCAATATAGATAAATACAAAAAAAGTATCAAAAATTTCACAAAAAAGCGTGTTTCGGCGCTAAAATTTCGCAAATTGCAAAATTTTGTTGTAGATTCCGACCGCATTTTAGTCGATTACGGCTTCAGTAAACTAATTGAAGGTATCATCATTTTTGTCACCGTTTGCGTCGGGCTTTTAATTTGCGGCGCACCTATGCCGATTGAACTGTCGCTCTTTATGGCGATATTCAATATCATTCCATACGTTGGGCCAATAATCGCGCTTGTGCCGATAATGCTGTTTTCGCTCGTTTTGGCAAGCGCCAATGTCGCACTCATTTCGGCAATCGTGTCGGCTTCAATCGTCATCATTGTGACTGGGTTCATCACGCCGCTGATTGTTGGACATAAAATCAAAATGAACACACTCACTGTCATTCTTTCGCTAATTATCGGCGGCGCACTCTTTGGTGCGCTCGGGTTAATCCTTGCCCCACCTGTTTCCGCGATAATTTTGAAATGCGTGTCCTATTCTTCCCCGCGCCCCGCGCAAGCGCCCACGCCAAATATGCAAAAAACTAAAGCCATCACAATCACAAACCAAAATAAGTAAAAACTACTCAATCTTAATTTATTTTTAAATTTTATAATCTACTTTATTAATTATTGCTTTATCATTTGTTTTCGTAAATGAATATGCTGCCCCCATTCCGCAACAAACAAACAAACAAACAAACAAACA
>JBNMHN010000029.1:0-13042 GCA_050872805.1 Clostridia bacterium
ACAGTACCCACAGCAGCGGGCTCTCCCGCAAAAAAAGGTACATAGTTGGTTAACTATGTACCTAATTTCATATAGTGCCACTCACCAAACCTGCACCAGTGGCGTCCGCCACTATTTGTTTTCAAGGGTGAGGTATTGGGAAGGGTCAATCTTAGCGCCGTTTTCAAGCACTTCAAAATGAAGATGCGCGCCTTGTTTTGCTTCAGCCTGATTTGAACTTGCAACCTTACCAATAGCTTGTCCCTTCTTGACTTGGTCACCCTCTTTCACAGCAGGTTCCGTGTCAAGCGCAGCGTAAACCGTCGCCAACTTGTCATTGTGCCTAATCGTGATTGTCGTGCCCATAAGGTAAGACGACTTCACGCTCTCAACAACGCCGTCGTAAACAGCCATAACATTCGCACCCGACGTCGCAGAAAAGTCAATCGCCTTGTGCGCTTCCCACTGGTTCAAAGTCGCATTGAATTGAAGTGCATTACCTGAGTAACCCATAAGTATCGTCGCATCTTCAAGCGGACTTGTGAACACAATAGGTGTGTTGTTGGTCTCTTGCGTAGGTGTGTCATCTTGGCTCAAGTTCTTGTTGGCGCTCGGCATAGAAAATGCAACAATAAGCGCAATAGTAAGAATAAATGCTGCCACCAAAACTCCATACACCGCAAGTTTGATGTTTGTTTTTCTTTGATTGTTTGTATTTGACATTTTTTTGTCCTCCTTGTACGTGATTGTAGACAAGGTTTTATTTTTTTATACATTTTGTTCATATTTTTTACGATTGCGCATAAATATAGTGTATACAAAAGGTGAATTTAAGCATCCGCTTGAATACGCAAATACATTATAGACACGATTTGCTTTTTTTGTTTACGTATGATATCAGCAAGCAATTTGTCAAAAAATGGTAAATTTATGTAAAAAAAATGCAAAAAAGAGAATTAATGTATTAAAAATCGTTGTGTTTTTGGCACAAACTATGCTAAAATAAAATTATGGAGGGTATAAAATGGCAAAGAAATCAAAAATGACAAACTTTATTGTCAAAGGTGTTGCAGCAGTTTGCACATTTCTTGCATCAATGATGCTCATTTGTCCTGTTGTTGCAGCAACAATGTCTGCTGCTGGTCTTAAACAATCAACCAATATGAATTTGTTTGATATTTGGGACAATGGTCTTAAAGACGCACCTGCTGACTACACAATTATGACAATTTGTTTCTCAATCGTGTTCTTCCTCGGATTGATTATGGCAATTTTGTTCGTACTCAATATGTTCTTGAACAACCAATTGATTGACAAAATTCTTATGATTGCTGGTATTGCTTTTGCAGTTTTGGCAGTTGTTGGTTTGATTTGCGCATTTGTTTATGGCGGAAGCAACTCTGAAAGCGTCGCTGGAATGAAAGTTAGCATTTCTGCTGGAGTTGGTGCAATCCTTGCAACAATCTTCAGTGTCGCTGCTGCTGCAATGACATTTGCTGAAAAATCATTGAGCAAATAATTGATAAAAAAAATGCGATTTCGGTCGCATTTTTTTGTTTTTATTTAGTCGTTTGAGTGAATTTTATAAGCGGTATTGCGTTTTTTTGTTTGTTATTTATGTTTAAATATTAGTAATTATAGTTCAAGCACAAATAGTATTTTAAAATGTCGCCATATAAATGTTGTTGTATAAAATGTTGTTGTATAAATAAAGTACTTAGTAATGTGTAAGTACTCTTGTAGTTATTGTGAGTGTCACACCGAAAAGGCGGTGTCAAGTAGAGCCATAAGAGCAAAGCCGACAATCATAAAAATAGTTGCCTTGTTTTTGCCGCATTTGACCGCCTCAGGGATTAGTTCGCAAGTCGCAACCGCGACCATTGCGCCCGCCGCAAAACTGAGTAGGAAAGGTAGAAAACTTGTTACATAAAAGCATAGCGCAAACGCAAGCACCGCAAAAATCGGCTCAACGCTACCAGATAACAACCCAACGACAAATGATTTTTTTGTTGAAACGCCTTGCGCTCGCAATGGTAGTGCAACAGTCAAACCCTCAGGAATGTTTTGTATGCCGATGCCTACTGCAAGCAGTATAGCCGAAACCGTGTGCACGTCGCCCGTCGCCGTCGCAATTGACCCAAACGCAACACCAACCGCCATACCCTCAGGTATGTTGTGAATAACAATTGACCCCGTGAAAATAACAGCGCGCTTCATCGCCCTGTGTTTTGCGAATTTTTCATATGTGAAAAATCGGTCAAGAATTTTGTCCGAAAGCACAATAAATGTTCCGCCAACAAGAAAACCTATCGCGACATATAAGTATATCGGTAAATTGTTTTCTTCGCACGCCTCAATTGCGGGGGAAAGCAGCGAAAAAAACGATGACGCTATCATAATCCCGCCCGCAAGTGCCAAGAGTTTTGACATCTGTTCGGGGTTTTTGTTTTTGAAAGCAAAAATCAGCAGCGCGCCAAGCGTCGTGCAAAGAAAGCAAAACATTGCGCAAATCACACATTGCCATATAATGGGAATATTGTCCAGAAGCTCTAACATTTTTTCTCCTATGTAATATCTAGTCCATTATATGAACACTTAAGAATAATTGTTAAATGGTTGTAAAAAAAACATAATTATGCTATAATTAAAAAATGAAAGAATTTTTTGAAACATTAGAAAACATTAACGACGAAAAGGAAGCGCACTTGAGGAATGTTCTTGTGCTAGCATTTGTCGGAGACGGACTATGGACGGCGTATATTCGTACGCACCTAGCGAAAAACAGTCTCGAAAATAGCGGAAAACTCAATAAAACCGCAAATTTGTATGTAAAAGCCGAAAGCCAAGCAGTCATCTATGATGCACTTGCAAATGAACTAAAGGAAGCCGAACTCGACGTCGGCAGGCGTGCGCGCAATGCAAAATTGCACCACACCGCCAAAAATGCAAGCATTGAGGACTATCGCACCGCAACAAGTTTTGAAAGCGTGCTCGGGTATGTCTTTATGTCGGGAGACTTAGATAGACTCGAAGAACTGATGAAAAAAAGCATCGACATTGTCGAAAATAACATAATAAAGGAAAAAGTATGCAAATAGAAGGGAAAAACAGCGTTTTGGAAGCGTTGCGCGTCGGGAAAAAGTTTGAAAGTTTGCTGGTTCAACAAGGGAGCAAGTCGTGCGGCGAAATCGAACAACTTGCAAGTGCTAAGAAAATCGGTATCAAGTATGTTCCAAAACAGAAACTTGACGACATTTCAAAAACACACAAACATCAAGGTGTTATTGCCTATATCGAGGGCTTTAAATACGTTCCGCTGGAAAGTCTATTTAAAGACGACGGATTTATTGTTTTGCTTGACGGTATTGAGGATCCGCACAATCTCGGGAGTATCATCCGCACTTGCGAATGTGCAGGCGTCGACGGAATTGTTATTCCAAAGCACCGCGCGTGCGAAGTCAATGAAACAGTGTTCAAAACAAGTGCAGGCGCAGTCAACCACGTAAAAATCGCGCAAGTTGGCAGCCTCAACGACGCGATTGAAAAAATGAAAGACAACGGATACTTTGTTTTTGCAACCGCAATGGACGGCGAACTTGCCAAAAACACTAACTTGAAAGGTAAAATTGGCATCGTCATTGGCAATGAGGGCAGCGGCGTGCATAAATTGACAAGGCAAATTTGCGACGGAACACTAAAGATTGAAATGCGCGGGAAACTCAATTCGCTCAACGCGTCCGTCGCGTGCGGAATAATTGTTTTTCAAGCACTGGAGCAAAGATAAAATGGATGACAAAGAACTAATTGAGAAATTTAAAACAGGCGACGATTTTGCGCTTGAAGAATTGCTGAAGCAAAACAAACCGCTAATCAATCAAATTGCGCGCAAGTATTTTTTGATTGGTGCGGAAGTTGACGATTTGATTCAAGAGGGAATGATTGGACTGTATCGTGCAATCATTACTTTTGATGTTTCAAAGGACGTCAATTTCAAAAGTTATGCGCGTGTTTGCATAGAGCGCGCCGTGTTCAACGCAATAAAGAGTGCAAATTCAAAAAAGAATATGCCGCTAAATCAATCAGTTAGTTTGTCATTGCAGGACAATAATGATAATGACGACGATGACGACATTGTCGCGTACGTCACGTGGGATGACAGCGACCCAGAGTCAATATTGATAAACCGCGAAAATTATGCAAAACTTTTTGAGAAAGCAACGCAAAATCTTAGCGTTTTTGAAAAAAATGTGTTAAAATTATACCTAGATGGTTTGACGTACACCGAAATCGCGGAAAAACTTGACAAAAGCGCCAAAAGTGTCGACAACGGATTGACGCGCATAAAGGCAAAAATTTCAATTTCAAACTTTCAAGACGAATAAAGGAGAAAAATGGCATACCTAGCACTCTATAGAAAATATCGTCCGCAAACCTTTGACAAAGTTGTCGGACAAGAGCATATCACGAAAACACTAATTAATCAAATCAAATCAAACAAAATCAGTCACGCCTATTTGTTCTGTGGTACGCGTGGAACGGGTAAAACCAGTGTCGCGAAAATCTTTGCGCGCGCAATCAACTGCGAAAATCCAGTCAACGGCTCGCCGTGTGGGAAATGTAAGTCCTGCCAAGAAACAAGTGTCCTAAACAATATGGACATTATGGAAATCGACGCCGCAAGTAATAACCGCGTCGACGAAATTCGCGACCTGCGCGAAAAGGTCAAGTATCCGCCAGTTGTCGGGAAGTATAAAGTGTATATTGTCGACGAAGTGCATATGCTCACGGACTCCGCGTTCAACGCATTGCTGAAAACTTTGGAAGAGCCGCCCGCACATTGTGTGTTCATTTTGGCAACAACCGAAGTGCAAAAACTGCCCGCGACAATATTGTCAAGATGTATGCGCTTTGATTTCAAGTTGATTGAACAAGAAACGCTTGAAAAAATGCTCAAAGACATTTTCGACGACTCGGGCGTCAAGTACGACGACGATGCGGTCGCCTATATTGCCAAAGAGGGCAACGGCAGCGCGCGCGATACGCTCTCAATTGCCGATATGTGTGTCTCATTCAGTAACTCAAACGTCACATACGATAGCGTCCTGCAAGTTTTGGGCGTCAACGACGATTCAGTTTTGGGACAACTCGTGCAATCAATCATTGATGAGGACGCGGGCGCGTATTTAACTAAAGTTGACGAACTTGTCAAAATGGGCAAAAGTTTGTCAATGCTCGCGCGCGATATGTCAATTTATTTCCGCAATCTAATGATTGTGAAAACTTGTAAAGACTACCGAAATATGATTGTCCTGCGCGACGACGTGGCAAACCTTATGAAAGCGCAAGCAAACGCGCTTGAGATGTCGCAAATCACGGATTGCCTCGCGGAGTTTGGTGAAGTCGAACTTAATCTAAAATATAGCATCCGCCCGCAATTACTAATTGAAGTTGCAGGACTTAAGTGTATGAAAAAAAAACGGATGAAGAAGAATTAGAAACCAGCAGTGTAACAAATGAGCAAAATGCCGATTTTGAAAAATTGAAAAGCGAAACCGTTTTAGCGGACATCAAAATGTCAGTCCCGTTTGAAGAAGAGCCTATGGCAAATGTTTCGCCGTTTGACGAAATGCCTGTTGAGGGCGGCAAGCCCGTTGAAATAAAGGACGATATTTTTAAAACCACGGGCAAAGCGGCTGAAATGCGACTTTGGGGCGACATACTGCTCAAAGTCAAGCAAAGTGGCGACAATATTTTGGGCGCAATTTGCGAAACAGTCGACAAAACAAAGATAAACGGTGACGACTTTGAAATCTATATGCACTCAAACGGCTTTGACAATGTCGAGCATTTCAATAATATGCAAAACATCGTTAGAGAAATTGCGAATTTGAACCTCAAAGTTTGCACTCAAGGCAAAGAAAGCGAAGAGAAATCGCAAGATATCGAGTATCTAAAACAAAAATTTGGTGAAAAATTAAGTATTATATAATAAGGAGATTATAATTATGATGAAAGGTGGATTTGGTGGTATGAATATGCAACAACTAATGAAACAAGCACAAGCAATGCAACAAAAAATGGCTGAGGACAGACAAAAACTTGAAGAAAGCGTCGTTACAGCAAAAAGCGGCGGTGACTTGGTCGAAGTTACTATGAACGGAAAGTATGAACTTCAATCAATCAAAATCAATCCCAACGCCGTCGATATGGACGACCTTGAGATGCTAGAAGACTTGGTTATGGCAGCAGTCAATGACGCAAACGCGCAAATCAAAACTCTTGAGGAAGAACTTGCTCCAAAACTTCCAAACGGAATGGGTGCATTTTAATGAATCAAATTGAAAGTTTGGAAAGACTGATAAACTTTTTTTCAAACTTGCCGGGTGTCGGAACAAAAACTGCGCAGCGCTATGCCTACTATGTCTTGAACAAGGATTCGGAATATGTCCGCGATTTTGCAAACGCAATTGTTGAGGCAAACAAAAACATCCACTATTGCGCAAACTGCGGCAACTTCACTGACAAGGACATTTGCGACATTTGCGCCACGCGTCCAAATAAGGTGATTTGCGTCGTCAAAGAGCCAAAAGACGTCTTGGCAATTGAGAAAGTCAAGGACTTTAAAGGTCAGTACCACGTCTTGCACGGCACACTGAGTCCACTTGACAATCGCGGCCCTGACGACATCAAAATTAAGGAACTTTTGGCGCGCGTTCAGCAAGGTGGCGTTGAGGAAATCATTATGGCAACAAACCCCGATGTCGAGGGCGAGGCAACCGCAATGTATATCTCAAAATTGCTAAAACCTTTTGGAATCAAAATCACGCGTCTTTCACAAGGAGTTTCAATGGGGAGTGACATTGAATACGCGGACGAAGTCACTTTGGCACGCGCTTTGGAAGATAGAAAAGAAATTTAATACGAGGAGTGAGTTATGTTGGGCAAAAAAAAAGAAAAAACAAATGACAATCCTTATTCTAACCTAAGGGCTGCCGACGCCCAGTATTTTTTGAAGTTGGACGAAAAAATTGCTCTTGCGCAAAAGCAAAACAAAAAAGAGTTTTGCGAATTTTTGATAGACAAAAAACAGTTTGATATGAATTATATCAATGTAAAAAATAACAACAAAATTGGTAAAATAGACTTGCTTCCGTCAAGTCTTTTGTCTATTTTGAATGCGCGCGACAATGAAAAAGTTTTTGAAAACTACAAAAAGGACACAATGAAAATCGCCAAACTTTTGTTTGACGAAGATATGACAATCCAGCAAATTTGTGCTACTGCGTGCGAGTTTGTCAGACTTTCGACTGCAAATTTTGATAGATACGAAAGTGAGGGCGTTCAAAAGCCGCAAAGCGTGCTTTGCCAACTTGTCAGCACAAACGCATATGGTATGTTGTCGTTTTATTTCGGCGTTAGCAACGCAATTGACCAAACTGAATTTCTTGCGTGGCTCATAAATCTGGGGCTTGACATCAAGCACAGTCTAAGTTACGCCGAATGTGTCATCGACTCATACGGCAACCCGATTTGTCACATAGTTGAGTTCAACGGCAAACTAGGTATTTCGTTTATAAACTATGTCGGCGTTGCAAAAGCGTATATGAAAAAAATTGAAACGCTTACAGGACTTTGCCAATTTATTGATTTCACTGACGAAATCGAAAACGGGAAAAAGCGTGCGCTGAAAGTTTTGGCACGATATGAGCCAAATAAACTGATGATAAAGGGGCACGATATTGAAAATTCGCTGATTAGTATGGCACAAATCGCCTATAAAAATATGAGCGACATCACTGCAACGGAACTTAATATGTTGTCGCGCTTTGATAACAAAATTTGGAAGTTTTCCACGCTTTGTGAACTTTTGCTATACGAAAACAATATTGATTATGAAGTTATCCTTGACCTCTTTGTCGAAACGCAGTATGCCTTGAAACTAAAAGTTGGAGAAGAAGGGAAATTCAAAGTGTTCCCTAATAAAGTCATCGACGAAGAATATAATCTCAACGAGCCGAAAATATACATTCTCAACAAAATGGCAAAAGCGAATTCAATGAGCAATGATGACGAATTGTTCAATGAGCGCATTGAAAGCGTAGGGCGCGAAAGCGGGGATACGTTCGACGAGTTTGCACAAGCAAGAAGTTCGCAAAGTGCAAATGAACTTTCACTTAACAACCTAGAACCAATGTCCGCAGCAGACGTTTTAAGTAGTTTGAATGTTAAATTTACGCCAAAAGAAGATGAAGGGCTTTCATTTGAAAATGGTAGTTTCAAGTTTAATGATGACGAATTAAATGAAGTGTTTGATTTGTCCAGTACCACGCAAGTAGACTTTAGCAAAGCGGACGCCGAACAAAGAATGCTTGAAAGTTCTATGGGGATAGCGGCAGAACCTACTCAAGACGACACGCCACCAAAGCGCAAAGGGTTCTTTGAATTGTTAAATGAAATGTCAGAAAAATCAAAGAAAAACAAAGCAAGACGCTTGCAAGAAGAATATGAACGTCTTGAAAAAAATCACGAATTAAAAACGCCCGAAGAAATTGCCGCTCAGCAAAACGATATTACAAAAAATGACACTATACGTGCCGAAAACGTTAATATACCTGCTAAAAATGATAGTATACCTATTCAAGAAAACAATATACCTGCTAAAAATGACAGTATAACTGCACAAAATAATTATACACCTGAAAAAACATTTAGTGTGCCAGCGCAAGATGATAATGATTATTTGAAAGGCTATAATGTGCATACTCAAAATGAAAGTATATACAATAATAATGACAATATTGTCGCACAAAACGACAAAGTCGATGATAATAACGGCATTGCACATATGCAAGAACAAGCCGACAATTTACCCGTGCAGGATGATAACATTGAAAATTATGACGCTATCAATAGTATCAATGAAAACTTTATTGAATTAGAAAAATCTAATGAAGATAGCGAAAGCGGTGAGCAAGATGACATTATGGACGAAGCAAGTGAAGAAAGTCCTGAACAAGTTATCGAAAATAGTATTTATGGCGACATAATGCAGTTTAGTAATTATAACTATTATGACCGCGCAAAAGAGGCCGAAAAAATTGATGACGCGTATGGTGAAGAAATTGAGGATGAAGCCGAAAGCGTTGTGCCACCAGTTGCGTCGTCAAATGAAAATATAGCAGTACAAAAACCATTTATAGAGCCGAAAGAAGAACCACAACAAGAAGCGCAACACGAATTGCAAAATGAAACTAAAGAAGAATTGCAAGAAGTGAAAAAAGAGGTTACAGCGGAAGAGCTCAAAGAAGACCCAGTTCCAAAAGTAAAAGAAGAACCACAACAAACAGCAAAAGTCGAAAAACTTGAGCCGTCGCAAGAGAAAAAAACTGTCGAAGAAATAAAGGTTGCTGAGCCTATAAAGCCAGTTGAGCCAGTAAAACCTATAAATTCAGCAAAGCAAGTGGGAGATGTGAAGAAAGCGTCTGCACCAGTTGTTGCCCCCAAGACAGCAGCCTCGCCGCGAGCGTTCGCGCCGCCAATTCCGAAAAGGAAGCCCGCGCCGCCAATACCAAAAAGAAAAAAATGAGCAAAAAACACAATATTTTTAATGACGAACACATAATTGAAATGACGGACGAAGTCACAAATGACATTTGTTTAGATGCTAAAGAGAATGATTTAGATGAGTATGAAAGGGTGGAAAAATTGCTAGATGATTCAATTGTTCTCAACAAAAGCAAACGAAAAAGTGTCTATGGAGAAAGTTCGCACTCAGCGATACTTGCAAATATGATTAATGCCGAAGTGGCTAAAAAAATCGTATTAATGACGTGCAAACAAAATGCGCTTGCCGCACAACTTTTGGACGCCTACAAACAAAATAAAAAGGTAAAGCAGTATTTAGAAAGTGAAGATGTATTCAACTTTGCGGGCGAATTTGAGCGCGAACTAGGCAAAATCGTCGACGACCTTTTTGTCGGCGATGAAAGTTTTAAGCAAATCATTTCGCGTTGCCTCAACTACGCACAATTTGCAAACATTTACGCCTTTGATACTGAACTAGCCAAAATCAAAAAACTAAAAAAACGTCACACCGATTTTGAGCGCGCAGTGTATGACTCGCCGCCGCGCGACGCGATTATGGCAGTCGAACCATTGACAGGGTTAGGGCAGTCGGGGTACATCTCGCTGTTCGGCGGCAGAACTGTGTGCGCAGGTATTGCTACAACGACAGCTAGTATAATGGACTTAGCATTTCAAAAATGCCACGTGGATGCTATTGCCTACGTGGGTAATAATAATGACCACGCATTTGTCGAAATTGAAACGCCTACTAAGCACTATGTCGTCGACCCAACAAACTATTGTGGCACTTTCAAGGAAGTGAAGCGCGACGATGCCGCACTTGCTCAAGAACTCGGCAAAAATGTCAAAACACTCAATTTGAAAAAATACGATGAGGCACAACATTTTGTCGTCCTCGAATATTTTATCAAAAAGTTCAAAATGCAAGAAAAAATGAATAAAATCATCAATTTTGACGACGCTGTTCCAATAAAACTTGTCAAAATTATGACATTTATGCAAAAAAATATGTCAAAAATGTCGCAATTGATTTATCCAAAAGCGGTTATTTTGGACGGCTATGAAATAAATGTTCAGTTTTGTTTTGAAATGTGCCTCACTTGCGCAAATGTTGCGTACAAAACAGGTTTCGCAAACGACGAGTTTGTGATTAAGGACTTAGGAAATAAATACATAATCGACACATATCGCGCTTTTGACGCACAAAATCAAGTAAGCGACGCAAAAAAGTTTTTGTTTGTAAAACCTAAAACGGAGAAAAATTGTGATTTATAGAAAAATTGAAAACAACAAAGAACAGTCACTCAAGCAGTGCCTGCAATATTATTGTGGCGACATCGCAAAAATGCAAATCAGTCGCGCAATACAAGGGAAAGACGTCAAAGTTAATGGCAAACGTGTCAAAACAAATGTCACAGTCTATGAAAATGATATTGTCGAAGCGTATTTCAACGAAACAAAGCAAAATATTTATGATGTCATCTATCAAGACGATAATATTTTGGTAGTCAACAAGAAAAAGGGAATTGAAACCGTCAGTTTTGACGAAACAAAGCAAACATTGCAAACTGTTGTCCAAAAAGATTTTCCAACCGCAAAAGCAGTGCATAGGCTCGACACAAATACGCTCGGACTCGTCGCGTTTGCACTCAATCGCAACGCGGAAAATGAATTGCTCGACGCATTCAAAAATGGAAACGTCGTCAAAAAGTATTTCGCAGTCGTCAGTAGCCACGACGTAAAAAATGAAGAAACTTTTACTGACTATTTCACTAAAACCGACAACGCAACTGTCAAATTTGGCGCTAACGACACCGACGGAATCGAAGCGAGTTTGTCGTATAAACTAATAAAGCGCGTAGGCGACCTCGCACAAATTGAAGTCGACTTGCACACAGGCAAAACGCACCAAATACGCGCGCAACTTGCATATCACAAAATATTTATCTTAGGCGACGGCAAATACGGCGACAAAAATTTGAACCGCAAATATAAAAAGGACGTCCAATCACTCGCGTCCGTCTACCTGCGTTTTGAAAACCTCGCCACGCTAAAATATCTCCAGTCACTGCCGTTCGACATCTGCAAACTCGAAACCCTTTCATAAAGTATAAAAATCTCCAACACGTCAATAATACGTACGGAGATTTTTTTATATGATAATAACATACATCTTGCTAGCAATGTGCATCATTTCAATGATATTGTTAGAACTCTCGCCACGTCTATATTTTGAAAAAAGTAGCGAAGTCAAAAACCTTGCCCAACCCGTCAGCGAACTCGAACGCGCCTACAAAACGAGAGGCACGCTCCAGTACGCCATTATGCGCATAACCACCGCCACACTCATCGCCACGCTCGGCATCGTCTCAGCCATACAAACAAAAATGGGAGTAATTGCGTTCTCAATAACCGCATTTGTCCTGTTTATGACCGCCGACGACCTCATCGCCGTGTCGCACCTCAAAGGAATGAATAAGTTACTACTAAAAAAACTCGGGTTCATCGCCAAAGTTTTCTCGCAAATATTCTTTATTCTCTCACTAAGCACAATCATAGATAACGGGGAAGTGACACTCGCCACCGCAATACTCGGGTTTATTGTCGGCGCAATCGTCAATAAACTAATCAATAAACGACCTTTTGAAATGCGCGCCTATGTCACGTTCGCAAACTCGCTCACATTCTCAAATCTCGGGCTCGCCATAATCGCGCTATTGTATAGCACCAGCGCATTTACATTGCTCGCGCTCATCGGCTTTTCCGTTGTCTTGTGTGGCGTAACCCTGTATATAGTAAACTGCAAAGCCGAATGGTGCTACTACGCCACCAGCATCGCGCACTCTTTCGGCTATATCCTCATAGCGCTCGCCTACGCCTACACCTTTTAAATCGACCATAATTAAATAAAATCATTATAAAGTGGTAAGTTCCTTAAAAAAAAGTGGTAAGCCACTTTCTTTATTGTCATTTCGACCGACGTGGAGAAATCTCCCGGAAGGGAGCGCGGTTCATTATGGGTGAAAATGTAAAATGACCGCGTCAGCTTTTAAATAATGACATTCTTTGTTTTGCTAGTGCTGTCATTTAACTAAGTAATCTATAATATAGCGGGTTGCCCTTCTGGGAGATTTCTCCGCTACAAGGGTTTTGCAAACCCTTTTCGGTCGAAATGACAACGGGGTAGGTGGCTTACTACGCTTTAAATGCACATAGTCCATAGAGCGCACTCGCCAAACCCGCACCAGTGGCGTCTGCCACCAGCGGCGGGGCTATGCCACACCGAAAACTGCAGCATATAAAAAGAACGGTAGTGTGCCGCCCTCAAAAGTAAATGATGTGTAGGGAAAGTACCCACAGCAGCAGGCCTATGCCACATCGAGAACAATAAAATATGAAACAGAAACAAACTGTGTCGTCCGCTATCGTTACTTAGGCGTAGGAACAGTACCTGTAGTAGCAGGCCTATGCCTGCCGT
>JBNMHN010000030.1:0-12619 GCA_050872805.1 Clostridia bacterium
GCGACAAACGCACTACCATTCTAACAGCTTAGTTTCTCGGGGGAGAGCCCGCGGCTACAGGTTTGGGCGGCATAGGCCGCGGCTGCAGGTTTGGTGAGCGGCACTATATTAATTTAGGTACATAGTTAATTGACTATGTACCTTTTTTGTAGTGGGTGTTAGCACGGGCGCAGCGTTGCGTGGGCACACTGTAAAATGCGAGGGGCAAGGGGGGCGAGTTCGTCGAGATTATGCGAGACGATTATGCATAAGCGCGGATTGTTTTGCAAGAACACTTTTAGATATGCGACGCATTCCGCGCTTGTGGCTGCGTCTAGACTTTTAAAGGGTTCGTCGAGCAGCAGAATTTTTGCATCAAAATGCAATGCGCGCAAAAAACTAATTCTTCTCTGCATTCCCCCTGAGAGATTTGCGGGCAGTTCGTTTGCGACTCCATCAAGTTTTAGGTCGGAAAGGAATGAAAGCACTTCCTCCTTAGTTTTGCGCGTGAACAGTCGCAAATTGTCAAGGACGCTCAAGTTGTCGACAAAGACGTCATCTTGCAACATATATGATACACTACCGCAATCTACAATTTCCCCTTCATATGTTGTCAGTCCTGCGATAATGTTCAAAAGCGTTGTTTTGCCAACGCCACTTTGCCCAACTACGGCGACGATTTCATTATCGTCAAAAGACAAATTTACGTTTTGCAAAACAATTTTGTTGTCGTACCTTTTGCAAATGTTTCTTAATTTCAATTACTCACTTCCTTTATTTATTTTTTTGCCCCCTCTTTATCTTTCACTTTAAACTTGAAATACTTGAATGCGTCGACAAGTTTTTCCAAAATCGCGGCGGCAAGAATTGTGACGAGTGCGAGCGCAATCAATCCTGCCATATCAAAATAGACCTTGTTTTCTTGCATTAATCCACCTATGCTTTGGTAGGTGTTTGCCAGCACTTCACTTGCGACTATAATTTTCAAATTAAGTGAGACGCTTGACGAAAAGATTGGCAAAAGGTCTTTTTGCAGTTTTGGAAGATACACAAATTTTACATAGTCGCGTTTTGAAATTTTATACACATAACACAAGTTTTTGACATCTATCCCTACTGAAAAACCGCACATACCTGCATAAATTATCGGCATAACCACAAAAAATGCTACAAAGACGGGTGCGATTTGTGCGTTTGTCAAAATAAGTATAAGCAATATTATTGCGATTGTTGGCACGCTTCTTAGCACTTTGACGACTGTGTCACAAAAGGTTTTCATAAATTCGCAAGTTTTTGAAAGCGCAAAAAGCACGATTGCTATCAATACTGCTAGCACAAACGAAACGACTGCGCGTAGGAGCGTCATTCCAAATGACGCATAGAACGCGGCACTGCACAAAAGTTCAAACGTTTTATCTATTGTTTTTTGAACGGACGGAACAATCAACGAGTTGTCGCATACTAAGTACGCGACTTGCCACGCAAGCAGCAAAACAACAATCGTAATTGAAACATAGAGCGCGCGACGCACGATTTTTATCAGTTTTTCTCTATTCATGCAAAAAACCTATCGTCGGTGAGTTTTTGCGCTGAATTCTCTTGCAAGGTGATAATTTTTTCAATATAATCATTGATAAAATCCTTGTTTTCGCTAGCACGCATAAAGCCGACATTGCATCGTGCCACAACATCTGCGGTTAGCCCGTCCTTTGTAAATGCACTGACGACCCCTTTTTCTAGGTGCACAGTTACTGCTTCAAGCGCGTCGGCGGGTGACACTTCTTTTTGCATTTTCGCAATCAAATTATCAACTTGCGCAACCGTAAATTTTCCTTTTTTAACAACCATTGCACTTTGCGGATATTTCCCGTACAATTCTTGCACATCCGCTATAATCTTTAAATTCAAATTCATTTTCATTAGTTTTGAACACATTGGTTCCGCGACAACTGCAAATTTGATTTTGCCTGCTGAGAACGCGCCCGCGAGGTCACTAGCATTTGCGCCTTTCAAAACTACATTATTTGAACTGCCTTGTAGGTCGTTCATTGTATAATCAATTCCACACTTATTGAGCATCAGTCGAATAGTTAAGCCAACGACGTTGTTCAAATTGATGACGTGCAGTGTGTTCCCTTTCAAACTTGTTATGTCTTGCCCGCTTGTTCCCACGATGTAGAGGTTTCCAAATGTATTGATTGAAACAATTTGGTAATCGGTCATTTTTGTGGCAAGATTTAGTGGCAAAACCCCTGCATCCGCGCGTTTTGTGGCAAAATAGTTCCCGATATCCGTGCTTGAAACCACTTTATACTCAGTTTTCCCACCGAATTCACACTCGTCCATCATCAAACTCGCCACGCTCAGTGCTGGCGCGCCGTCGGGCACGACAAACAAAACGGACTTTTCCACTTTTCCACAGCCGACCAGTGCAAGAACAGGCAGCAATATGGCAAACAAAACTGCAACTAATTTTTTCATATATTCATTATACCACATTTTGAAAATTCAATGCAACAAAAAACGCGCAACAATAGTGCTACGCGTTTATTAAGTATTCAATATAAACATTATAACAATCTTATTAGTTGAACATCAAGTCTTGCTTGTCAACAGCGGGGCGAACGTATTCCATTGACTCATTGCAAAGCACATTTGCGCCTTCAACTTGGTCGTGAATTGCCTTAATCATCTCAGCGTTTGCTTCGCTAAATGCTTGTGTCATACCCTCAAGACTGTCGCAAAGTGCTTCAAGTTCATCTTCAGAAATCCCTAAACTTACAGCAACTTCAATGCACTCATTTGTCAAATTCTTTGGCATTTCCAAATAGTCTTCAAGCAAAATATCTTTTGGATATTCATTTTTCTTTCTTCCAAACCATTTCTTTGTTTCTTCAACAAAGTATCCGTCGAAAGTTGTTTCTTTCATCAATCGAGTGTGTTCGGCAAGCCCAGTTGCGAACAAATTGTAGATGTATTCTGTTGCGGTAACAATATTTTGGTAGATTGCTACTTGCCCGTTGCTCTTTTCACGCTGGATTTCGCTATCGAAAATACTGAGCAACTTGCTTTCGATTGTTTTGATTTGGCAAATTTGGAACAAAGATTCAAATCGTGCGATAAACTCATTTGACTTACCTTCACACATATCGGAAAAATCACTAGCAATCGCTTGATAGTCAAATTTGACACCTTTCAAAATCGCTTGTTCAAATGGACTCATTTGGTCAGGTAGCATCCCATAGCTTTCCCAATATTGCATTGCTTTCTTGTCGTGTTTTGCACCCAAAATAACAAGATTCATTGCCTTTTTTGCTTTTCTAAAAGCCATTTGTTCAAGCAAAATATTTTCGCCAACATATGACGAGTGCCCGCCTAAATCAAGGATATATGGGTGGTCGGCACTATTTTTGAGTTCATCACTATCAACAAATGACATCAAGTAGTTTTCTACCTCTTCATCACTCATAGTTTCTAATTTAGCGGCTGTGGCATCATCCAAATTGATTTCTACAACTTTTCCAATGTTTTCAACGCTTGCGTCTGCTGTTCGTTTTGCTTCTTTCGTCGATTTGTTTACTACCATAAAATATCTCCTTATATGAGTATATTATAGCACATTATAAGAATTTGTCAAGACGTAGGCAAAATTTAGTAGCGGCTGAACTGACTATTATAAAGATTATAATAAAACCCTTTTTGTGCAAGTAACTGCTTGTGCGTGCCTTGCTCAATAATGTTGCCTTTGTTCATAACAAGAATTATGTCGCTAGAAACAATTGTCGAGAGTCTGTGCGCGACAACGAAACTTGTTTTACCTTTCATCATTTTGCTAAAGGCTTCCTGAATTGCTAGTTCCGTTCTCGTATCAATATTACTTGTTGCTTCGTCCAAAATGAGCATTGGCGGATTTGCTAGAAATAGGCGCGCGATACAAATGAGTTGCTTTTGTCCTTGAGAGAGGTTATCCCCATTTTCATTTATCATTGTATCATAACCATTTGGCAATGTTGAAATGAAATGGTCGACACCCGCAAGGCGCGCAGCGTGGCGAATTTCTTTATCAGTCGCATTTGTTTTGCTGTACGCAATATTGTCGCGAATTGTTGCCGAGAAAAGCCACGTTTCTTGCAAAACCATTCCATATTGCTTGCGCAAACTCTTTCGTGTCACTTGTTTTATCGGGTGTCCGCTGACCGAAATTTCGCCCTTATCTACGTCATAGAACCGCATCAGCAAATTGATGAGCGTACTTTTCCCGCAACCCGTTGGTCCCACGATTGCGACTTTTTGTCCCTTTTCTACATTCAAATTGAGGTTTTGGATTAGGCGCTTGTCGCGCGTGTACGAAAAATCTACATTGTTAAATTCGACTTGCCCTGTACATCTTTTTATCTCAGGCAGCCCCGCGTCACTGACTTCGTCTTTCATATCAAGAACGTTAAAGACCCTGACTGCCGATGCATACGCTGCTTGCAAGTCTGCAAAAACGTCCGCTATGTCATTAAATGGACGCGAGTACTTGTTTGCAAATGTCAAGAATATTGAAATTCCGCCGACTGTCAAATGTCCTTTGAGTGCAAACACGCACCCGACGATTGCAACTGCCGCATACAGTAGCCCGTTTACAAAACGCGATATTGGCGCAGACAGTGAAGAATAGAATGTTGCTTTTTCGCTGACGTCGCGCAACTTTTTGTTGATGTCGTCAAACTTCTCAATCGAGCGTTCCTCATACAAAAAGCCTTTGACAATTTTTTGATTGCCGACCATTTCTACCATTGTTCCCGACAAGTCTCCGACGCTTTTTGCTTGTTTTTTGAAGAGTTTGTGCGAAATTTTGGCAATTATTGCCGCGACAATTATTGAAAGTGGTGTTGCGCAAATGATTACGATTGCCATTGTGACGTTGATTTTTATCATAAAAATAAGCGTCAAAACAATGGTTGCGAGGCAGTCAAAAAAGGTAATCAGCCCCATAACAAACCCGTCCGTAATCAAGTCGACGTCGTTTATCATACGGCTTTGCAAGTCGCCGTGGCTGGAACTGTCGATATACTTTAGCGGAACTTTGTTAAATTTTTTGAACATATCATTGTGCATTTGCTGTTCGACTTTATAACTCATTCCGTTTGCCGTGCGCAATAGTAACCACCTAAATACTGCAAAACCGACGACGCAAACTGAAAGATAGATGATATACTCAATAATTTTATCAAAATTTACGTTACCCGCGCCAACAATATAGTCAATCGCGTCACCAATGATGAGCGGAATGAAAATTTCAAATGCTGAGTTGATGACTGAAAATAATAGTACTAAAATTAGTAAGTACCAATACTTTTTCATATAGCCGAGCGCACGGAAAATGGTTTTTCCTGCCTTTGGCTTCCGCAAACGCGCGACGCTTTCAATTCTCTTTTTGTTTGTATCGAGAATGATTGACGTATCCGTCACGCTAGCGGGTTTTTCGTCGCCAAACACTGCCGTTTTGTTTTTGCTGATAATCGCAGGAATGACGCTAGGAACGCTGACGTCCTTTGTTGGCTGCACTTTTTCGGGGTTGTTGAACGACGGATTTGGCAGCGCGGCGATTGCTTTTTGCAGTTTTCGGTACTCTTTCTCTTCCTCTTTGCTGCGCACTGGTTGCGGTTTCTTTTTCACTTTTCACCTCCCTATTTAATAAGTTTTTGTGCGGCGCTTTTTTGCATACGCCAAACTTGCATTTTATAAAGGTAATGTCTATTTTCTAAAATTGCTATCATTTTGTTTTTACTATTATTTTGTTTGCGATTGATAGATTTCGCGATATACGTCACAGTTTTCCATAAGTTCCTTATGCGTGCCTTGTCCGACAATGTTGCCATTGTCCATAACGATAATCAAGTTTGCGTTGCGCACCGTGTTTGCGCGCTGCGAAACGATGATGACGGTGGCTTTGATTTCCTCTTTGATTGCGCGGCGCAAATTCGCGTCCGTCGCAAAATCGAGCGCTGAGGCGCTATCGTCCATAATGAGTATTTGCGGGTCGCCGACAAGAGCACGCGCGATTGTTAGGCGCTGACGCTGCCCGCCCGAAAAATTTTTGCCGCCCGCTTGAACTTTATAATCGTATTTATCGGGTAGTTCGTCGACAAACTCGGCACTTTGAGAAATTTTTACGGCTTTTTGGAGTTCCAAAAGCGTCGCGCTAGGCTTTCGCCACTGCAGGTTTTCTTTGAGCGTTCCTTTGAATAGCACCGCTTTTTGCGGAACAAGTCCAATTTGCCCGCGCAGTTGCCCAAAACTTTAGTCTTTGACGTCGATGCCGTCGATTAGCACTTTGCCGCTTGTCGCGTCGTAAAAGCGCGGAATCAAACTGACAACGCTACTTTTCCCGCTGCCCGTTCCGCCGATAATACCGATAGTGTCACCTGCATACGCTTTGAAACTCAAGTTCTTCACGGCAAACTTTGCGTTGTCCGAGTACGCAAGGCTGACGTTTTTAAATTCGATTTTTGGAACATCCTTGTTTTCCACAATATCGATGTGCTCTTTGTTTGTTTCGACAACGGACGGCTGCGTGTCAAAAACTTCATTGATTCGGTGACTGCAGTTGATTGCTTTGATGAATGCGATAATCAAGTTTGCAAGCGAGACAAGCGCGATTGAAATTTGCGTCAAATAGTTGACAAACGCAATGATTTGCCCTTGTGTGAGGCTGCCCGTATTGACTTGCAAGCCCCCAAACCATAACACGGCGATAATCGCAAAATTTATAATTGTTCCAGTAAAAGGATTTAATAGTGACGAAACCGAAACAACTTTGACTGCCGATTTTCGCAAAGCCTTTGCGGATTTTGCAAAGCGCTTCTCCTCATAGTCTTGTTTGTTAAACGCTCGCACAACTCTTGCGCCCTGCAAGTTCTCGCGCGTGATTTCCGAAACTCTATCCAAATCTTTTTGCGTTTTGTCGTAAAGCGGTTCGGTTTTCTTCAAAATCAAGAATACGACAATCAAAATTAGCGGCGCAACAATCAAAAATAGTAGTGACAATTTGATGTCGATAATCATTGCCATAATGGCAGAGCCGACAATCAAAAATGGGGCGCGCATAACTGTTCTCAAGAACATCCCGAGCGCAGTTTCAAAGCGCGAAACGTCGTGCGTCATACGGTTATTGAGCGTGGCGGTTCCAAATTTATCAAGTTCAGCGTGCGAAAGCGTATTGATGTGCGCATATAGCCCGCGCCTAATGTCATAACTAATGCCCGTGCAAGCGCGTGCTGCCAGTTTTGAGCAAATCATTGCGCTGACAATTCCAACAATGTTCAAAGCAATTACGACAGCACCCCAGCCCAAAATATAATTTAGGTCGTGGTTCTTCACGCCGATGTCAATCATATTTGCAACCAGTAGTGGTATGACAATGTCTGTTATTGTTTCAGCAAACTTGAAAATGGGTGCGGAAATCATTTCCTTTCTATAACCCTTAAAAAAACGGAATAACTTGTTCAAATTAATTCCCCCTTTTCTTAGTTTTTGCAAAGCAACATTTATTTTTCCAAATTATAGCATATTTTTTTGTTTTTTCCACTAAATTGAGTACCATATTTTGCTATTTTAGCAGTTATGTGTGGCATTTTTGCGCATTAGCCCGCAAAAAACGAACATTAAGAACAAGCATTAACATTAATTATCAATATATTTTGCCCCATTTTTAAGTAGGACTTGCATTGCACTGCTAATTTGTTTGCCGTTTCAAAACAATATAAGCACACTAAACGACACCCGCACCTATTTCGCCTCAAAATTTCTATGAATATATCAAGTTGGCACATACTTGCATAAAATTTGATTTTGTGGTATAATAAATGTATGAAAATTAAGCGTTTGGAATTGCAAAATTTTCGCAACTACGAGCACCAAATTATTGAGTTTAACGACGGGCTGAATGTGCTGATTGGCAAAAACGCGCAAGGCAAAACAAACCTTGTCGAGGCAATCAACTTTTGCTGCATAGGTAAGAGTCACCGCACGAGCAAGGAGCGCGAACTCATCAACTTTGATAAAGAGAAAGCCAAAATCAAGGTAGTATGCGAAAAAGTCGCGGGCGAAAAAACTGTTGAAATATTGTTGTCAAAAACTGAAAAAAAGATTATCCGCATCAATGGTATGTCGATTTTGCGTATCGGCGAACTTTTTGGAAATGTCAATGCCGTTTTCTTTTCGCCAGACGACCTAAAACTTGTCAAGGAAAGCCCTGTTGACAGGCGAAAATTTTTGGACATAGACTTGTCGCAAATGTCGAAGGTTTATTTTTATAACCTTTTGCGATACGAAAAAATACTTGCTCAACGAAACAAACTTTTGAAAGATAGTTTTGATAAAACCATTGCAAAAAACGGGCTTGATGTTTGGAACGAACAACTCTCTCAAGTAGGCGCAAAAATAATTTTCGCCCGCCACAACTTCACTTGTAATCTAAACGCTATTGCGCACGACATTCACGCGCGCTTGACGGACAATGCGGAAAACCTACAAATCACATACACGGGGCTTGACGGCACGAATGTCGATGATGTATATCGCAAACTCTATGCCGCGCTTGAAGAAGCGACCGAAAAAGATTTGAGTCTCGGTTATACAACCGTGGGGCCTCATCGCGACGACCTCAAAATCGTTTGCAACGACATTGACTTGCGAAGTTTTGGCTCACAAGGGCAGCAAAGGACGTCCGCCCTTTCACTAAAACTTGCCGAACTTGAAATTTTCAAAGACGAAATCGGCGAATACCCCATTTTGATTTTGGACGATGTTTTGAGCGAACTTGACGACGCTAGGTGCCAAAAATTGCTTTCAAACATATCAAATGTTCAAACAATTTTGACAGGCACTTCATTTTCGTACCCATATAAATCTACGAAATTTACCATTCAAAACGGAAAAATTATACAAAACTAAAGGTAACTTATGGAAATATTTTCAAAATTTGTAAAAGCAATCAAGGAATTTAACCTTGTAAATAATGGCGACAAAATCGCAATCGGACTTTCGGGCGGCAAAGATAGTTTGACGCTTGTTGACCTTTTTAGCAAACTAAAAAAGACTACAATTGTCGATTTTGAGTTCAAGGTTATCACGATTGATATGTTTGACGGGCAATATGACTTGTCAAAACTCAGTGAGTTTTGCAAGTCGCGCGGCGTCGAACTTCACATTGTCAAAACGCAAATCTACGACATCCTATTTAATGTGCGAAAAGAAAAGAACCCTTGCAGTCTTTGCTCCAGTCTCCGCAAAGGGCAACTTGTCAGCGCGGCAAAAGAACTTGGCTGCAACAAAATTGCGCTCGGGCATCACGGCGACGATTTTATCGAAACATTTTTTATGAGTCTTGCGTTTGAGTCGCGACTCTCGACATTCTCGCCGCTATCGTACCTTGACCGCTCAAAAGTTTATCAAATTCGCCCGCTCATTTATATTCGCGAAAACGAAATCATCAATTATTCAAAGGATTTCCCGATTTTCAAAAATCCTTGCCCTGCCGACAAACACACTAAGCGCCAAGAAATCAAAGAGACGCTCGCTGAGTTTGAAAAGGTCAACAAAGACTTTCGCGACAATGTGCTAGTAGCGCTACTCGACAAATCACGACATCAAAACTTTTTTGCAGGACAATGATTTTCCTGCTTTTAATTTTTTTCAACAATTTTTCACACAGTCTTTACAAATTTTTAGCGATTTGGTATAATAAACCGAAGGAAGTAAAATATGAAATCAATTTATACATATTATAAAGAAAGATTAATCGAAATCAGCGGCAAAAACAGAAGTTTGTTTGCCAAAAAAATTAGCAAAAAATACGCCTTTGACATCGGAAAACTGCTTGACGGCGACTACGACGTCATCAACGAATTTGTCGACTTTTTGTGGAACGACCGACGCTATAGTTTCCCGATTGTTTCTTCAAAGGACAAAGAACGCATTGCAAAGAACTTAGGCATTGAGCACGAATTTGCAGTTCGCAAGCAAAATATGGAAAAACTTGAGGGCAAAGAAAAGAGCGAGGAAGCATTCCGCATCCAGCGAAACTTTCGCGAAGAAACAAAGAAAGCGCTTTTGTCGGAAGTTAACGACCTCAAAAACTTCAAGCGCGACATTGAGGAGTTTGCAAGAGAAACAGGACGCTACGAAATGTACGTCGGCTACCCTTTCATCACAGGCTACATCGGCAAAGATTTGCAAATCAAAGCGCCGCTACTATTGTTCCCTTGCACAATCAATGTTATTGACGAACAAAATGTCGAAATTGAGTTGCGCAGAGATGAGAACATTCAACTCAACAAGGTGTTCATTCTTGCCTACGCAAAGCAACACAAAATCAACACTGAGGACCTTGAAATGGAATTCAGGAGTCCGCTTGCAGTGTCTTTTAAGAATGTGGGCGAAGTTGTCGATTATCTAAAGAAATTTGGCATCAAAATCGACTACCAACCGCGCAAAGGTATGTTTGTCTATGAAAAGACGAAAGAACCTGCCGTCGGTGACGGGCTTGAAATCAAGCAACTTTGCACTGTCGGGCGCTATCCGCTTGCAAACAGCATTTACAACGACTACACTATGCTTGAAAAGCGCCGCTTGACTAATGAGGCTATCAACGAACTTTTGAACACAGGTTTTCCAAAGAAAAACAAAAAGGTCGACACAAATTTATATACAATCAACAACCTTGACTACGCACAAACAAGTTGCGTTGCAAATGTCAATCTCGACGGCAATATGGTCATCTATGGCCCGCCGGGTACAGGTAAGTCACAAACGATTGTCAACATTATCTCCGACGCGCTTTGCAAGCACAAACGCGTGTTAGTTGTTTCGCAAAAGAAAGCCGCGCTTGACGTCGTTTTCAATCGACTTGGAACGCTCAACAACAAAGTTATGTTCCTAGTCGACCCTGAAAAGAGCAAAAACGAGTTTTACGACCGCGCTCGCACGACGCACCTTGAAACACTAAACTACAAGCCAATGGATTTTGCTGAAAACTATGAGAATATCAAAGACAAAATCGGCTGCGAGGAGCGCGAACTAAAAATCATTTCCGACACACTGTTTGAGCCAACGCCATTTGGTATTTCGCTGCAACAAATGTACGCAAACTCACACATCATCGGCAAAAATACATATGAATACACAATCTACAAAAACCTTTCAAAAAATCCAAAACTAATGTCACTCAACTACTTTGATTTGAGCGAAAGTTTGCGCGTCATCAAAGAGAAAAATAAGGGCGAACATTATTATAACTACCTTGAATCGAAAAAAACAAACCCACTGATTGACAACATTAAAAGTGACTTGAACATTCACACAATCAACCAAACTCTTGCACACTTAAAGGAACTGACAAGTTCGCGCATTGTTCCGTTTGATACGGCAAAGTATCCAAACTCAAAGCAGTTGATTGCATACTACCTTGACAAGAAAATCGACTCCGAAGACTTGAACCCGCTTGTTAAGTTCGTCGCGAAAATCGACCACCCAAAAGAATACAAGAATTTGCAAACAAGTTACGTTTTGCTTCCAATGCTGCCTTTTACCAAAAACAAAATTACCAAAATTGAGCAAGACATTGAAGATAACTTTAGAAAAACTCTTGACGCGATTGAAGAGTACACCAAAGACTATGAGTTTTTAAACGACGTCTTGACTGAAGAAGGATATATAATGATGATAGATAATATCCTCAACGGAAACACCTTGTACCTAAGACTTTTGATGAACGCCCTAAACTCATATGTCGACATTCGCGACCTCAATAACACGCTAAAGAGTTTGACCGACAACGAAAAGATTGTCCTCAACTTTGCTTACAGCACAACCGATAGTTACGCGCGCTTTAAGGACACGCTAGATTACCTGCTACCTGTGCGCATTTACATTGAAGTTGTCGATCTAGAAGAAAAATATAAACTTAACCTTGCAAAAATTCTTGACTACGACAACACAAAAAACCGCATTCTTTCATTGAATGCCGACTTGCGCGACGTGTGCAAAAACATTTGTGACGGGACGTTCAAGCAAGAATACATTGAAAAGCACAAGGATGCACAAGCAAGCAAAAACTTCTTATATCAAATTTCAAAAACGCAAAATCAATGGCCAATTCGCAAGTTTATGGAAGTTTACGGCGAATATATGTTTGACCTGTTCCCTTGCTGGCTGCTTTCGCCTGAGAGCGTTAGCACGATTATGCCGCTAACAAAAAATTTGTTTGACATCGTATTGTTTGATGAAGCATCACAAGTTTTTGTTGAAAATACACTGCCTGTTATCTATCGCGGCAAAAACATTGTCGTTGCGGGTGACTCAAAGCAGTTGCGCCCAACTGCAACGTTTATGAAACGCTATCTCGGCGCTGACCTTGACGAAAATCTTGATTACGCCACACAAGCAGCGCTAGAAGTCGAGAGTTTGCTTGACCTTGCGATGACGCGTTATAAATGCACGCACTTGACGTATCACTATCGTAGCCGCAATGAAGAATTAATCAATTTCTCAAACCACGCCTTTTACGAAAATCGCTTACAAATTGCGCCTAACACGACAAAAAACAAAGGCAAAAAGCCGATTGAGCGCGTTATGGTCGAGGGTAAGTGGA
>JBNMHN010000031.1:0-12372 GCA_050872805.1 Clostridia bacterium
CAACGTAAATTTGATTGTGCAATGTGAAGATAAACTTATATTGAATATTAGCATATTATAAAAAATAATTATTATTAATCTATTTTTTCTATCCTCTTTATTTCTTCTTCTGTAAGACACGAGCTGCCTATTATCATTTTTACTATTGCATAATATTTATCAAATAGCGTTCTAATTTTTTCATCAAATACTAAAGTAACATCTTTGCAAAAATAATATTCATCACAATTCAAAACATCGCCTATTATTTTGTTAAACTCACGCAATGCGCTTAATGATGTCATATATTTGTCATTTTCTTCAAACCAGATTCCACACTCATCTTTATTTATATCTTGAGCGCAAATATTAAATCCATTTGGCACAATTTCAACCTTACTATAAATCTTATATTCTTCTCCATTGATAGAATAAGACCATTCCTTTACAATGTATGTTTTAAATTCATTTTTCATAGCAAAAAAATGTTCATTAAATTTTGTATTAATATTATTTTCTTCCATATTTTACTCCATTGGCTTAATAATTGATTCAATATAATCAATTTCTTCTGTGTTTAAACTATACTTTTTATATAATTCTTCACTTGTGTATTTTTTATTAAAATCTAGCATTGGGACGAATATAAATTTATCTCTAGAAATATTTATTGATGTCAACGCTTGTAAAAGAAGGAATCTAAACAACTTTGTCTTGACATATGATACTAGATTTTCTGCTTCTTGCTGTGTGTTGAAAGTATCTAAAATTAAATATGTTTCAGTACAAACTTCATTAGGCATTAAGATTTTCACAGTTGAAGCGACTAAATATGTACCATCTTGAGTAGGTTTATTTCCACCTGACATTGCTTTTGTCATAATTACTTTGTATTTGTTTAAAATGTTATTAGAATCTGTTATTTTATTTTTACTTATAAATGAATATCCATTTATACTAAACATATTTACATCATTTGATGCTCGATTATTATGTCCTTGTACACCACTTATAAGATTAAAATAATTTCTTGGTAAGACACTACTATCAAAAAATTTATTTTCTATCATTTTAATTTTGTTAATGATATTTATTGCCTTATTATTTCTCACAAAAATGTTGTATTCGTTTAAATTCCTCTTTGTGACATTTCTTTTACTATTTTCAACATTTATGATTGTACATTGTCCGGAATAACTTTTATCCCATAGGAAATAATTTACACCGCCCGCAATTATTGCACTAGGAAAACATTCAGCCCCATTTGAATAATCAACAATTTTAACAAAAGATTTATCATTTAGCATTTCTTCACGGTAATCATCAAGACCTTTACCGCCAGCAAACCATCTTGAAGGAGTAATCATAGTGATATAATTTGGTGCTAATTTTTTTGATACTACTACAAAGTTATTATAAACAGGTATAGCACTAGAGCCTGTACCACCTCCATCCATAACTTGATATGGTGGATTGCCAACTATAGCATCAAATTTCATTGTTTGTACCTCCTTGTTCCAAAAATTTCCTCGTAAGATTTTGTCTTTAAATTGCTCTGGCTTATCTTTTAATTGCATTATCAGGTCATCAAAAGCGTGAGCATTTATTTTTACTCTTCTATAGCCAACCAATGTTCGTTTTGTTATCGATCTTGCCATTGGTGTTTTGCAGATTACATATACATTTTCTCTAACGGTTTTATCCCACAATTCAAGTTGTTTTTCTTTTGTTAATTCATTTGGATTTAGCATTGAACAACGTTTGCGGTAAATACTATACACAACATAAAGCGGATAAAGTCCTGATTTTGAATTGATTTCAAGAATGTTTGCATTAGGATTTGAAAGTGTGTCTGATGTAACTTTTCCTTGATTTACAAACCTTGGTTCTTCTAGTAAATTAGTGTGAGATTCATCATAGAAATCGTAACCACCCAAAGTATCTGACAAGTGCATATTTACAACTCGCCATGGGGTTAAAACTGTTTCTTTGTCTGGATTTCTAAAATGACTAAATAATTCTGTAATACGTTTAATTCTTTCAAGCGGTGGATATTCATCTGCTTGTTTAGCCAAACGTCTTATACGCAATCCCGCTGCAATTAAAACATCTTCATCAAAGTATTTTATGCTCCTTCTAAATATGTCCGTGGAAACATCTTTAGGCATAAATTCTTGCCAAGATTCTGGATCTATAATATCAACAAATTTTTCAAGCGTTAAATTTTCATTTAACGGAACATTAGCTCCATAGATAAGTAAAGGTAATCTTATGGATATGTTCCTAAGTAAAGCAATAAAGGCTTGTCTTTGTTTTCTTAGTTCTTTTAATTTTTTAAGCATCGTTTTTTCTTCAGGAGTTAATTCTTTTTTAGGCTTTTTTTCAGCTTTCTTCGCTTTTTCATATTCTTCGTTCGACATCCCATTATTTGCCATATTAACAGAGCTATCTCTCTGAGCCCTCTTTTGTTCAGATAACTTATTCTTTAACATATTAAAGAATTCCTTATCTTTTTCATCCATTATAATACCTGTATCAACCTTATAAATCGACTCATCATCAAATCCTGATTTAATTGCATTGTCAATACTTATGCGTTTTATTTGTCTAATCATTTGATTGACTTCATATTTTTGCATTTTTGTTCCATCAATTGAAATAACTGGGCAAAAGTTAATAAATTTCTTTAATTCTTCACGATATTTTTCTTCGCTTATACTTCCACGTTTTGTTATTTGATGAACGTCAGATAATACCTTTAATGTCCTATCTGGAGCAAAGTCAAAAACATAACAATTTTCTTTTTGTTTTCCATCTATAGAACCAGCAGATTGAACTCTGAAAATTGTTTGCATATAGGCTTTTGCATCGGTTGTTGCTGAACCGGTCAACATCATAACGGCAGTCCATTCTTTTACTGTAACTCCTGTTGTTAGTTTACCACACGAAAGTGTAATTGTGTATGGATTTTTTGCAATAGCTTCCTGTACCAAATCAAGAGCATTATCATAAGGTTTTTCTTCATCTCCATCACCAGCGACATTAGCAATTTCATAATGAGAAAATACTGCATCACGTTTTAACAACTTAGACAATGCATTTGCTTCTTTAACACCTGGCAACATCCAAAGTGTATGCTTAAATTGTTGTCTAAATTCGTAAGTTGCAAATGGATATTTTGTATCTTCACTATCTGTAGAAATCAACCTAAGAAATGCTTTAACATCATCTTCATGAACAAATCTACCAATAGCTGAATTTGTTGGGACAGGTTCAAAATCTTTTTCTTTATCTCCAGTCCAAACTCTAAAAAATTCTCTAAAATTGAAGGCTGTCGTTTCTGTTTCATATCTAAACGAATTTGATAATACATTACTAATATCAAAAGTAAAGATATTCATTTTGGGCATATCTGCATAAGGGTTAATTTCTCCCGGATGTTTTACTTCCCAATTAGCTTTTGCATCTTGTTCCATAACATAATCCCAAGTATATACATTCTCATCATACTTATCCATTATGTTATATGGAGTTCCTGATAATTCTAGGACTTTGGGGGTTTTACCGTTTTTAGGAGCTTCTAGTAGTGATTGAACAGATTTTCCGAGTTCAGTTTGAGTTCCTTCGTGAGCTTCGTCATAGATAATTAAGTCCCAATCCATAGCGAAAACGGCTTTGTTTTTATCGAACTTTCCATTTACGAGTTTTGAGCCCCTCAAATCTTGCATTGATGCAAAATATGTAAAATACTCTCCATTGTTTTTTGCATTTGTTAAAGCTCGGTCATTTTTTATATCACTTGAAACATCAAAATAATCATCTGAATATATCAATCCTTGTTTCTTCATAAAAACATGTTGGCTATCTTTTCCAAACAATTTCTCATGATCTTCTCTCCAACCTTTTTCTACAACAGGTCTATGGGTAACAACAATTGTTTTTTGATATTTACCAGTTCTAATAAGTTCATATGCGGTTAGGGTTTTACCAAATCTCATTTTGCAATTCCAAAGCATATCATTTTTAGAGTGAAAAACACTAAGAGTTTTATCTACAGCTCTTTGTTGTTCTTCTCTTAACTTAATAATTTCCTTAAATATTGGCTTATCTGATTTTTCACATTCCTTTAAAAAATCTCTATTTTCTTTAACTGCTTTTATTGCATTCTTTGCTGTTTCCAAATCACACTCAAACCACTCACGATTTTTAATACCATTAGGATATTGTGTTTTCTTTCCGCTATTTTTTAAAACATTATGGACATCATAATCTCTAAATGCTTGAATTATTGTTACTTTTGAACCATTAAATTCTTCAACTTTTTGTTTTATTGCAAGCTCAGCCCATAATAAATCTACTTTCACACCTACAGTAAAAGTATAATCTTTTATTCTTCCTTTATCTGCAGCTTCTCTCAAAGCATCACAATTTGGAGTTAATTCATTTAAAGATTTATTTGTATGAATTGTTGCATCTCCAATTTTTATCAAACCTTTATGAGCATCATCAGGCATTGAAAATATATATATTACCTTGTAACTTGAAGTATTGTACAATTCCATTATTTTTTCTCCTTTAGTAGATTTATAAACTTAATTGACCTGTTTGTTCCCCAATTCATAACTTTTGCATAAATGCCAGTATGTTTATTATTGTTTCCTTTTTTGCAACCCGGACATTCTTCTGGTTCATTATCATCATCAAATAATGAAATTTGCATTTTAGGGACAGGTTTGCAACTATTTGGAATTACAAATTTAAGTCCGTCCATTTGAAATATGTTCCAAGATAGTATTTTTGCAATTTCTTCAAGTCTTTCATTTATAGGGTAGTTTTCAAATCTTTCCACATAATAGTCAATAAATGTGAATAACAGATTTTCTCTTGCAATAAGCAAACTATCCCCTTGCCATTCAAAACCAAAAGTCGCTTTATATGCTTTTACAGTCCACTCGAACCAATCTTCTTCGTGTTCAGTGTTTTCGTTTATAACTCTTAATTTTCTATCTAAAATGCCGATTCGGGCATTGACTTCAATCCATTTACCAGTAACAGTATCATATCTACTGCATAAATAAGGGGCTTCACCACAAGATATTTCCATTCTGTTTGATAAAACATAGTCTTGCCAAGTTTTATCTTCTGGGAAGGTAATTTTATTGTGATTAACACACCAAGTTTTATCTTTTTCGGCATTAAAAACATTTTCTTTGCCAAACCAAGCATTATCTACCAAATTATTTTGAGCATTACAAACCCAAGATGGGGTAAACACTTCAGCTTTGTCTTTAATTCTTTTAGATTGTTCTTTTTGAGATTTCTCAACTCGGGGCTTGATAACCAATCCATTTCTACCAGTGATTGCTTTAAGTGAAATATTATCAAATTCATAATAACCAGCGCCACGTGATTTGTAGTTGTCTGTTGCCCAAATTATATTCTTCTTAGAGGAACGATCTTTCAACAAGATTTCCAATAATTTGTTATCTAACTTATATATATAATTTTCTTTAATGTCAACCTTATTGTCCATCATTTCTCCCCTTGTTCATTATTCAATTAATATAGATATATATTATATCATATTTTTTTGACGTATGGTATAAAAATCTATGAATTTTTTACATATTTTGATTATGTTAATTCTTAAAACAAATTGAATAGCGATTATGAAAAAGCAACATAACAATTGACAACCTTGCAAAAATATTGTTACAAATATTAAATTTTCTTGACTTTAGTATAAATAAGTACTATAATTGAGAAAAGTTGCAGTTATACTGTTGTTTTTTGATAGTTTACTTGCAAAATGATAAAAATGTTGTAAAGGGAGAAAATAATGTTAGAACTAAAAAATTATACGAAATTGTACCCAAATGGCAAGGTTGGTGCTAAGAATATTAATATAAAGGTCGAAAATGGAGACATTTTCGCTTTCATTGGGCACAATGGCGCGGGCAAAACAACGACGATAAAGAGCATTGTTGGGATTAATGACATTTCTAGTGGCGACATTTTGATTGATGGCGTTTCAATCAAAGAAAATCCGTTGCTTTGCAAGCAAAAAATTGCGTATGTTCCTGATAATCCTGACATTTATACTGCGCTAACTGGTATTCAATACATAAACCTTGTGGCGGACTTTTTCAAGGTTAGCAAGGATGCGCGCGAAAGTTTGACGACAAAATATGCGACCGAACTTGAATTGATTTCCGACCTTAACAACCCCATTTCTACTTACTCGCACGGGATGCGACAAAAACTCGTTCTCATCGCGGCGTTTGTTCACAGCCCAAAACTGCTTGTTCTCGACGAACCTTTTGTTGGGCTTGACCCAAAAGCAAGTTTCACAATCAAAAACATAATGAAAGAATTTGTCAGCAGTGGCAACGCAATTTTCTTCTCGACACACGTGCTTGAAGTTGCGGAAAAACTTTGCAATAAGGTTGCAATTATCAAAAACGGCGAAATAGTTGTTAGCGGCACAATGAGTGAAATCAAAAAGGACAAGTCACTTGAAAATGTTTTCTTGGAGAGTGACAAAAATGAATAATCTTGGAATTTTACTAAAAAACAACTTCAACATTCTAATCGGACAAATTGCGGGCAAGAAAAAGCGCAAGTCGACGCAAGTTGCAACCGCCCTACTTATTTTGGGGGCGATTAGCATTGTTGCAATTTACACTTTGCAGGCATACAGTATGTTCAATGGGCTTTCAAAACTGCACCTAGAAAAAGTTTGTATGTTTCACGCGATTTTGACAACGCTTGTTGTAATTTGCCTTATCGGCATTATGCGAACATCGGCGAATGCAAAAACTAGCGATTCCGATTTTCTATTGTCCTTGCCGATAAAAAAGCGCGACATCATAATTTCAAAAACCATAAACAAATATGTTTTTGACTTCTTCTTCGCGTTTACTTTGTTTGTTCCATTTCTTGTACTTTATCAAGTTTTTGCTGGTTTCGACGCTAAAATACTGCTATTAGGTTTACTTTTCACATTCTTGTGTCCATTTCTCAGCATCGGCATTTCATACATTTGCGATTTTGTCATTACACGATTGTTCAATCGTATGCGACTCGGCGGAATACTAAAGTCTTTCACAATTTTGCTGTTGTTTGTTTTAGTTATGGCTTTACTGCTTGTCAAAACTTTCACATACGGCACTGCCGATTACCATAATCTTGACGCGTATTTTGCTGACCGCCCTATTTCAAACTTTGTTCTATCATTTTTGTTTGACACCAATATTATCAATGTTTTGGGCGTTATATTAGGAATATTAATTCCATTTGTTTTGGGTATGGTGTTTTATTCAATCAATTATGGCAAAACATTTGCCTCCTACTCATCAAATAGCAAAGTATTAAAATTTAGTCAACCAAATAGCACTCTCAATATGCTTTTCAAAAAAGAAATCTCAACTTATGCTACAACTCCCGCTTACATCATCAACACAATTATTGGACCTGTTGTCATTTTAGTTGTTTCAATCTTTTTATGCACAATGGGCTACTCGGAAATTTGCGATTACTTGGGCATCCAACTTTCAAAAGACACCATTGTCGGCTTCATAACGCTTGCATTTTGCTTGTTTTGTGCGACTGCACCGATTTCCGCTTGCTCAATTTCGCTAGAAGGCAAAAATATGTGGCTACTCAAATCTTCCCCTATAAATGAAAAACAATTGTTTTCTTCCAAAGTTTGCGTACATTTGTGCATTGTAGAGCCTTGCATACTTGTTGGCGCATCGCTGCTATCAATATTTTTGCAACTGAACATTTTGCAAATCGCCGCAATTTTCATATTGCCAACACTTGCTAACTTTATTTTAGCATTTGCTGGTGTTCTAATCAACCTTTGGCAACCTATCTTAGATTGGGACAACGAAACAAAGGTCGTAAAACAGAGTCTATCCGTATTACTAACAATGGTGTTGGGCGTTTTGCTCGCGATTGCACCATACGGAATATACAAACTTTGCAGCGCATTGCCGATGTATGTAACTTTGCTTATATCAATTGGCTTATATGTCATTGCGCTTGTTGCAGCAATAACTTTGCTTTACACAATCGGTGTCAAAATGTTTAGAAAACTCTAAAACAACAACAAAAAAAAAGCTTTTGAATCATTTTCAAAAACGTTTTTTTGTTTTATTATGCTTGTGTTTCTTCAGTTGTTTGAGCAGACACTGATTTTACATAAACCGTGCAAATGCTTTCATCGACTGTGATTGCTTTTGCCTCATTATTGTTGTACTTATAGTGCGCAACTTTGTGTGCATCGCTTGCAGTAGTGATAATTTCAGCTGCAGTTATTGTTACTGTTGGATTGTCTCCAGGATAACCGCAAGCGTCAACAACAATCGCGTCACCTGTAGAGTTTGCACCATTGCCATAGAATTCATATTCAGTATATTCGGTTGCAAGCGCTATGAATTTTCCGCCTGAAATTGTTGTTGTACCAGACTTGATGTAAACAGCAGTCAAACCAGTAATTGTGCCGCCATAAATGTTCAAGTTTCCAGTGTTTGGCATATAGATTGCAGAACTTTCTGGTGAATTAATTTCAGCCCCGTTATAAATATTAATTGTGACATTGCCTTGACCCGGATTTCCGTTCCCTGATAGTGCAAAAGTTTCTCCAACAACATTGAGTTTACCATATATATCGGCAGTTGAATTTTGTACTACTGTAACGGCATTTGAAGTTGTAGTTGCCTTTGTTACATTTGCATTGATAGTGAAATCACTTTCAACTTTCAAATAAGCACCATTTTGAAGCCAAACACCCCACTTTTGAGTGTTAATTGTTCCATTCTTCAAAATCAGTCTAGCATTTGCTGTATTGTATGCAACATCAAATACACCAGAAGTTGCATCAATTTTGTGTCCAGCAAAATCAAGGGTCAAATCTTTGTCAATTGAAATTGCTGCGGAAATTGCGATATCTGCAGCCAAAGTAATTGTGTCTCCACTTACAGCGGTTTCAACCGCTTCTTGCAATGTTGTATATGCTTTAGCACTTGTTTCGTTGCTAACTTTTACAATATAACCATTTGCAACATCAACATTACCGCAAACTGTGCAAATGCCGTCAGCGTAGTTATGGTTCAAAACTGCGATTGTTTCTTTTTCGATAACATATCCGCAAATTTTGCATTGTTTTTGTTTTTCGCCAGTAGTTGTGCAAGTCGGTTGCAATGTGATAATCCAATCACTTGCATCGTGGTTTGCTTTGTCACTAATTTCCGTGCAGTCTTTTTCGGTGCAAACGTGCCAGTGTGACGTTTCGTCACTTGACCATTGTTCGCTGAAATTGTGCTTGTGTCCGCAAGCAGACAGAATGAATGCCAATGGAACAATCAAAAGCATAGCACAAACAAATTGTAATAATGATTTTCTTTTTGTCATTTCTTTTCACTCCTTTTCTTTATGACTAAATTATAATTTTGCGCATACCCGTTATGTCGTCGTTCGCGACCCACGCATATAATTATGTATACATTATACCCCCCCCACCCCCCATTTTGTCAAGCGTTTTTGATAATGTTTTTTACATAAATATAAATAAATTATGTCATATAAAGTAAAAAAATGCAAAAAAAGCAAGTAGCACGCTAAATTATGACAATAATATTTATCGAAAATATTTTATGCAAAACTTTTAAAAAATATTATAAAAAACAGTTGACAAAAAAAAAATAATATGATAATATATGAAAGTCGCAAGAGATGGGGGTGTAGCTCAGCTGGCTAGAGCACCTGCCCTGCAAGCAGGGGGTCATCGGTTCGAATCCGATCATCTCCACCACAACACCTTGCGACTTTCATATAGAGATGTAGCTCAGCTGGTTAGAGCACCACCCTGATAAGGTGGGGGTCGATGGTTCAAGTCCATTCATCTCTACCAAATGAGAGGAATGGCGCAGAAACAGCAACGCCACCGCCACGAAACGGTAGTGAGTATAAACCACTAAGTCGATGGTTCAAGTCCATTCATCTCTACCAGAGAAAGTTGGCATCGTCCAACTTTTTTAGAAGAATGGACTATCTTCCCCCAACCGCCACGAGCAACGCGAGTATAAACTTTCCCTGCGTCAATGCGATAGTCCATTCATCTCTACCAAATGAATGAGTTGAAGGGTTGGGCATTGCTCAGCCTTATTTAATAAATGGAAGGGTGTCAGAGTGGTCTAATGTGCGATCTTGGAAAGGTCGTGTTGTGAAAGCAACCGGAGGTTCGAATCCTCTCCCTTCCGCCATACTTTTTGTTTTACGTTCAAATCTTAGTTCGGGAGAGGATTTGGACTTTTTTGTTCCAAAAAGTCCTCCAAACTTTGTTTGGCGAACCTCCTTTCGGACGTTGACGCTTGCGCTATGATACGAATCACTCTCCCTTCCGCCATTTATATAAACCACAATATATAGTATATTTTATGTGGTATACACCACAATATATAGTATATGGTAATTTTTTAGGCACATTTTAGGCACAAAAAATAGAAGCTATCTATTTAAAATTAGGAAATTCATTTATCACTTTGTGAGTACATATAAAGTCGCTCAACCTTGACAGTCGAGTTTTACAAAAGTGCCGTACAGGATGTTCACGTTTTCAATTTGTTCATCTATATGCAAATGCCCACAAAACCAGTTGCTGTATTTTACTTCATTGTGAATAAAGTCTAATTTGTTGCTGCTTTTTGTTGCAACAACTTTTTTTTGCAGGAAATATGGAACTTCTTCACCACATTGCGTTAGGATTTCTATCAAATTGTTCAATGTATGCGTACAAGGTGTGTGCGTGATTACGTAATCTACTTTATAATCAACTTTTTCCAAATTTATTTGTGCCTCGCAAATGTCTTTTTCCGTTATTGCTTCATCGCGCCACCAAGAAATATGCTCTATTCTACGCTCCCTATCTGTTGATTCAGCCCCGCCGAGCGCCAAAATTGTTTTCCCTAAAACATTGAAAACTTGTCCACGCATTAAATGAATAATATGCTCGGTAATTTTATGGGCTTTGCCGCCGTTCCAAACGCTGACTTCATATTTATTTAGCATATCAAAGTTTTCGTGATTGCCGTCAACAAACAATACATTCGTGTGCAAATTTTCATAAAAATAGATGTATTCTTCTAGCGTTTCACCACTCCAAACTACACCACAATCTCCACAAATAATAATGTAGTCTTCATAGTCAAGATTATATTTTTCATCCAATTTATTTAGTTTCTTTGCATCAATAATGCCGTGCGTATCCCCAACAAAGAATAATCTTTTCATAACAAACCTCTTGTATGTTATGATTTTATAACATTTAGGCTTGATTTGTCAATTTATTGGCTCAATAATGATAAAAAAATGCCAAAATAAATTTGACATTTTTTTAATTTATTTCAAAACGACTTTCAAAAAGTTCTTTTTGCCGCGCTTTAGCAAAATTGCGCCGTCGACAAAGTCACTTTGTGACACACACTTGTCAATGTCCTCGACTTTCTCGCCGTTCAAACTAACTGCACCCTGCTCGACCATACGCCTTGCTTCGGACTTACTTGCAAAGAAGCCAGCTTGTGCCATAAGGTCGATAAGTTTCATTCCGTCGCTAAACGCAGTCTTTTCAAGTTCGACTGATGGTGCGTCGTCAAAGTTATCCTTTTGGAACATCTCCGTCGCAGTCTTTAGCGCCTCGTCCGCATCATCCTTTCCGTGAACAAACTTTGTGATTTCGTACGCCATTCTTTGCTTTGCAACACGAATGTCCCCTTTCAAAAGTTCCGCGATTTCTTCAAGCGAAACATTGGTGAGCAATTTCAAAAGTTTTTCAGTATCTTCATCTTTCACATTGTAAAAGTATTGATAAAATTCAAACGGCGACATTTTTTCTTTCAAGACCCAAACCGCGCCGCTCTCGGTCTTGCCCATTTTCTTGCCCTCGCTGTTTGTCAATAGCGGAATCGTCATTGCTTGGAACGCTTCTTCATCCTTGCCCTCAAGATTATTGAGTTTACGCCCATAATCAGCACCCGCCAAAATGTTTGCCCATTGGTCGCTGCCTCCGATTTGCAAAACGCAACCATATTCGCGGTTAAGGTGAACAAAATCATATGCCTGCATCAGTTGATAGCCCATTTCAAAGAAAGTCAGCCCGCCCTCGTTCAATCGCGACTTGCAAGCATCACTTGCAAGCATCCTACTGACGTTGAAGTGAACGCCAACATCTCGCATAAAGTCAATGTAGCTAATGTCCTTGAACCAGTCGTGATTGTTGACAATGATTGCAGGGTTGTCGCCGTCAAGTTTGATAAACTTGCCGATAATGTTTTTAACGCTCTCAAGGTTTTTGTTAATAAACTCTTGTGTAACCATTTTGCGCATGTCACG
>JBNMHN010000032.1:0-12115 GCA_050872805.1 Clostridia bacterium
CATTTTACAATATAGAAAATATAAAAATTTATTCAAGTGAAAAAATCTTATATTGAAAAAATTGGATTGCATCTTTTTCAACGCTCAAGGCAATTGGATATGTGGCGAAAGGGATAATAGGCATGTTAGATTTTAGTAAATTAATAACAAAGAAAAGGTAGATTGTAAATTGAAGAACAAGAAACTACTAATAAGGGCACACGGATTTGGGTTTTATGTATGTTTGTTTATGTGTCTATCATTGGTTGCATTAGGTATTTTTACGATAGTTATGGTGTTTATTGTGGATGAGGAAGGCTTTCACACTAGCGCAATAGCGATTATAATTTATTTTCTTACTACAATTGGGATGACATACGAAACAGTAATGCTATTCAAAAAGGGTAAAGTGGAATTTGATGGAGAAAAATTTATAAATTCGGGCAAATATACAAGTTTTTACCCACCATTCAAAGTAAAATGCTCTGACATAATTGCATGTAGAATAGTGATGTTGGGTTTTCAATTTACCTTTGCGAATAGGTATAAAAAGAAAGAATACTTTCACACATTACAATTTTCTAAAAAGCAACTGCAACAAATACTAAACGAAATAAAAGCGCGCGGCGGACTACAAGACCAAGAAATTGACATTGACATACTCGATAAGCAGTGGAGAGAAGAGTTCAAAGCCAAAAGGCTCGCAAAAAAGCAACAAAAACAAGAAAACAAAGCCAAGAAATCCAAGAAAAATCACTCTAAAAGGTGACTAAAAAAACTTTAAAAAAAACAAACGATAAAATCATTTAAAGAGCAGGGGTAAAAATGATAGAGTTTAATGGAATACAATCGGTACAATGCAAGCAATTGGTAGCCAAAGAAAAGGCAAAACGGACGGGCGTTGTATTTGGACTATTCGCTTTAGTGTCAATAGCAGCCGTTCTCATTATCGGTATAGTTGAAGATAGATTAATAAACTTTATTCCAATTGTCGTAATATTGTTAGCATTCCCAATTCTTGCTTTTATTATCCCCAAGAGTTGTGTTGAAAAAATTGAAATAAATTCAAGAATTGTATTTGATTTTGAGACAGACACTGCCACATTATATTACTCTAGTCAATACTATACGCATAAGCATCCATCTGTTAAGAATATATCTAAGATAAAATCAGTACTTGATTATGGAATTTGCTATTGCATAATTTTTAAGCACGGAGACATTACTAATGCTTGGGTATGTGAAAAGCGATTGCTTTCTAAAGGTTCTATTGAAGAATTTGAAAATCATTTTAAAGATAAAATTAAAGTGAAAACACACGGATGAAAAAAGATAAACAATTGACGGTTTAGAAGAAGTACAAAAGATAAATGAGTAACTTGAACGTTGCTTGTTTTGACATAGAAATTTTACGACAATTTAATCAAAGAAGTAGCGTTTAAGTTCTCCTTACTATAACTTTTACAATTTTAAAAAGGAGATATTAACATGAGTGAAATAAATCAAACAGACGTGAACAACACAAAAACTACTTTTGAAGATAGAGAAAGTCAGTATCCGAACAGACGCGTGATAAAAATCGTTTCTCAAACGCCAAACGAGATTGTCGCGGATATTGAAAGGGATGAGGGCACGGTTTCTGTAGACGGAACAAAGATTAATGCTGCACAATTTCAAAACATTGAAAACAAACTAGACACTTTGCAAGCGCAAGTGACAGAACAACAAGGAACGGTTGTAAAATTTGCAAGTGTTCCGCAAAGTGAAGTAAATTTTGATAGTGACCCTCAAACACAAATAAGTAATTTGGCAAACAACACAACAAAGATAAAAAACGCTTTTGGCGGTTTTGCTGCAGGGCAAAACGCAAGCACAACACAAGGCGTTGCCGTAGGTAATGGAGCAAGCACAAATTCGGGCGTTGCAGTTGGCGGAAACGCGAGCGCTGGTAATGGCGCCGCTGTTGGTGTTGCCGCTGTCACGGGCGATGGTTTTGCGGGTGGAAATCAAGCAAAAACAATCAACGCAAATGGTACACCGATTGACGCTATTCAATTAGGTACTGGCACGAATACAAAAGAAAAAACTTTGCAGGTATATGGAAACAACATTTATAATGCTCAAAATGGCACATTGAGTGCGCACAGCCTTTATCTTAATGGGTCATTCAGTGCACTGACAGATATTGGTACTGGCTTCTCAATTAGCGACCCAGTAAATGTGGGTATAGAGCTTGGACGCAGGGATGGGCAAACAGGTACGCCATATATTGATTTTCACACAGATGGAAAGGCTGGTACAGATTTCAATTCAAGAATCCTTGCGGAAAATAATGCGCTGTATATAACGGCGCAAGGTGGCGTGAAAATAAATTATAATGATGGAACTTACCAAGATGTGATGAGTGTAAAAAAATTAGAAAATGGAGAATGTGGGTATTTGATATTGCAAAATAATCTAATGATACAATGGGGGCAATTCTTTCATAAGAGTGGGCAAAGTGAAGACATATCTTTTCCTAAAGCATTTACTACACTATATAGTGTTGTGGCTACTTGGGTGAATACCAGTTCAAACGATACAAAAGAGTGGAATATAAAAACGTATAGCAATACTGGAATAAAAGTTCGTCAAAATTCAACACACAGTAAAACTAATGGAATCTTTTGGATTGCCATCGGGATGGCAGAGGAGGCAGAAAAATGAAGAAAATATACTACAACAATCAAGGGTGGGTATGCGAAAGATTTCCATACGATTTGCCGATTGAAAATGAAAATCAATTTGTAGAAGTTGCGGACGAAGATTATGACGAGACATTGCATTGTCAAGAGTACTATGCGTGGCGTTTGGTTGACGGGCAACTTGTGCAAGAACAATATGAACAACCTACTGAAGAAGAGGTGAAAGAAAACCTAAGAGAACAAAGGGAATATGAATGTTTTGCCATAATAAACAGAGGACAACTTTGGTACAGTCGATTGACAAGCGCACAAATTAGCGAACTAAATGCGTGGTATCAAGCGTGGTTGGATGTTACAGCGACGTTAGTAGCACCACAAAAGCCTGCTTGGCTATAAACAACAAAAGAATGAGCATAAAGAATAGTGTTTCTTTATGCTCTATTTTTGTATTACCATTTTAGCGCAGGTAGTACCACGTTTCGCCGTCGTTGCCGTAAAGGGGTTGGATGTAGTCGATGCGGTAGTGGACGTAGTCGTAGCGTACCATATTGAGTAGGACTTGCCCGCCGTGGTAGCCGTGCACGATTTTCAGTATTTTGACATCGTCCGCCGCTTGCTCAAGCACTTCGTTGAGCCTAGCGCGGGCTTCCGCTTCATTTAGTCCGTGCAGATTGACGGTAATTGTTTTTGTCGGTCGTCTTGCCATAGTTTTGCGCTCCTGATGCTGTATTATAGATAATTATAGCAAAATTTTGACAATTTGCAACCTTTTTCAGGGTAAAAACTTTGATTGTTACGAAAATAGATTTAAAGATTTTAGGAAAAAAAGATTAATCACTTAACAAAAGTGTTGACATTATTTTTTATAAAGTATATAATACTATTAGTTTTGCACAATTTGTGTGCATTTAGACTATATAAATTAATATAATGAAACAAAAATGAGGGCAGTGCGTCCTTATTTTGGTTTTATTGGGAGTACATAATGTTTAGATTTTTTAAATACTTTAACAAAAAGGAATGGTGCTTATTTGGGGTGCTTTTGTTAATCAACTTAGCGTGTGTTTACCTTGATTTGAAGTTGCCAGACTATATGGGCGACATTGTCTCGCTTGTTCTAGGGCACGCGGCAATGAGCGAAATTTGGAGCAAGGGACTTTTAATGCTACTAGTAGCGTTTGGAAGTATAGCGTGCTTGATAGTGGGCAACTTTATCGCGTCATACATTTCAGCAAACTACACAAAGCGAATGCGCGGGTGCGTGTTTGACAAGGTTCAGTCGTTTTCGCAAGGGACGATGAATAAGTTCACGACCGCCAGCCTCATCACGCGTTCGACCAACGACATCACGCAAATCGGTATGGCAATGGCGATGTCCTTAAAGGTTATCATCTATGCGCCGCTAATCGCGATTTTTGCTATTCTCAAAATCGTTGGCAAATCGGGCGAACTTTCAATTGCGACGGGTGTTTCGGTTTTTGCGCTTGTAGCGCTCATTGTAATTGTTATGATTTTTGCAATACCACGCTTTAAGAAAATTCAAAAATTGACCGACCAAGTCAACGGTATTAACCGAGAAAACTTGAATGGTTTGAGAGTCGTCCGCGCATATAATGCGGAAGATTATCAAAAAGACAAATTTGAAGTCGCAAATGAAAAATTGAAGAAAAACAACTCAGTTGTCGGCAAATTGATGAGCGCCTTGAGTCCTATTATGACAATTGTTATGAACGGGCTAAACTTAGCAATCGTTTGGCTGGGCGCGTACCTTGTCAATGACGGGACGCTCAATGTACCAGCGCTCACGGAATTTACAATGTACTCAATGCAAGTTGTTACGGCATTCTTGCTCGTCAGCGTAATTTTCGTAATGCTTCCGCGCGCCGCAGTTTGTTTTAAGCGTGTCTATGAAGTTTTGGACGCGGACGAAGCAATAAACGACGGGCAAAGCAGTGCTAAAAATGCCGAAACAAAAGGCGTTGTTGAATTTAAAAACGTCAACTTCCGCTATCCAGATGCGGAAGAATATGTGTTAAAGAATATGAACTTTTCTTGCACGCGCGGGCAAACGGTGGCCTTTATCGGCTCGACGGGTAGCGGCAAAAGCACGGCAATTAATTTGATTCCGCGCTTTTATGATACAACCGATGGGCAAGTTTTGGTCGACGGCGTCGATGTTCGCGATTATAAACTAGAAGACTTGCACGGCAAAATGGGGTATGTTCCACAAAAGGGCATATTGTTCAGCGGAACAGTGCGTTCAAATGTCGATTTTGGCGGCAAGAATTTGTCAGAAGAACAAATACACAAAGCGCTAAAAATCGCGCAAGCGGAAGATTTTGTTGAAAAAATGGGCGGACTCGATGCGCACATTGCCCAAAACGGTAGCAATCTTTCGGGCGGGCAAAGACAACGTTTGTCGATTGCACGTGCAATCGCACAAAATCCTGAGATTTGTATCTTTGACGATTCTTTCTCGGCGCTTGACTACAAGACTGATAAAGTTTTGCGCGCAGCACTCAAAGAAGAGATGAAAGACGTGACAAAATTCATTGTTGCGCAGCGCATCGGCACAATCAAGGATGCGGACTTGATTATTGTGCTTGACAGTGGCGAAACTGTCGGTATGGGCACGCACAAGCAGTTGCTTGAAACCTGTGAAGTTTACCAGCAAATTGCAAATTCGCAACTAAGTAAGGAGGAAATTTATGAAACAAGCAAAGACGAAGAATAACAATGCTATGCCTTTTGTAAAATCAATGGGCAAGTTTATTAAATTTTTGAAACCTTACTATGTATTATTGATTACCGCAATCATTTTCGCAGCCGTTGGCACTGCGTTCAATATCATAGCACCTGACAAAATCGGCGAAATCACAAACATTATTCAACGCGCAGTTGCAACAGGGACGGCGGTAGACCTCGATAAAATTCACGACATCGGCATATTACTTATATGCTTGTTTATTGCGGGGGCAATTCTTTCGTACTTTCAAGGGTTTATTGTTACGGAAGTTGTGCAGCGCTCTAGCAAAAAAATGCGTACACAAATTTATGCTAAAATCAATAAATTGCCGCTTAGGTATTACGACTCTCGCCCATTTGGCGATACGTTGAGTAGAGTTACTAACGATGTTGACACAATCGGCGTAACTTTCAATCAATCGTTTGTTCAGTTGATGTCTGGCATAACGCTTTTGATTGGCTCAGTTGTTATGATGTTTGTCACTTGTTGGCAACTAGCCATTGTCGCGTTGGTGGTTGTTCCGCTCGGCACAATGCTTATCGGTTTGATTATGAAGTTTTCTCAAAAACATTTCATTAGCCAACAAAAAGAACTTGGGCAACTCAATGGCATAGTCGAAGAAACATATTCAGGGCAAAACATTGTTGCAACATTCAACGCGCAAAAGAAAATGAAAAGCGGATTTGATGAGGTCAACAACAAACTTTGCAAATCGCAATACAAGTCGCAGTTTGTTTCGGGTATTATGATGCCGCTAATGGAATTTGTCGGCAACATTGGGTATGTCGCGGTTTGTATCGTCGGTGGACTTTTGTTCTTGGACGGGAAAATTGAAATCGGGGCAATTGTAAGTTTCATTATTTATATTAAGATATTCACGCAGCCACTAGCAACAATCGCGCAAGCAGTTTCTGCTATGCAATCTACCGCCGCAGCAAGTGGTAGAGTCTTTGAGTTCTTGGAAGAAGAAGAAATGCCTGAGGAGCGTCCAAAACTTGTGCTTGAAAATGTCAAAGGTAACATTGACTTTGAAGATGTGCACTTTGGTTACAACGACGACAAGTTGGTTCTTGACGGGTTCACCGCACACATAAAAGCGGGGCAAAAGGTCGCGCTCGTTGCACCAACAGGAGCGGGTAAAACGACACTTGTCAATTTGTTGATGAAGTTTTACGAAACAAATAGCGGTGATATCAAAATTGACGGTGTATCAATCAAAGATTTGTCGCGCGAGAACGTTCACAAACTGTTTGGAATGGTTTTGCAAGACACGTGGCAGTTTGAGGGAACAATTTACGACAATATTGTGTTCAACACAAAAAATGCGACGCACGAAGATGTTGAGAATGCGTGCAAGCGCGTCGGGCTTGACCACTTCATTAGAACTTTGCCACAAGGCTATAACACTTACCTTGATGACACCGTTTCGCTCTCAGCAGGGCAAAAGCAGTTGCTGACAATCGCGCGTGCAAAGGTTCACAACGCGCCAATGCTCATTTTGGATGAAGCGACAAGTAGCGTCGATACGCGCACAGAGCAAATTATCGCGCGCGCTATGGACGAACTTGCTAAAGACAAAACAAGTATTGTCATCGCACATAGGCTTTCGACAATCAAAAACTCAGACCAAATTTTGGTCATTGCCGACGGCAAAGTGCTTGAATCTGGCACGCACGAACAACTTATGACGCAAAACGGCAAGTATGCCGAACTTTACAACTCACAATTTTAGTAGTTTAGTTATATAAATTAAACATTTTATAATAGGAAGAACGCTCTAGTTTTTCCTATTTTTTTGTATACAAATCAAAGTAAATTCCACCTCAAATTCCACTATGGAATTTACTTTGAGAATTAACAAGAAAAAATATTTTTATATCGACGAAGTTTTTTTTATAAAGTTCTTGTTTTTTTTAAACGATTGTGGTATAATAATGTAAATTTATTAGATATAGCGCAATGGTTTGCGCATATTTTTTTTGAATTTAGGAGTAGAATTATGCAATTTTCAAAGGAAAAAATTAGAAATGTTGCGATTATTGCCCACGTCGACCACGGCAAGACATCGCTTGTAAATGAAATGCTTAAACAAGGTGGCGTTTTCCGCCAAAATCAAGAAGTTGCCGATAGGGTTATGGACAGCAACGCGCTTGAACGTGAACGCGGTATTACCATTTTGGCAAAGAACGCGTCCGCTCATTATAAAGATTATAAAATCAACATTATCGACACCCCGGGACACGCTGACTTCGGTGGTGAGGTGGAACGCGTACTCAAAATGACCGATGGCGTCTTGCTTGTTGTCGACGCATTTGAAGGCACAATGCCGCAAACGCGCTTTGTCCTTGAAAAGGCGCTTGCACTCAACTTGCGCGTTATCATCGTTGTCAACAAAATTGATAGACCAGACGCGCGTATTTCGGAAGTTGTGGACGAAGTGCTGGAACTCTTGATTGACCTCAATGCTACAAACGACCAACTTAACAGCCCAATTGTCTATGCGTCAGCAAGACTCGGTATCGCTAGTCTTGACCCCGACCAACAAGGAACAGACTTGCGTCCATTGTTTGAAACAATTATCGAACACATTTTGCCACCAAAGGGTGACGAAAATGCGCCATTCCAAATGCTTGTTTCTAGCACGGAACACAACGACTTTCTCGGCAAACTTGCAGTTGGTAAAATTGAAAATGGTAAGGTCAAAGTTGGTGAAATGGTCGCAGTTGATAATTTCTTCTCACCTGATAAGGTTAGAAAATCAAGAGTGCAACAAATGTTCACGTATGACGGGCTAAAGAGAATTGAAGCACAAGAAGCGTCCTGCGGGGACATTGTTTGTATCGCAGGTGTCGATGATGTTATGATCGGGGATACACTTTGTGACCCTGAAAATCCAAGCGCGCTTGAATTTGTTAAAATTAGTGAACCTAGCGTCGAAATGACATTTATGGTAAACGATAGCCCATTTGCAGGTAAAGAGGGCAAGTTTGTTACTAGCCGCCACTTGCGCGAAAGACTTTACCGTGAAACAATCAAAGACCTTTCATTGCGTGTCAGTGACACCGACACAACCGAAGCATTTTTGGTTTGCGGTAGAGGTGAAATGCACCTTTCAATCTTGATTGAAAATATGCGCCGCGAAGGTTATGAGTTCCAAGTTTCAATGCCAAAAGTTTTGTATAGAACAGATGCCGACGGCAAAAAACTTGAACCTATTGATAGGCTTGTCGTAGACGTGCCTGAAGATTCAGTCGGTGCAGTTATGGAAAAAATGGGACGCAGAAAGGGTGAACTTGTTTCAATGCACCCACAAGGCAGCCGTATGAGAGCGGAATTTCTTGTCCCAGCGCGCGGACTGTTCGGATATAAGTCGGAGTTCTTGACCGATACCCGCGGCGAAGGTGTAATGAGTTCAGTATTTGATTCATATCAACCATATCGTGGCGAAATTGAACGCCGCAACTTTGGTGCGCTCGTCGCATTTGAGGACGGCGAATGCATCACATACGGGCTTGCAAACGCGCAAGAACGTGGCGACTTGTTTGTTTCACCTGGTACTAAAGTATATGCTGGTATGGTAGTTGGACAAAACCCTAAGGGCGAGGACTTGGTTGTCAATGTTTGTAAACGCAAAGCAATGAGCAATATGCGCTCAACTTCTAGTGACGAAGCGCTTCGCTTGACACCGCCAATTAATATGAGCCTTGAGCAATCTTTGGAGTTCTTGAACGACGACGAATTGCTTGAAGTAACACCTGAGTCAATCCGTATCCGCAAAAAGGAACTTGACCACGGCAAGCGTAAATCTGCCGCATACAGGAATGCAAACAATTAGTTTTGAATTAGGATAAAAACAAAGCAATGTTTGCCTAAAAATTCTATAGAGTTTGTGTATCTTGTATTATAGATAAAAAATATCAAATGACGTCAAATCATTTGATTTTTTTGTTTTTTTTAAACCATTTTTGCTGAGTCAAATGTGCGCGTTAAAACTCAAAGTAAATTCCATAGTGAAATTTGATTTGAAATTTGCTTTGAGAATTAAAAAGAATTAACAAATTTTAAAAATTCTCAAAAAACGCCTAAAAACATTTGATAATTTCCTATAATTGTGGTAAACTAAAAATGAAAAATTTATCAAGTGAGGATTACAAAATGATTAAGCACTTAACTAAACGGGGGGGGGGGGCGTCTCAGAAAGGTAAGGTAAACCCCGAAAATAATGGCAAAAAAGTCGTTGCAAAAAAGGTACGAAAACTAAATTATAAGAACGGAATAGCAAGCAAAAAGGGGTTCAATAAACTGCCTGTTTTTGTCTTGTTCTTTTTTGCGATGCTGCTATATGCGTCAATATTATTCTTTGTTGTGCCACCTCAAAACATTCAAACAACCCCTCAAGATAAAATCGCCGTGTCTGCTTTAGCATCCTCAGGCTCTTGTGGAACAAACGTAAACTGGTCATTTGATTCAACCACTGGCACGCTTATAATTTCAGGAACTGGAGCAATGACAGATTATGCTTCTTCTTCTTCTTCACCCTTTTATGAAAATAGTGAAATTAAGAGTATAACTATACAAAGTGGTGTAACAAGCATCGGACGTTATGCATTTTCTGGTTGTAGTGGCTTAACGAGCGTTACAATAGTCACAGGTGTAACAAGTATCGGCAGTTATGCATTTAAAGATTGTAGCGGTTTGACGAGCATTATAATCCCCGAAAGTGCAACAAACATCGGCGAATATTTATTTTATGGTTGTAGCAGTTTGACGAGTGTTGCAATTCCCGCAAGTGTTACGAGCATCGGCGATTCTGCGTTTGAAGGTTGTAGTAATTTGACAATCATTGGGCCGGACAACACTACAAATTCGCCATATACTTATGCGAAAAGTCATAAAATAAATTACGTAACGGTGTGGGTAAAGAAAGATTCAAGTACGCACACGCGCACATTTTATGACTTTAGAACTAATAGCAGTGCTACTGGAGTAGTTCAAACAGGAAATCATAATTTTGTTGACGGCATATGTAGTGAATGTGACGCTATAAGTGAATTTTTGATTACGATAAATGTCACAACAAAAGTGCCACGAGACTTTGTAATTTATATTTTAGATAGTAGCTACCAGCCAACAAGGCAATTTGTTGTGACAAACGGCGACGAAATCAACTTTATAATCGTCGGGTCGTCTGCATTTACGATACAGGTATATGAAACATTGTATATGAGTGCAACTATTGGGGGGACTAAAACATTAAAGCGGACTTATACAAATTTAACTAAAGACACAACAATTTCAGTTGACATTAGCGGTGTAATGAATGTCAACAACTGGGTTATGATATAACAGTTGTCGATAAATTTGCAATATATAAATAGACGTAATGTTTTCTCATAGTATGGGATGACATTATGTCTTTTTTTTTGTAATTTTTCTCACCCCAACATTGATGATGTAAACAAAATATCAAATGACATCAAATCATTTGATATTTTTTTGATTTTTTAAACCATTTTTGCTGAGTCAAATGTGCGTTTGCATAATTCATTTGAAAACCTTGTATTTTTTTTGAAAATATGCTAAAATATATCCACTATAAGTGTGAGGCGCTATGAAAAGAGAAAAAAGACTGTACAACAAAAATAATGCAAAACGCGAGATGCTTAAAATGGTTCTCATTTTGCTCGTATTTGTTCCTGTTCTCATTTTGCTCAATTTTACGTTGCTGAAAGACTTGAGCAGTGGTTGGCGAATAACAATTGATGTGTTATTGTGCCTCGGTTTTGTGTTTGTTGGCAAGGCTATCGCAGCGCGCATTGCTCAAAGCCGTGAGGAAAAGAAAAACAATAATAACAACATAAAACAAAAGAAAGACTAGACTAATAGGAGAAAGTGTTATGGCAATAAAGGTTATGCCACACAGTGATGATGCTGAAATCAGCGTTTTAGGCTGTATTATGTTGACGGACAATGTTCAGCACGAAATTTTTGCAGTGCTGAAAGCGGACGATTTTTATGCAGATGTCCACAGGACGATTTTTGATGAAATGTATCAAATATACAACGCAAACAAAACGCTAGATTACGTCACGCTTGTTGATGCGCTAGAGCGTAAGGAACTTTTGGAGTCAGTGGGTGGCATTTCGTATGTCACAAAGGTTGCAACGAGTATGCCTAGCGCGGCAAATTACAAGTCGTATGTTGAAATGGTTATGCGCGACTCAATGTTAAGACAGGTCATAAATGCGTGTCAGTCAATTGCTGAAAAAGCGTACAATGAAACTGAGGCGGAAGAAGTTTTGCAGTATGCGGAAAAAACAATCTACGACATTGCTCAAAGAAAGAGCACGACATCACTCACGCACATTCGCGATGTCTTGCCTGCAGTTGTCGATAGATTTGACAAAATCGCGCGCGACAAATCGGCGTTTTCGGGTATCAAAACGGGCTTTTATGCGCTTGACAGGTTGACAAACGGGCTGCAAAATAGCGACCTTATCTTGCTTGCAGCGCGTCCAAGTGTTGGTAAAACGGCGTTTGCGATGAACATTGTTCAGCACGTGGCGTCGGTTGAGAAAAAGAAAGTCGCGGTTTTCTCACTTGAAATGGGCAAGGAACAACTTGCTCAAAGAAGCTTGTGTTCCATTGCCAAAGTTAGTATGGAAAAGGCTATCAAAGGCGAAATGAACTCGGGAGAGTGGAGGGC